>NZ_CP130322.1:3190536-3529048 GCF_033025475.1 Sphingomonas sp. C3-2
ATCATGGGTCTTGCGATGATCGGACTCATCGTTCTGCACGTGGCGGGCGCGCTCAAACATCATGTGTTGGAAGGCAATGCTTTTCTCGGGCGGATGATCCCGGCGTTCCGGCCGCGTTGAATCCTGCGCTAACTCTTTGATTTATCGAAGAGAGAATATGACATGGATGGGTATTCGCAACGCTCTTGAAAGCTGGCTTTACGGATCCTATCTTGGTGTCGATGCGGTGACCGTGCTCCCCCTTTCACGGTCCCACATTAACACGCCTCTGGCGTGTTCCTCCCTGAACCTTGGCCACCTCGTGCCTTTGTGCGAGGTGGTTTTTTTTGTGCGTCCTATTCCGCCGCCTGCGGAAGCCGCAGATCGGTGGCGCGATCTGCGAGACGCTGCGCGATATTCGCAATGAACCGGTCCATCCCGCCCAGATCGGGGCGCGGCGTGCGCAGGTCTTCCTTCAGATAGAGCGTACGGTCGATCTCGATCTGAATGCCGTGCATCTCGCGCTTCGGATCGGCATGCGCGGTCAGGATATGACCGCCGGCATAAGGGGCGTTGTCCGCCCAGCGCAGTCCATCGGCCTGCGCGGCTTCGCGAACCACGGCGGGCAGCGTGCTCGCGGCGCTTCGGCCGAACAGGTTACCGATCACGATCTGCGCCGTATCGATCGGGGGCATCGAATGCACATCGAGCAACACGGCGATTCCGAACCGGGCCCGTGCCGCTCGCATCAGGCTGCGGAGCGCCTCATGATAGGGGCGATAATCTTCGGCGATGCGGCGTTGCAGGTTTTCTGCCGCGATGCGGTACAGCCACAGGTCGCCGTCGTCGCGCAGGCGCCTTGGGATCAGGCCCAGCCCGCCGGTCACCTTGGCGGATCGGATCAGCCCGTCCCCGCGCAGGCGCGGCTCGATCATGTCGGGATCGACCTCGCGTTCATGGCGGTTGAGATCGATCCAGGCGCGCGGCCGCTGCGCGACGATGGCGGTGAAGCCCTGGGCCACCGCTGCCCCGATCAGTGCATCGGCGTAGCGGTCCTCAAGCGATACCAGCCGGTCGACGGGAACGCGGCTCATCGCCAGCAATGCGGGCGGATAGGCCCTGCCGGCATGCGGCACAGAGAGGATAACGGGCGTTTCAGGGCTGGCGGGACCGTGAATCGAATAGGAGTAAGAGGGTGCGTTGCCCATCAAGGCACGCTAGTCGAGTGGCCATGGCGGTGCAAACGCTCCGAGTCGTCCGAATGGGCCATGAAATGGAAATTTCGTTCGGGGCGGGGGGCACCGGACTGTCGAGAATGCCGAGGGTTGGGGAATGATGCGAATTTTGCTTGCCGAAGACGATGACGCGATGCGCGAATATCTGGCGCGGGCGTTGGAAAAAGCAGGCTATGGCGTCACTGCGGTCGATCGCGGAACCGCCGCGATCCCGTTTCTGGAAACCGAGAGCTTCGATCTCCTGCTGACCGATATCGTCATGCCCGAGATGGATGGAATCGAACTCGCGCAAAAAGCAGGCATCATCGCGCCTGCCATGCGGATCATGTTCATCACCGGCTTCGCCGCCGTCACGCTGAAGGCCGGCAAGGCCGTGCCCCATGCCAAGGTGCTGTCAAAGCCGTTCCACCTGCGCGAACTGGTCAGCGAAGTGGAGCGCATGTTCGCGTCGGACGACGCGAACGAAGGAAATTGAAAGTTTTTTGTAAAATCAGCTTGCGCGAGTCAGGCACCCCCGTTAAAGGCCGCTTCACACCGAGTGGGCGTGTAGCTCAGTGGTAGAGCACTGTGTTGACATCGCAGGGGTCGCAAGTTCAATCCTTGCCACGCCCACCATTAAAAACCCCGTAAGTCTAACGACTTGCGGGGTTTTTATGTTTTGGCGTCGCCACAATATTCTCTGAAAGTTGGGTGAATTTTGGCGGGGTGGCCGAACCCGAAATCGTCTGCCCAAAGCTGTTTTGACATCCCCTGATCCGGTCGCGCCCCCATCCTATATGGCCACTATCGGGAGGGCCCTTTTGGGGAGACGCATTGTCGGCCCGGCGTGCAGCGCTTATTCCTTTGCGCTGGACGATGGTGGGGCCGTCTGATGCAGATTTACCCGGTGATCCTTTCTGGCGGTTCTGGAACTCGGCTGTGGCCGGTTTCCCGGCCGCAATACCCCAAACAGCTTCTGTCGATCGCGTCCGACCTGACCATGCTGCAGGCAACCGTTGCGCGCACCGCCTTGCCCGGATTCGCGCCGCCGATGGTGGTGACGGGGGAAGGGCACCGTTTTTACGTTTCCGATCAGTTGAAGGCGCTTGGTGCGGCGTCGGGGTGCATCCTGCTTGAGCCCGAACCGCGCAATACCGCAGCTGCGATCGCGCTCGCGGCGCTGACGGTCGCGGATGAGGACGACGATGCGCTGATGCTCGTCATGCCGTCCGATCATGTCATCGCCCATGTCGCGGCGTTCCATGACGCGGTGAAAAAGGGCGTTCCGGCGGGGGAAGCCGGGCATATCGTCACCTTCGGAATCATCCCCGAGCGCGCCGAAACGGGCTATGGCTATATCGAGGCGCAGGGCGCTCTTGCCGGGCATGAGGGCGTGCGCGCCATTCACCGCTTCACCGAGAAACCGGACGGCGCAACCGCCGAGGTCTGGCTGCATGGCAAGCGTCATTTCTGGAACAGCGGAATCTTCCTCATGTCCGCGCGTACCTGTCTGGCGGAACTGGAACGCCATGCCCCCGACCTGATGGCCGCCTGCCGCGCGGCGATGGCCGATGCGCGATCGGACGGCATCTTCCTGCGTCCCGATCGCGACGCATTCGTGCAGGCGCCGTCCATTTCCTTCGATCATGCGGTGATGGAGCATAGCGGGCTGGGCGCGGTTGTTCCGGTCGATATGGGCTGGTCCGATCTGGGGTCGTGGCAGGCGGTGTGGGAGGTTGGTCAGCGCGACGAGAACGGCAACATCATCAAGGGTGATGTCGTCGCGCTCGAAAGCCACAACAGCCTGTTTCGCAATGAAAACGGCCCGACGATCGCGGCGATCGGGGTGAGCGATCTCGTCGTCGTCGCGATGCGCGACGCGATCCTCGTCATGCCGCGTGAACGCGCGCAGGACGTGCGGCTGATCGCCGAACTCTTCGATGCGTCGGGTGTCCGTCCGGACAGCCTTCACAATGTCGTCCACCGGCCCTGGGGCACCTATGAGACGACCGATCGGGGAAACCGTTTCCAGAACAAGCGGATCGTCGTGAAGCCGGGCGAGAAGCTCTCGCTCCAGATGCACCATCACCGGTCGGAACATTGGGTGGTGGTCAGCGGCACCGCGCGCGTGACGGTGGGGGATAAGGTCTTTCTGCTTCAGGAAAACCAGTCGACCTATGTGCCGGCGGGGACTGTCCACCGGCTCGAAAATCCGGGGCATATCCCGCTCCACCTCATCGAGGTGCAGTGCGGCGCCTATCTGGGCGAGGACGATATCGTCCGCCTCGAAGACAGCTATGGCCGCACCGACATGGCTGCTGAATAGCGCGGCCCAATAAGGCAGGCGCTCAGCCGTTCAGCCAGAACCGGATCAGCATGGCGACGATACCCAGCGCCGCCACGCTGCCGGCCCAGATGAGCAGCATCCAGCCAAGCCGCTGCCACAACGGGGCGGGGCTATCGCTCAATGATAGCCCTCATGGCCCACCTTGCCGCGAAACACCCAATAGGACCACGCGGTATAGGCTAGGATGATCGGTACCATCAGCCCTGCGCCGATCAGCATGAAGACCTGGCTCTTTTCGGGGGCCGCTGCCTCCCACACCGTCACCTGTCCCGGCACGACATAGGGATACATGCTGATCCCGAGGCCGACAAAGCAGAGCAGGAAGATAGCGAGCGTAATCAGGAACGGCGCGCGTTCCCATTTGCGGCGCAGCGCCAGCACGAACGCGCCCGACGCAATTGCGATCAGCAACGGCACCTGCGCCGATACCAGCACGAAGGGCATCTCGAACCAGCGATCCCAATAGGTCGCCTCCAGAAAGGGTGTGGCGAGGCTGACGCAGATGATCGCGAGCAGCGTGGCCGGGGCCAGCCGCAAGGCCAGCCGCCAGGCATGGGCCTGCACAGTGTCCTCGGTCTTCCAGATCAGCCAGGTCGCGCCCAGCAGCGCATAGCCGATGACGACGCTCACACCCGTCAGCAGGCTGAACGGCGTCAGCCAATCGAGCCAGGCGCCCGCATAGGCGCGGTCGATGACCGTGATGCCCTGCAACAGCGCGCCGAGCGTGATGCCTTGCGCCAGCGCTGCGGTGAACGACCCCGCGGTAAAGGCAAAGTCCCAAAAGGCGCGGTGGGCCGGATCGCGCCAGCGAAACTCGAACGCCACGCCGCGAAAGACCAGCGCGAGCAGCATCGCGATGATTGGCGGATAGAGCGCGGGCATGACGATCGCATAGGCGAGCGGGAAGGCGGCAAACAGCCCGCCGCCGCCGAGCACCAGCCAGGTCTCGTTGCCGTCCCATACCGGGGCGACCGAATTCATCGCGGTATCGCGCTCGCGCCCGACCGCGAAAAAGGGAAAGAGGATGCCGATGCCGAGGTCGAAACCGTCCATGACGACATAGGCGAACACGCCAAAGGCGATGATGAAGGCCCAGATGATGGTAAGGTCCATGATCGCGCGCTCCCTATTCCGCAGGCTTGAAGGCGGGGCTGTCGGCTTGATAGGGCCCCGGCGTGATCCCGGCGGTGCGCACCGGCCCGCGCTCGGTATCCTCGACGCCGGTTTCGCCACTATGCGGGGGCTTGTGCATCAGCTTCAGGATGTACCAGGTGCCGATCCCGAAGACCGAGAAATAGACGACGACAAAGGCGATGAGCGAGGCCGCCACCGCCGGCGCCGCGAGCGGAGAGGCGGATTCGGCCGTGCGCAGTAGACCGTAGACCGTATAGGGCTGCCGCCCCACCTCGGTCGTCACCCAGCCCGCGATCACGGCCACGAAGCCGCTCGGCGCCAGAACTAGCGCGAAACGGTGCAGCGGCCGCCAGTCATAAAGCGCGTGGCGGGCGCGGGCGACGAGGCTCCACAGCCCCAGCGCGAGCATCAGCGTGCCGATCCCCACCATGATCCTAAAGGCCCAGAAGACGATACCGACAGGCGGATGCTCTTCGGGCGGCACCGTGTCTAGGCCGGCCAGCGGCGCATTCGGATCGTGCTTCAGGATCAGCGAGGAAAGCTTGGGGATCTCGATCGCCGCATCGACGCGCTGTTCCTTCGAATTGGGGATGCCGAACAGGATCAGCGGCGCGCCATTGGGATGGCTCTGATAATGGCCCTCCATCGCCATCACCTTCACCGGCTGGTGTTCCAGCGTGTTCAGCCCGTGCATGTCGCCGACGAAGATCTGGACGGGGGCGACGAGCGCGGCCATCCACATCGCCATCGAGAACATCTTGCGCGCATGCGCGTTGGTGCGGTCCTTCAGCAGGTGCCACGCCCCCACGCCGCCGACGACGAGCGCCGTGGTCAGATAGGCCGCGATCACCGTGTGGACGAGGCGGTAGGGGAAACTCGGGTTGAAGATGATCGTCACCCAGCTGTCGCCGGGCAGGAACTGGCCGTTCGCGCCCATAACATGGCCCACCGGGGTCTGCATCCAGCTGTTCACCGAAAGGATCCAGAAGGCCGAGATGAAGGTGCCGATCGCCACCATCAGCGTGGCGGTGAAGTGCAGGCCCCTGCCGACCTTCTTCATGCCGAACAGCATCACACCCAGAAAACCGGCCTCGAGGAAGAAGGCGGTGAGCACCTCATAGGCCATGAGCGGCCCGATCACCGGGCCCGCCTTGTCGGAGAAGGCCGACCAGTTCGTACCGAACTGGTACGACATCACGATCCCCGAGACGACGCCCATCGCAAAGGCGATCGCGAAGATTTTCAGCCAATATTTGAACAGGTCGAGGTAAACCGCCTTTCCGGTCTTCAGCCACAACCCCTCGAGCACCGCGAGATAGCTCGCAAGCCCGATCGAAAAGGCGGGAAAGATGAAGTGGAAACTGACGGTGAAGGCGAACTGGATGCGTGCCAGCAACAGGGCGTCGGCAGTATCGAACATCAGGCCATCCCCTTGCAAAAAGGACGGTCTCCAACCGGGAGAGCGGAAGGCCATCGCCTTCGCCGACGTTTAATGCGCCTTTGCCCCCCAATTCTCAAGGGGTGGGAAATGCCTAAGCAGAGCGTCCAGGTGCAGTATTTGCAATCAGCTCAAGGATCTGCGCCGCGCGTTCACTGTGGCAGATGAGCAGATCGGGAAGATACGGGTCCGCGCAATTATAGACGAGCGGCGCGCCGTCGATGCGGCTGACATGGAGCCCGGCGGCAAGCGCGACGGCGGCGGGCGCGCAATTGTCCCATTCATATTGGCCGCCGGTATGAAGGTAGATGTCGGCCTCGCCGCGCACCACCGCCATCGCCTTGGCGCCCGCAGAGCCCATCGGCACCAGTTCTGCGCCCAGTGCTTCGGCCACCGCCATCGCTTCGGCTGCGGGGCGCGTACGGCTCACCAGCATGCGCGGCGGGTTTGCCTCCGGCGCCAGTGGGGGCGGGGTGTCGGACGAAAGCGTTATCCCCAGCCCGGGCAGCGCGACCGCGCCGACGGCGGGCTTGCCGTCGATTGCCAGCGCGATGTGCACCGCCCAGTCGGTGCGCTTCTCCGAATATTCGCGCGTGCCGTCGAGCGGATCGACCACCCAGACGCGCTGCACCTGGCAGCGCTCGGCATTGTCCTGTTCTTCTTCGGACAAAATCGCGTCGCCGGGGCGCTGGGCTTTCAGTGCCGCGATGATGAAGGCGTTGGCAAGGCTGTCGCCCGCCTTGCCCAGCGCCTTGTCCTCGAACAGCCCCGATTTCTGGAGGGTCAGCAGGATTTCTCCTGCCGCACCGGCGATCCGGATGGCCAGCGCGACGTCGGTCACCATATGGTGAAGCCGCCATCGACGGTGAGCGCCTGTCCGGTGATGAAGGATGCCTGATCCGAGCACAACCAGACGACGGTGTCGGCGATTTCGCGCGGCACGCCGAGACGGCCCATCGGGGTTAGCGTGCGCATCTGGTCCATATCCTGCCGGTTCTCGCTGGCGTCGGTGATCGCGGTGCCACCGATCCCGCCGGGGCAGACCGCGTTGACGCGGATGCCCTTGGCCGCGAAATCGAGCGCGACCGAGCGGGTAAGCCCGACCACGCCCGTCTTGGAGGCGCTATAGGCGGACAGACCGGGTCCGCTCACCACGCCCATGATCGACGCGGTGTTGACGATCGCTCCGCCGCCCTGGCGCAGCATCTGTTCGCATTCATGCTTCAGGCACAGCCAGACGCCCTTCAGGTTGACGCCGATCGTGCGATCCCAGCTTTCCTCGGACATCTCGGTAATCGGCGCACCGCGCGGCGCGATCCCCGCATTGTTGAACGCGCAGTCGAGGCTGCCGAAATGCGCGACGGTGGTGCGCACGATCGCGTCGACATCTTCGCCTTGGGACACATCGCCGGGAACGAAGATCGCTTCGCCACCTGCGGCAGTGATCGCATGGGCGGTTTCTTCACCCGCCGCACGCGCGATATCGGTCACCACCACGCGCATGCCGGCCTTCGCAAAGGCATGCGCGGTTGCCCTACCCAGGCCGGTGGCTGCGCCCGTTACCAAAGCGATCTTCGTCATTCGTTCTTGTCCTCTCCGTATCGGCACGGAATCGGTGCCCATACGGAGTGTTTAGCCAATTATCCGTTCGACAATAAGGTCTGCGGCCTGTTCGGGTGTAAGGTTAGTGGTGTCGATGCGGATTTCGGGGTTTTCGGGGGCTTCATAGGGGCTGTCGATGCCGGTGAAGTTCTTGAGTTCACCGGAACGTGCCTTTTTGTAGAGCCCCTTGACGTCGCGCGCCTCGGCCTCGGCGAGCGGGGTGTCGATATGGACCTCGATGAACTCGCCGGCTTCGATCATCTCGCGCACCAGGCGGCGCTCGGAGCGGAAGGGCGAGATGAACGCGCTGAGCACGATCAGCCCGGCATCGGCCATCAGCTTGGCGACCTCGCCGACGCGGCGGATATTTTCGACGCGGTCGGCATCGGTGAAGCCGAGATCCTTGTTGAGCCCGTGGCGGACATTGTCGCCGTCGAGCAGATAGCTGTGGCGGTTCATCCGGTGGAGCCGCTTCTGGACGAGGTTGGCGATCGTCGACTTGCCCGCGCCCGACAGCCCGGTGAACCACACCACTGCGGGCTTCTGGTTCTTCAGCTTGGCATGGTCTTCGCGCGTGATGTCGATCGCCTGCCAGTGGACATTGTCGGCGCGGCGCAGCGAGAAGTGGAGCATGCCCGCCGCCACGGTCGCGTTGGTGATCTTGTCGATCAGGATGAACC
The DNA here is from genome assembly GCF_033025475.1 of Sphingomonas sp. C3-2. Taxonomy (NCBI): domain Bacteria; kingdom Pseudomonadati; phylum Pseudomonadota; class Alphaproteobacteria; order Sphingomonadales; family Sphingomonadaceae; genus Sphingomonas; species Sphingomonas sp. C3-2. The sequence goes on from NZ_CP130322.1 coordinate 3,198,931, forward strand.
CGCCCAGATCGCGGTTCTGCGCATAGGGCGCAAAGACGACGGGCTTGTCGGTCGACAGATTGGCGATGCCGATCGCGTTGAGGTCGAGCGTCTTGGCGGCGAGATGCTCGAGCGTGTTGACGTTGACCTGATATTTGGGCGCCTGCACCTGCGCGGTCACCATCTGGGTGCCGAGCTTGAGCCAGTAGCCGCGCCCGGGCAGCATTTCCTCGTCCGACATCCAGACGATCGTCGCCTCGAACTGGTCGGCGCTCTGCGGCGGGTTGTCGGCGGTCGCGATCACGTCGCCGCGCGAGCAGTCGATCTCGTCGGCCAGCGTCACCGTCACCGACTGGCCGGCAACCGCCTCGTCGAGATCGCCGTCGAGCGTGACGATCCGCGCCACGGTCGAGGTCTTGCCCGAGGGAATGACGCGGATCTTGTCGCCCGGCTTGACGGTGCCGGTCGCGATCAGCCCCGAAAAGCCGCGAAAGTCGAGATTGGGGCGGTTCACCCACTGGACGGGGAGCGCAAAGGGCTGCTGCTGGTCGCGCGTCGCATCGACCTCGACCGTCTCGAGATGGCCCATCAGCGTCGGGCCCTGATACCAGGGGGTGTTGTCCGAGGGCGCGGTGATGTTGTCGCCCTTGAAGCCCGAGATCGGCATGGCGACGAAATCGGTGATCCCGATCTCGGTCGCGAACTCGCGGTAATCCTTGACGATCGCGTCGAACACCGCGGGGTCGTAATCGACCAGGTCCATCTTGTTGACCGCGAGCACGATGTTCCGGATGCCGATCAGATGCGCCAGATAGCTGTGGCGCTTGGTCTGGGTCAGCACGCCCTTGCGCGCGTCGATCAGGATCACCGCGAGGTCGGCGGTCGAGGCGCCGGTCACCATGTTGCGGGTATATTGTTCGTGGCCGGGGGTGTCGGCGACGATGAACTTGCGCTTCTCGGTCGCGAAGAAGCGGTAGGCGACGTCGATCGTGATGCCCTGTTCGCGTTCGGCGGCAAGGCCGTCGACGAGCAGCGCGAAGTCGATCTCCTGGCCCTGCGTGCCGACGCGCTTGCTGTCGGCCTCGAGGGCGGCCAGCTGATCCTCGAAGATCATCTTGCTGTCATAGAGCAGGCGGCCGATCAGCGTCGACTTGCCGTCGTCCACCGAGCCGCAGGTGATGAAGCGCAGCAGCGACTTGGTCTGGTGCTGGGCGAGATAGGCGTCGATATCCTCGGCGATGAGGGCGTCGGCCTGATAGCTTTTGTCGGTCATTGGAAACTCCTTGGTCCCGAATGGGTCGGGCGGCCGCCCCGGGGGCGGCGCAGAGACGAAAAAGAGCAAAAGGGCAGGGGTTTCGGCACGCGTCAGGCGTGGCTCAGAAATACCCCTCCTGCTTCTTCTTCTCCATGCTGGCGTCGCCGCCATCCTTGTCGATCACGCGGCCCTGGCGCTCCGAGGTCGTCGTCAGCAGCATCTCCTGGATCACCTCAGGCAGCGTCGCCGCGGTGCTTTCGACCGCGCCGGTCAGCGGGTAGCAGCCGAGCGTGCGGAAGCGGATCGAGCGCATCACCGGCTCTTCGCCGGGGTTGAGCGGGAAGCGTTCGTCATCGACCATCAGCAGCATGCCGTCGCGCTCGACGGTGGGGCGCGGTGCCGAGAAATAGAGCGGCACGATCGGGATGTTGTTGAGGTGGATATACTGCCAGATGTCGAGCTCGGTCCAGTTCGAGATCGGGAAGACGCGGATGCTTTCGCCCTTGGTCTTCTTGGCATTGTACAGCCGCCACAGCTCGGGGCGCTGGTTCTTGGGGTCCCAGCGGTGGTTGGCCGAACGGAACGAGAAGACGCGTTCCTTGGCGCGGCTCTTCTCCTCGTCGCGGCGCGCGCCGCCAAAGGCGACGTCGAAGCCATAATGGTCGAGCGCCTGCTTCAGCCCCTCGGTCTTCCACATATCGGTGTGGAGCGGGCCATGGTCGAACGGGTTGATCCCGCGCGCCAGCGCCTCGGGGTTCTGGTAGACGAGCAAGTCCATCCCGCTCTCCGCCGCCATCCGGTCGCGAAGCGCATACATGTCCTTGAATTTCCACGTCGTGTCGACGTGCAGCAGCGGAAAGGGCGGCGGCGACGGATAAAACGCCTTGCGCGCCAGATGCAGCATCACCGCCGAATCCTTGCCCACCGAATACAGCATCACCGGACGCTCGGCCTCCGCCACAACCTCCCGCATGATCTGGATGCTCTCCGCTTCCAGCCGCTCCAAATGGGTCAAGTTTTTCACAGTCACCTTCCGTCAGAAACGCATTCCGGCAGGGGCCATGCACGGCCGCTCCGGCTGCTGAGCAGATACTGCGCGGCAGGGGCGGAGTAGAAGCGAGGATATGTTGCAGCCGCGAAAGTCGGAGTTGCCGTGGCCGCCGCTTGGGAATAGCGGCCACGGCGCTCCACCCCCGGGGCGCTAGGGCAGGCGCGCTTTTGGAAAGCCTGCCCAACACTCATCATAATCCTGCTGCAGCGTTGCCGAAAGCATCGCCGCGCGCGTCGGCACTATCGGCAGGCAGGATTCGAACATGAAAGCCATGGTGTCATCGATTCGCGACGGTTTTAGTTCCATCGCCACCGCCGCATCATAGCTGGACCGATCGGGCCCATGCGCCGACATGCAATTGTGCAGCGAAGCGCCGCCCGGAACGAACCCGCCCGCCTTGGCGTCATAGGCGCCGTGCACCAGCCCCATGAACTCGCTCATCACGTTGCGGTGGAACCAGGGCGGGCGGAACGTGTCTTCCGCCACCATCCAGCGCGGTGGGAAGATCACGAAATCGCAATTGGCGGTGCCCGGTGTATCGCTGGGCGCGGTGAGCACAGTGAAGATCGACGGATCGGGGTGGTCGTAGCTCACCGTGTTGATCGTGTTGAACCGCGCCAGATCATATTTCACGGGCGCGAGATTGCCATGCCAGGCGACGACGTCGAGCGGCGAGTGACCCAGCCTGCTCGTCCAGAATTGGCCGCCATAAAGCTGGATCAGTTCGACCGGGGCATCGCTGCCCTCGAAGGCGGCGACAGGCGTCTGGAAGTCGCGGGGGTTGGCCAGACCGTTCGCGCCGATCGGCCCCAGATCGGGCAGGCGGAACGGATGGCCATGATTTTCGCAGATATAGCCGCGCGCTTCGCCCACCAATTCCACACGAAAGCGCATCCCGCGCGGGATGAGGCCGATCTCGCCGGGCCGCGCCGTCATCCGGCCCAGTTCAGTGATAAGGTTGAGCGCGCCTTGCTGCGGAACGATGAGCATCTCGCCGTCGGCGCTATAGAAGACGCGGGCACCCATGGGGGCATTGGCGGCGTAGAGCCAGATGCTGATCCCGCGCTGATCGAGCGGCGCGCCATTGCCCGCCCAGCGCACGAGCCCGTCGACAAAATCGGTGCCCGGCGCGGGGCGGGGAAGTGGATCCCAGCGCAGCCGGTTGGGGCTGGCGGGATGGTGGGGGGCGCCTGCCTCTGTGTCCCGCGCCATCAACTGATAGGGTGCGTGGCCCGCGCTCGGCCGCAGCCGGTACAGCCAGCTGCGGCGATTGTCGGCGCGCGGCGCGGTGAAGGCGGTTCCCGAAAGCTGCTCGGCATAGAGCCCGAAGGGCACATGCTGGGGCGAGTTCCGGCCGATCGGCAAGGCGCCGGGCACCGCCTCGGTCGCGAAATGATTGCCGAAGCCGGGCATATACCCGGCTTCGTCGGTCAGTCTCATGCCAGTCTCATGCCGCATGACGGGCATCCTCTCCTCTTGTTTTCGCTGGCGCGCCGCTACGCGTCCGATTTGGCGGGGACCACGCCGCGGCGGATCTGATCGAGCTCGATGCTTTCGAACAACGCCTTGAAATTGCCCTCGCCAAAGCCGTCATTACCCTTGCGCTGGATGATCTCGAAGAAGATCGGCCCGACCATGTTCTCGGTGAAGATCTGGAGCAGGATGCCGCCGCCGGTTTCGGGGGCGCCGTCGATCAGGATCCGGCGCTTGCGCATTTCCTCGATATTATGGCCATGTCCCGGCAGGCGTTTGTCGATCATGTCGAAATAGGTTTCGGGCGTATCCTGGAAGCGCACGCCATTGGCGCGCAACTTGTCGACCGTCGCGAAGATGTCGTCGGTCGACAGCGCCAGATGCTGGATGCCTTCGCCCTTATAATCCTTGATGAATTCCTCGATCTGCGAATGCTCGTCCTGGCTTTCATTGAGCGGGATACGGATCTTGTCGTCGGGCGCGGTCATCGCCTTGGAGAAGAGGCCGGTCGACTGGCCTTCGATGTCGAAATAGCGAATTTCGCGGAAATTGAAGATCCGCTCATAATAATCCGCCCAATAATCCATCCGCCCGCGCTTGAGATTATGGGTCAGATGGTCGAGCGTATGCAGGCCGACGCTGTTGTCGTTCGGCGTGGTCCCGGCAACCGGTTCGAAATCGATGTCGTAGATCGTCGCCGCGCCGCGCCGGTCGACCAGATAGAGATTGGCGCCGCCAATCCCCTCGATCGCAGGAATGTTGAGTTCGGCTGGGCCCACCTTGCCCTCAACCGGCGTTGCGCCGCGCTCGACCGCAAGCTGCAGCGCCTTGGCGGCGTCATGCACGCGGAACGCCATCGCATTGGCGGACGGCCCGTGCTGTTCGCGGAAATCCGCAACCTGCCCCTGCGGCTCCATGTTGAGGATGAAATTGATGTCGCCCTGCGCATAGCGGCGGACATTTTTCGAACGGTGCGTGCCGACATGGGTAAAGCCCAGCGCGGTGAACAGCCCGGCCAGCGCTTCGGGATCGGGGCTGGTGAATTCGACGAACTCGAACCCGTCGAGTCCGATGGGATTGTCATGCACGGTATCAGGGGCGCTCATTTGCCTCTCCGGAACGATAAAGTTGCAAATGTAACTACATGTTGAATTTCTCTTCTGTCAACGCACGAGAGCGGTAAAAGCGACGACCATGACCGACGATCGCGACCCAAGCCTGCTCCGGCTCGACCATTTTCTGCCCTACCGCCTCTCGGTGGCCTCGAACGCGGTGAGCGGGCGGATCGCGCGGACCTATCGCAAACGGCACAATCTGAAGGTCACCGAGTGGCGGCTGATCGCGATTCTTGCGGAAACGCCGCGGCTGACGCCACAGATGCTCACGCGCAAGACGCGGATGGACAAGATCAATGTCAGCCGCGCGGCCAAGGCGCTCATCGAACGCGGTCTCGTCAGTGCATCGCCCAATGGCGAGGATGGCCGCTCGCATTTCCTGTCGCTGACCGAGGCGGGGCGTGCGCTCTACGGCGCCGTCGCGCCCGAGGCGCTGGCGATGGAGCAGCTGTTGTTGTCCACCTTCACCGAGGAGGAACGCGCCCAGTTCGCGGCGTTGCTCCGCCGGATCGAGGCCGCAGCCGAAGACTGAAATTGGCGCGTCCGTTGATTTGACCCGCAATCGAGAATTTGTAGCCTGTTCTTGGCGGGGGACCATTTGGGTGTCCGCTACTGTTGAGGGAGTGGCCTGAAATCCCCTTTTTTCGGGCCTCAAGAACAGCATGGAGAATTCAGATAGTGTTGAAAACCAGTTTTGCCGCAATGCTTGTTGCGGGTGCCGTAGCCGTCGTTTCGCCCGTTGCGGCACAGGAAACGCCGGTCGAGGCGCCCGCCGCCCCGGCATCTGCCCTGACTGAGGCACAGGTCGTCGCATTCAACAAGGCGGTGGCGGATTTCACCGAAGGCCAGAAGCTGCAGCAGGCCGGAAACAACGCCGGTGCGGCCACGAAATATGATGCCGCGCTTCCCGCGATCCGCGACGCGGTCAAGGCTGAGCCGGCCAATATGAACTATGTGTCCTTCCTCGGAAACGCGCTCTATGCGCAGGCCGCGGCCAAGGCAGGCACCGGTGACGTCAACGCGCTTGTCGCACTGTTCACCGAGGCGGCGCCGTACTGGCGCAAGGTTGTCGATTCTAAGCCCGAAGATGCGGTGAGCCGCACCATCTATACCGGCATTCTGGTCCAGCTCGGCAACGCCGCGCTTTCGGCGCAGAACAAGGCGGGTGCCGATCCCTATTACCGGGAAGCGGTCGAATTCGCGCGCAAATCGGTCGCAGCTTCCGCGCAGGACGCGGTTGCCCGCAACCAGCTTCTCGGCGGCCTGATCGGCTTGTCGCAGACCTCGGAAGACGCGGCTGTGCGTACCGAAGCGGCGACGCTGTCCAAGATGATGCTGGCCGACGGTTCGGTCGATGCCGCCAACAAGCCCGCCGCGCAGGCGATGGCTGGCTCCGCCCCGGCCGCAGGCTGATTTTACCCGGCTGCCCGGGCGCTGGTCGCGCCGGGCAGCCGGACCTTGTTTAAAATCAGGTTTCCATCAGCACGCCGCGATATGCGGGATCTTCCAGCGCGCGTCCGGCGCCCAGCGCCACGCAATCGAGTGCATTGTCGGCAACCATCACGGGCAGTCCGGTCGCCTGGCGCAGCGCGGTATCCATGCCGTCGAGCAGCGCGCCACCACCAGTAAGCACGATACCCTGGTCGATGATGTCGGCGGCCAGTTCGGGCGGGGTTTGTTCAAGCGCCATGCGCACGGCGCCGATGATCTGGTTCACGCTTTCCGAAATTGCCTCGGCCACCTCGGCGCGGGTGATCTCGATCTCCTTGGGAACGCCGCCCACCAGATCGCGTCCGCGCACCTTGTGCGGTGTATCCTCACCGTGCGGAACGATCGCGCTGCCGACATCCTGCTTGATCCGTTCGGCGGTCGCCTCGCCGATCATCAGATTGTGCTTGCGACGAATGAACGAGGTGATGGCATCGTCCATCTTGTCGCCGCCGACGCGTACCGAATTGCTATAGGCCAGTCCGCGCAGCGACAGCACCGCCAGCTCGGTGGTGCCGCCGCCGATATCGACGACCATCGCGCCGATCGGCTCGGTCACCGGCAGCCCAGCGCCGATCGCGGCGGCCATCGGCTCTTCGATCAGCAGCACGCGCGATGCCCCCGCATTCGAGGCAGCATCGCGGATCGCGCGCCGTTCCACGCTCGTCGCGCCCGAGGGCACCGACATCACGATTTCGGGGCTGCGCGGCAGATAGCCGGATGGGCCGTGAACCTTGTCGATGAAATGCTTGATCATCTGTTCGGACACTTCGATGTCTGCGATCACGCCGTCGCGCAGCGGGCGGATGGCTTCGATATTGGCGGGGGTCTTGCCCAGCATCAGCTTGGCGTCGTTGCCCACCGCGCGCACCTTGCGCACGCCGTTGCGCGTTTCGATCGCAACCACCGAGGGTTCGTTTAGGACAATCCCCTTTCCACGCACATAGGCCACCGTGTTGGCGGTGCCGAGATCGATGGCAAGGTCATGCGCGCTGAATTTCAGGAAACGGGATAGAAGCTTCACAGGGCGGCTCTTCTCTTCTGCGAGTGCTTTGGGGCAGCCGCGATAATGTTACTGGTCCTGGCCGTTGGGCCGTGCGTCCGATTGCGGGAAGATTTGCAAGCCCGTCAATCCATCATTGCGCCAAAGCGCCGTATTTCTGCGTCGGCGGATGCCCCCGCCACGCGCTTTCGTTCTGCAACGACGACGCGGTTGCGCCCCGCATTCTTCGCCTCATAAAGCGCGCTGTCGGCGTTGCGAAACATCCCGGCAAAGCGCATGCCCCGGATATTCTCGGTGCAGCCGATGCTGGCGGTCACGCGCTCGCCGGCTGGCAGGGCGTCTGGAAGCGTGGTCCGCGATATCTGGTGGCGGACGGTTTCGGCGAATTTGGCGGCCTTGGCGCTGTCGGTGTCGGGAAGCGCCAGCACGAATTCCTCGCCGCCTAGCCGGCCGACCAGGCACCCATTGCGTTCCAGCGTGAGCAACTGTGCGCCGATCGCCTTCAACACCAGATCGCCTGCTTCATGACCAAACCGATCATTGACCGATTTGAAGTGATCGATGTCGATCACCAGCAAGGCGGTGGGGGTGCCCTTGAATTCGGCGTCACGGAGTTGGCGGTTGAACTGCTGAACAAAGCCCCGCCGATTGAGCAGCCCGGTTAGCGCGTCGCGGTGCGCCAGTTCGTTGAGCTCGGCCTGTGCCGCGCGTGCGGCGTCGCGTTCCTCGCGCAGGCCAAGCATCTGCCAGGTGAAGGCGAGGGAAAGAAGCCCGATCTGCACGGAAGAGGCGATCAGCACGATCAGCTGCGCTCCGCCACCAAAAATACCGTCGCCGACATCGACGATATTGATGAAGGCCAGGGCCGCCATCGGGATCGCCCAGGTCAGGGTGAATGCCCGGGCTTCGGCGTTACCGGCGCGCCAGGCAAAGGCGAGCGCCAGCGCCACCGCGCCGACGTCGGCAAGCGCCAGCAGGTCGATCACCACGGATATGGAGGCAAGCAGATCCGAGCGAACCAGCGTCGCGGGAATGGCGGCAAGCGCGATCGCCATGGCGAACCCGATTGTCGTTCGCCGCAGCCAGCGAGGCAGCGTGTCGTGCCCGAGCAGCGTCACCGCCGTCATCGTCGCAAAGGCTATCGCGAGCATCGAGAACAAGGTGCCCAGTTGGGCGGAAAGCGCCCCCGCGAGCGATGGAACGAGCGCCAACGCAAGTTGCGACCACAAGGCGCCCCAGATCAGCATCGCCATCGCCCAAGCGGCGTGCCACAGGATGAAGCCGCGCCGCACGGCATAGGCGAGGCAGAAATTATAGATCGCGCACAAAAGCAGCAGCACCATGCTGCCGCCGACGATCATCCCGGTCAACGATGCCTCGTTTCCAGCCACCTCGCTGGTCACCAGCCGGATGCGCAGGAAATCATGGGCGGCAAGCCCGGTAAAGCCCATCGCAATTCCGGTCAGCGGGGCATCGCCCTCAGGGGCCTCGAACCCGATGATCCCACCGATCCGCCAGCGCGCGCCGAAATCGCCGCTTTTGATATGCAGATAGCGTTCAGCACCATTGCCATAGGTGAAGCGGACATCGACCCGCTCGAAACGCGAATTGCGAAGCAACAGCTTCCAGCTTTGGGGTTGTGTACCTGTTCGCACATCGGCGCGCAGCCACAATGTGCCCTGATTATAAGCGCGCGGCTCGCCTGTGCACCGAAAGGCCGATTGCGGGGGGATCTGCGCCTGTTTTTTCTCGGATACCGCATGGCACAGGGGATCGTTCAGCTTCAGCGACAGGCCATCTGCCCTTGCCGGGCTGCTGAGGAAAAGCGCGCACAGCACCGCGACCAGTATCGCAGGCGCGATCCGGAGGTGCATGAAGCATGCGTGCAGGTTTTGGCGCTGTTGCATGTCCCCCCGGAATTTGCGGGGCAACTATGCGGCCAATATCCGCCGATGGGAAGCACGAATCGCCTCGTGATCGCGGTTAATGGTTTGCGTGCAAATTATTTGTTCAGGGCTCATTGGCTGCGCGGCGTAATTCGCGGGGTTTGCGGTCAATGAACCGCGCCGCCATACGCTGTTCTTCCTTTGCCTCGATCATATCTGCCGCTTTGGAGAAGACCTCTTCCTCCTCCTCTTCGATATGGTGCTCATAGCGCGATCGTAATGTGCCGAACGCCTCGTCCCATGCGTCCGAGCCAAAGTCCTGTTCGCTCAGTTCCACCAGACGGTCGTCGATCTCCTTGTGCTCGGCAACGGAATGTTGGGCTGCCTCGCGCAGATCGGGGTGCGCGAGCATCCGTGCATAGAGCGTCTCTTCCTCGGCGGCGGCATGCGCGGTTACCTCGATCCTGAATTCATCGAGCATGTCGCGGCGAAGATCCGGGGTATCGTGCATTTCCGCGATGCGTTTCAGCAATTGGCGGTGACGATCATGATCCTGTTTCAGCTTCGCATAGATATCCGTGCAAACCATCGGCATCTCCAACTGCTCGGGCCTTGAACAACGAAGACGCTTCCTATCGGTTCATTTTCGGGCCGCTCCTTTCGGGGAACCTTCCATCAGGATTTTGCTTTTAGCCTGAGCAGGATGCTGCACGGGCGGGGGATCGATGATGGATTTGGCCGATGGTCATGGGCGCGGAGGCGGCAATTTGTTCGAGCCGGGTCGAAATTGCTGGCGGATCGAGCGAGCTGAGCGCTTTGCGCTGATTGTCGATGCCGCCGCCTATTTTCAGGCGGCGCGTGCTGCGATGATCCGCGCGCGCAAGAGCATCCTGCTCGTCGGGTGGGATTTCAATCCCGAAATCACGCTTCCGCGCGGCGAAGACGGCGATGACGGACCGGAAAAATTGAGCGAGTTCATGATCTGGCTGGCGGATCGCACGCCGGGCCTCGAAATCCGGCTTCTCCGCTGGGATACGGGCGCGCTCAAGTCATTTCTCAAGCCGACCTTCCTGCGCACCGTCATCCGCTGGAAAGCGCATGAACGGATTGCGCTCAGGCTCGATGGCACGCATCCGCTCGGTAGTTCGCACCATCAGAAAATGATCGCGATCGACGACCGCCTCGCCTTTTGCGGCGGGATCGACATGACCGACGGGCGTTATGACGACCGCGACCATGCCGATGATGCCGAACTGCGCATTGGAACCGATGGCAAGCCTTATGGCCCCTGGCACGATGCCGCTTCGGTGTTTGACGGCGATGCCGCCGTCGCGATCGGCGATCTTGCCCGCCAGCGCTGGCTGGCCGCGCAGGATGAGGAATTGCCCCGTGTCACAGGCGGCGCCGATTGCTGGCCCGATGGGCTTGCACCGCTGCTCACCGATATTGATCTGTCGATCGCGCGCACCTTTCCGCAGATGGATGAACACGATGAAATCCACGAGATCGAGGCGCTCTATCTCGATCTGATCGCCAATGCCCGCGACTTTATCTATGCCGAAAGCCAGTATTTCGCGTCGCGCCGCGTTGCCCATGCCCTTGCGCAGCGCCTGGCAGAGGACAATCCGCCCGAAATCGTCATCATCAACCCCAAGGCGGCGGAGGGCTGGCTCGAACCGGTCGCCATGGATACCGCGCGTGCGCGGTTGGTGGAGGCGCTCCGACGGATCGACCGCAAGGGGCGCTTTCGCCTTTACCATCCGGTGACCGAGCGGGGGGAGGACATTTATGTCCATGCCAAGCTGTCGGTGATCGACGATCGCTATCTGCGTGTCGGGTCGTCCAACTTCAACAATCGCTCGCTCCGGTTCGACACCGAATGCGATGTTGCGCTTGATGGAACGGACGTGGCCGGACAATCGGGAGGAACCGTGCTCACCGATATCCGCCATGATCTGCTGGCCGAACATTTGGGGGTAACGCCTGAAAAGATCGCCGCGCACGAAAAGGCGCTCGGCTCGATGATCGCGGCGATCGAGGAGCTGCGCGGGCAGGGGCGCACGCTCATTCCCTATGAACTGCCCGAACTCAGCGAAACCGAGAAATGGCTTGCGGATAACGAGATACTCGACCCCGAAGGCCCCGATGCCATATTCGAACCGCTCAGCCAGCGCGGGTTGTTCCGCCACTGGCATTTCCCGCATTTCCGCCGCCGCAATATGGGCTGACGCTTCTAGGCTGATGTCCGGAAAATGGTGCCGGCTACAGGATTCGAACCCGTGGCCCCCTGATTACAAATCAGGTGCTCTACCAACTGAGCTAAGCCGGCACGTCGGATGTTCCCATGCGTCAAGCGACGCCAAAGGTCCAGCCCTCGCGGTGCGCAATTTCTGCCGTCATTTTCTCCGGCTCCCAAAACAGGGCGTTTTGCGCCTGCATCCGCAGCCAGGCTGCGGTCAGTATCGCGTCGGTGGCGTGGTCGTCATAGCGGGGCAGGGGGCGGTGCGGTGCGCTTCCCATGGCTACCAGCGCCGCGTCGAGCGCGTCGGCGGTTCGAATCTTGCTGCGGCCCTTGCGCAGTCCTGCGGCGCGGGCGGCGATTGCGGTGTAAATCTCGATCACCGTTGCACCGCTTTTGGGTAAGGGATCGAACGGCCAGATCGGCAGCGCCGCATGCAGCCTGTGGAGCGTGCGCATCCCGGCAAAGCTGGCCTTGGCCACCTGCGCGGCGCCGATCGCGTCATAGACGGTCGATGGCTTGCCGCCGCCGCCCGCATTATACTCTGCCTCGCAGCGGCGCAGGTGCATGAAGTCCGCCTTGTGCCCGTCCGCCGCACCGAAATAGAAATGTCGCCGGTGGCGCACCTCCAGAAGCGAGGCCGCGCCCAGATCCGCATCGTCGCATGCGTCCTCGACATAGGCCCAGAAATCGGATGCGTGGGTCGGCACATCCTCACCGGGCAGATAGCTGCCGCGTTCGATGCAGGGCGGCGCGAAGCTGAAATCGAAGCCGACGAGCAGCGGTTCGTGCGCGCGGGCCTCGATCCATTCGGCAATCGCCGTGCGCGACCATGTGCCTGTCGGGGGCTCGACGAGCACGGGCGCTGCGCTTCCCGCCTCGCACAGCGCGAGCGCGATCCCCTTGTGCCGGGCGCCTTTTGCACCCGACCAGTCGATCACCGCAAAACGCCGGAAATGGTTCACCGGATCGCGGCGAGGATCTTTGCGGTGAAGCCCGCGACGTCGAAGCGCGCACCGGTCGGGTCTTCGCCGCGTCGCACGATCACGATATTGCGGCTGGGCACGATCACCACATATTGCCCGCGATTGCCGAAGGCTGCGTAGCTATCCACCGGCACGCCTGCGGACCGGTTGAGCAGCCAGAAGCTCGCGCCATAGCCGAATTCGCCCTCGGGCTGCGGGCCGGACGGCGCGGTGACATAGTCGGTCCAGTTTTCGGGCAGCAGCCTTTCACCGTTCCACACGCCCTTGTTCAGATAGAGCATGCCCAGGCGCGCGAGATCGCGCGCGGTGGACCAGACCTGGCTGGAAAGGATGAAGTTGCCGCGCCAATCGGCTTCGGCCACGGTGTGGCGCATCCCCAGCTTGTCGAACAAGGCGGTGCGCGGAAAGGCCTGATACGCCTCTTCGCCCAGCGCCGCGCGCAGCGAGCGGACGGCCAGCAGCGTATCGTTATTGGCATAGCGGAAACGGCTGCCGGGCAGTGCCTCGATCGGCCAGCCGGTGGTTTCCTCGGTCACCGCCGTGCCACCGAAATAGAGCGCGTCGGTGCGGTTTCCTGCGGTCGCGCTGTGCAGCCCGCTTGCCATGCGCAGTAGATTGTCGAGCGTGATGGCGCTGCGCGGGTCGCGCGCTGTCGGCCCCCATTCGGGTATCGGCGCGGGGGCGGCCGTGGCGACCGCGCCCTGCTGTACCGCGATGCCCACCAGCGTGCCCGTCATGCTCTTGGCGACCGACCATGTCCGCTGCGCCACAAAGGGGCCGAAGCCTGCACGGTAGCGTTCTCCGATGATCTTGCCGTCCTGCACCACGACGACGCCGGTGGTGTTGCTGCCTGCGCCGAAGCTCTTGGCATCGAACGCGGTTGCGATCGTCGCGGCAAGCGGGGCGGCAATCTTCGTTCCAATGCCCTTGTCGCCCATCGGCCAGGGGCGCGGATCGGCGCTGGCGATGGGGGCGGGGGCCTGCCCGTCGCCACCTGTCGCGCCGATCGGCAGGATGGTGCAGCCGCGTGCCGTCTGCCATTCGGCGCGGCGTGCGGGAAGCGCGCTGTCGAACGCGACGCTCACGCGCCCATTCGCGCGGTCCACCACGGCGTCGAGGCTGGGCAACAGCGCATCATATTGCGGATAGGTGCCGCGCAGTTCGTCACCCGCCATCTGCTCGGGCGTGCGTCCGGCGTTGAAGATGCCGCTGCACAGCGTCAGCGCCTTGTATCCTGCGGCAATCGCGCGGTCATAGGGGGGCAATTCCTGCGCCTGCGCCGCTGCGGGGCTTGCCGCTGCCAACGCCAGAACGCTCAATCCAAGACTAACCCCGCCTTTGCGCACGCAATTCCTCCCAATAGGCAATTCGCTCGGCGATCCGTTTTTCGAAGCCCCGTTCCACCGGTGTGTAATAGGTCTGCGGCTGCATTTCCTCGGGCCAGTAATTGTCGCCCGAAAACCCCTGATCGGCGTCATGATCATAGGTGTAGCCCTTGCCGTAACCGACCTGCTTCATCAGCTTGGTGGGGGCGTTCAATATATTCTGCGGCGGCATCAGCGATCCGGTGTCGCGGGCCGATTTCCATGCCGCCTTCTGCGCTTTGTACGCCGCGTTCGATTTGGGCGCCGTCGCGCAGTAAAGGCAGGCCTGCACGATCGCCAGTTCGCCCTCGGGGCTGCCCAGAAAATCATAGGCATCCTTGGCGGCAAGGCACTGGATCAGCGCCTGCGGATCGGCAAGCCCGATATCTTCGGAGGCGAAGCGGACAAGGCGGCGCAGCACATAAAGCGGCTCCTCACCCGCCACCAGCATCCGCGCCATATAGTAAAGTGCGGCCTGCGGGTCCGATCCGCGCAGCGATTTGTGAAGCGCGGAAATGAGGTTGTAATGCCCCTCGCGGTCCTTGTCGTACACCGCAACGCGGCGGTGGAGCAGCGCAGACAGCCCCTGCGGATCGAGCGGTTCGTCGATCCGGATCGAAAACAGCGTCTCCGCCTGGTTCAAAAGAAAACGTCCATCGCCGTCGGCGCTGGCGATCAGCGCATCGCGCGCCGCTGGCTGCAGCGGTAGCGCGCGGTCCAACAGCGTTTCGCCACGCGCCAGCAGTGTGTCGAGCGCGGACGAATCCAGCCGATTGAGAATAAGCACCTGCGCGCGGCTGAGCAGTGCGGCGTTCAGCTCGAAGCTGGGGTTTTCGGTGGTGGCGCCCACCAGCGTCACTGTGCCGTCCTCGACATAGGGCAGGAAACCGTCCTGCTGCGCGCGGTTGAAACGGTGGATCTCGTCCACGAACAACAATGTCCGCTGCCCCATGTGGGCATGTTCGCGGGCCTCTGCAAAGGCTTTTTTCAGGTCGGCAACGCCCGAGAACACCGCCGAAATCGCGGCAAAGCGCAGGCCCACCGCATCGGCCAGCAGCCGCGCGATCGTCGTCTTGCCGGTGCCCGGCGGCCCCCAGAGGATGATCGAGGACAGCCGGCCCGCCGCCACCATCCGCCCGATCGCGCCTTCGGGGCCGGTCAGGTGATCCTGACCGACGACGTCGCTCAATTGTTCGGGGCGCAGCTTGTCGGCCAGCGGGGCATTTGCTGCGGACGGTGCCGGGTCGGTTTCGGGGGACGCGAAAAGATCTGCCATTGCGTCGCCTAGATAGGCCTTCGTGCGGCCTTGGCAAAGCATCGATCGGAAATCGGCCCATCGCCGTGCGACCACGCCGTGGCGGATGGTTGTACCCCGCGCGGTTTACTCAGCCCCGGCGCTCGGGCAGTTAGGCACGATCACTGAAGATGTTGGGGTGAATGCAGAAAATCAGCGCACTGGCCGCATGCGGCGCGATGCTTTGGGCGATGGGCGGCGTGGCGCAGGCTCAGGACATGGACCAGCCCGATTACGGTGTGTCCGATGTCGATGTCTCGGCCAATATCGGCGCGGTCAGCGATTATCGTTTTCGCGGCCTCAGCCAGTCCGATCGCGATCCTGCGGTGCAGGGCGGCGTCGATGTCGATTTCTCCTCCGGCTGGTATCTGGGCGGCTGGGCATCGAGCCTGTCCAATTTCGGCGGCGCCGATGCCGAGGTCGATCTTTACGGCGGCTATGCCGGGCAGGCGCGCGGCATGGACTATTCGGTCGGCGTGCAGAGCTATTTCTATCCGGGCGCCAACGGGCTGAACTTTGTCGAGGTGAACGGCACCCTTGCCAAGACGCTCGGCCCGGCTTCGGTCGAGCTCAAGCTCGCCTGGTCGCCGGACCGGTTCGACGGGCGCGACAATCTTTATGTTTCCACCCGCGCCGATATCGGCATTCCGGGCACGCCGCTCACCGGCCGGGCGCGCGTGGGGCGTGAAAACGGTGCGTTTGACGAGAAATGGGATTGGGAAGCCGGGCTCGTCTATTCGCGTGATTGGCTCAGCCTGTCAGCCTCCTATGTCGATACGAACTATAAGGGCGTGGACGAGGCCGGGAGCCTCGGCCGGGCCGGTTTCGTCGCCGGGGTCACCGCGCGCTTCTGATCATGGGGGCAGTTCGCCCTTGGCCTTGGCGGGTTTAACCGGCATCCAAGGGGCATGACTGCGGAAACCAGAGAGGAAAGCACCACCGCGCCAGGCAGCGCCTGGGCGCCGCTTTCCGTGCCCATTTTCCGTTCGGTCTGGATCGCGAGCCTTGCCTCCAATTTCGGCGGGCTGATCCAGTCGGTCGGCGCATCGTGGATGATGACGTCGATTGCCGGCTCGGCGGACATGGTTGCGCTGGTCCAGGCATCGGTGACGCTGCCGATCATGGTCTTCGCGCTCGCCGCCGGCGCGCTGGCCGACAATTATGATCGGCGCAAGGTCATGCTTGCGGCGCAGGGTTTCATGCTCCTCGTCTCGCTGGGGCTCGCCACGCTCGCGCTTCTGGGCTGGATCACGCCGTGGCTGCTCCTCTGCTTCACGTTTCTTATCGGCTGCGGCTCGGCGCTCAACAGCCCCGCATGGCAGGCCTCGGTGGGGGATATGGTGCCACGCAGCCATTTGCCCGGCGCCGTCGCGCTCAACAGCATGGGGTTCAACATCGCGCGCAGCCTCGGCCCCGCGATCGGCGGCGCGATCGTGGCGGCGGCCGGCGCGGCGGCGGCCTTTGCGGTCAACGCGGTTAGCTATCTCGGCCTCATCTTCGTGCTGCTGCGCTGGCAACCGCCCAAGGTCGAACGCCAGTTGCCGCGCGAAACGCTGGGCGTCGCGATGGCGGCGGGTATTCGCTATGCCGCGATGTCGCCCGATATCCGCGTGGTGCTACTGCGCAGCCTTGTCTTCGGGCTAGGCGCCAGCGCGGTGCCCGCGCTCATGCCGCTCATCGCCCGCGATCTGCTCGGTGGCGGCCCGCTGACCTATGGCCTGTTGCTCGGCGCCTTTGGCGTCGGCGCGGTGGGCGGCGCGCTGTGCCGCGAACAGATCCGCAACCGCCTTTCGAATGAAGGGATTGTCCGTTATTCGGCGCTTGGCTTCGCGCTCGCCGCGCTCGTTGCCGGGTGGAGCACATGGCTTCCGCTAACCATGGCGGTGCTGTTCATCGCGGGCATCGGCTGGGTGCTCGCGCTCTCCACCTTCAACGTCACCGTTCAGATGTCGACGCCGCGCTGGGTCGTCGCCCGGGCGCTGTCGCTCTACCAGATGTTCGCCTTTGGCGGCATGGCGGTCGGCGCATGGGTCTGGGGCGAAATCGCACACGGCACGGGCATCTGGACCGCGCTTGCCATCGCCGCCGCCGAAATGGCGCTGGGCAGCATGCTCGGCCTGCGCTTTGCGCTCGCTCAGCCCGAAAAGCTCGATCTCGATCCGCTCAACCGCTGGCGCGAACCGCGCGTCGATTTCGACATCCAACCGCGCAGCGGCCCCGTGGTCATCACCGTCGAATATCGCATCCGGCGCGAGGATGTGGTCGAGTTGCTGTGCGTCATGGCCGAACGCCGGCGCATCCGCCGGCGCGACGGTGCCCGGCACTGGACGCTCTCACGCGATCTCGCCGATGCCGAAATCTGGGCCGAACAGTTCAGCGTGCCGACCTGGCTCGATTATGTCCGCCACAATCAGCGGATAACCAAGGCGGACGCCGGTATTGGCGATCGCATCCGCGCGCTCCATCAGGGCCCCGAACCACCCCGTGTCCGTCGCATGATCGAACGCCAGACCGGCTCGCTCCCATCCGGCCGCCAGCCCGGCCCGCGCGAGATTGCCGAGCCGTTGACCGATCCCAATCGCTCTTCCTGATCAATTATCCTTACGGAAAACCATTTCATGCACATGAACCATGCCGAAGACGCGCCCGCCGCGCCCGAAATCAGCTTCGATCAGTTTCTCGCGGTCGACATCCGCATCGGTACGATCATCGCGGCCGATCCCTATCCCGAGGCGCGCAAGCCCTCGGTAAAGCTCGTTATCGATTTCGGCCCCGTCATCGGCACGAAGAAATCCTCGGCGCAGATCGTCGCCAATTATGCGCTCGAAACGCTCGTCGGGCGGCAGGTGGCGGCGGTCGTCAACTTCCCCCCGCGCCAGATCGGCAAGTTCATGTCCGAAGTGCTCACCCTCGGTTTTCCGGATGAACAGGGCGAGGTTGTTCTCGTCTCGCCGGAGCGCGCGGTGCCCAATGGCGGCCGACTTTTCTGAACCGCTCCGCTCGACGCATGGGGAGGCGGCCGGTAGGGAATGGCGCGTGAGCACCACCACCATCGAATCGCCTCTGCGCCTGCGTCTTGATCGCGGCGCGCTCGTTGACAATTGGAACTGGCTGGACCGCCAAAGCGGTGCGGCGGCGTGCGGTGCAGCGATCAAGGCCAATGCTTATGGGCTGGGCGCGATCCGGGTCATGCAGCATCTGGCACAGGCGGGGTGCCGCGATTTCTTCGTCGCCACCTGGGCAGAGGCGGTGGCGCTTGGCCCCTATGCCGATGGGCTTTCCATCTCGGTCCTCCACGGTGTCCGCCCGGTCGATATGCATCCCGCGCGCGCCGGTCGTGCGCGCCCCGTGCTCTGCACGCCCACCCAGGTCGGCTTGTGGAAACAATCGGGTGGCGGGGCCTGCGACGTCATGGTCGATACCGGCATGTGCCGTCTCGGCGTCGCGCCGGAGGATGTTGCCGCCGGGCTTCTCGACGGGTTGATCATCGAAAATCTCGTCAGCCATCTCGCCTGCGCGGATGAGGACGTGCCGATGAATGCCGAGCAGTTGGCCAGCTTCTCCGCGTTGCGCGGCCGCACCTCGGCACAGCGGATGAGCCTTGCGAACAGCGCGGGCATTTGCCTCGGCAGCGATTACGCCTTCGATCTCACCCGGCCGGGGCTTGCGCTCTACGGGGGGCTGCCGCGTCCCGAGGCCGCAGCCATCCGGCAGGTTGCGACGCCTGAAGCACAGATCCTCCAGCGCCGCCGCGTCCGTGCGGGCGATCGTATCGGCTATAACGCCACTGCCGTCGCCTCGGGCGACATGGAACTCGCCATCCTCAACATCGGCTATGCCGACGGCTATTTCCGGGGGTTCTCCGGCAAGGGCATGGCGCGCGCGGGGGGCAGGGCACTGCCCGTCATCGGCCGCGTCTCGATGGATCTGCTCATCGTCAGCGTCGATGCCGCGCCCGATCTGGCTGAGGGGGACTGGGTTTCGATCGACTATGATCTGCCCGCCGCCGCCGCGCTTTCGGGCATGTCGCAATATGAACTGCTCACCAGCCTCGGCCAGCGCATGGACCGCTACTGGGGCTGAGCGTTCTGCTCAGGACAGGCTGAAACGAAAAAGGCCCGCCGAAATGGCGGGCCTTTTCCTTGATGCTTATGGCTGGCGCTTAGCGCTCAAGGCACATCGCAATGCCCATGCCGCCGCCGATGCACAGCGTGGCGAGGCCCTTCTTCGCGTCGCGCTTCTGCATTTCATAGATGAGCGTGGTGAGCACGCGCGCACCCGATGCGCCGACGGGGTGGCCGATCGCGATCGCGCCGCCGTTGACGTTCAGCTTCTCGTCGTCAAAGCCCAGTTCACGGCCCACGCACAGCGCCTGTGCGGCAAAGGCTTCGTTCGCTTCAATGAGGTCGAGATCGGCGACCGTCCAGCCGGCCTTTTCCAGCGCAAGGCGCGTGGCCGGAACCGGGCCATAGCCCATGATCGACGGATCGACGCCGGCATGCGCCCAGCTTTTGATGCGGGCGAGCACGGGGGCACCGCGGCGCGCGGCTTCCTCGGCGGTCATCACGACGATCGCGGCTGCGCCGTCGTTGATGCCGCTGGCGTTGGCGGCGGTCACGCTGCCGTCCTTCTTGAACGCCGGACGCAGGCCCGAAATGCCGTCCACGGTCACGCCGTCGCGGATATATTCGTCATTCTCGACGATCGTGTCGCCCTTGCGGCCCTTGATGGTCACCGGAACGATCTCGTCCTTGAAGCGGCCCGATGCGCGGGCGGCTTCGGCGCGGTTCTGAGACCGCACGGCAAAGGCGTCCTGGTCTTCGCGGGTGATCTGGTATTGTTCGGCCAGGTTCTCGGCCGTCACGCCCATGTGATAATTGTTGAAGACGTCGGTCAGGCCGTCCTTGATCATCGTGTCGAACAGCTCGGTGCTGCCCATCTTCACGCCCGCGCGCAGGAACTGCGCGTGCGGGGCCATCGACATGTTTTCCTGGCCCCCGGCAACGACGATCTTCGAATCGCCATTCGCCACGGCCTGGGCCGCCAGCGCCACCGCGCGCAGGCCCGAACCGCAAAGCTGGTTCATGCCCCATGCGGGCACGGTGTTCGGAATGCCGGCGGCGATCGATGCCTGGCGGGCGGGGTTCTGGCCCTGGCCTGCGGTCAGGATCTGACCCATGATGACTTCGGACACTTCATCACCGGCAACGCCGGCCTGCGCCAGCGCCGCTTCGATCGCAATCCGGCCCAGTTCATGGGCGGGGGTGGAGGCGAATGCGCCGAGGAAACTGCCGACCGGGGTACGCTTGGCGGCTGTGATCACGATATCGGACATGGAAGGACTCCGCGAACATTTATATCTTGTGGGGGCCTAGTATCAGTTGTGCTGCAATCGCGAAAGCCAATCGACGAGCGGCTGCCACAGAGTGTCTTTTGCGCCACGCCCGACGACCATGCCGACATGCCCCGCCGCCGTCTCGATCCGTTCTTCAAGCTCGGTCGAGGTTGCGGCAGGCACGATCCTGTCGGTCAGCGACACGATGTCGAGTACCGGGCAGTTCAGGTCCTCTGGCACAATCTGCCTGCCGCCCACCGACCATGCCGCCTGGCCCGGCAGGTCGCGCTCGATGAAATCCTCGAACAATTGGCGGCCTGCGGCATAGGTCAGCGGGGCGCCGCCATTGGCCCAGTCCTCCAGCGCGACAAAGGCTTGCGCGGCCTCGCCATCGGGGGGCAGGCGCCCGAAATTCTCAAATTTGGAAATCGTCCGCTCGGGGTCCAGCCGCCAGAACGCGGTCTGCAGCACTTCCATCGGCAGCAGCCCCATGCGCTCGCATGTCGCCTGCGCACCGGCCCAGAGCGTCGCCATGCCCGCGCGGGTATCTTGTGGGAAACCATGAAAATTCCATGGGGTAGCAATCAGCGCGAGACCCTTCACCGGGGTCAGCGCGGCGGCTGCCAACGCCATCGTCCCGCCGAGGCAATAGCCGGCGAGAACGGGTGGTTCACCGAGCGCCTGGGTTAGTGGAATGAGATAGCGTTCGACATGCCCGCCCACGTCGAGATCGCGCTCCTCGGGCGTCGCTTCGCCCCAGTCGAGCAGCAGCGGGCGCATATTCTGCGTCGCCAGCCAGCGCAGCATCGAATTATTTTCCGCAAGGTCGAGGACGAAGGCGGGGTTGATCAGCGAGGGCACGAAGACGACCGGCGTGCCCGTTCCGCCATAATCGATCAGGCTCGCGCGTCCCACCCGCACGGCCTCAGGTAGCGGGGCGGGGCGCGGTATACGTTCGGCGGCCTGATAGGCTCTCAATCCCGCAAGCGCATCCTTGGTTCGTTTCGGATCTGTTGCAGTCTGGCAACGCAAGAGATCGAGAAACAACGGCAGGGGGCGGGGGCCGTGTTGCGACGCGGCATCAAATGGTGCAGTGTCGTACATATTTTCCAATGGGGCGCTCTCCACCATGAAGAAATCTTCGTCCAAGGGCGATATTGTCATCATCAAGAAATATGCTAACCGGCGGCTCTATAACACCGATACGTCGAGTTACATCACGCTGGATCACCTGGCGGCGATGACGCGTGAAGGCCGTGAGTTCAAGGTGGTCGACGCCAAGACGGATGAAGATATCACCCGTAACGTCCTCACCCAGATCATCATGGAAGAGGAATCACGCGGGCAGACGATGCTCCCCGTCAACTTCCTGCGCCAGCTTATCTCCATGTACGGGGATTCGATGCAGGCGGTTGTCCCCGGTTATCTCGAAGCCTCGATGGACAGCTTCCGCCGCAATCAGGAACAGTTCCGCACCGCGGTCGAGGGCGCTTTCGCGCATGGCCCGTTCGCTGAAATGGCCAAGCGCAACATGGCAATGTTCGAAGCGGCGGCCACGGCCTTCCAGCCGGGAGCCAAGCCCGCCGAGCCGCAGCCGCCGCAACCGGCCCCGGCTCCGGCCAAGAGCGATGGTGAGATCGACGCGCTGAAGGAACAGCTCGCCAAGCTTCAGGAACAGATCGAAAAACTCAGCAAATAAGCCGCGCTTTCCCGGCGCGCGCTTGATCGCGATCTGGCGGACAGGAGGGGCACTCCCGTCCGCCGATCAACCTCAGCCCTGCGGCTTCACGAATTTCAGCGTCATCCGGTCGCTTTCGCCGATCGTCTGATATTTCGCCCTGTCGGTATCACCCAGGCTCAGCGTCGGCGGCAGCGTCCAAACGCCCTTGGGCCAGTTCGCCGTGTCCTTGGGATTGGCGTTCACCTCGCTTTCGGCCGCCAATTTGAAGCCGGCGGCCTCGGCCAGTTTCACGACGGTCGATGTCTTCAGGTAACCGCTCGATTGCTCATCGGCTGCACTGCGGTCCTCGGGCAGGCGGTGGTCGACGACGCCCAGTACGCCGCCGGGCTTCAGCGCACGGTAAAAACGTGCAAAGGCCGCCTTGGCAGTATCTTCGCCCGCCATGATCAGATTGTGGGCGTTGCGAAAGGTCAGCACCACATCGGCGCTGTTCGGCGCCACGATATCGTCCGCCGCCTTGGGGTCGAATGTCGCTATCTCCACCTTGTCGAAACGCACCGGATCGCTGGCGATCAGCGTTTCGGTCGCCGTGCGATATTTGCCCGGCGGCTGGGCTGCGGCGATATAGCGGCCCTTGTCCTTCAACATCGGCGCCAGGATTTCGGTGTACCAGCCCGCGCTCGGCCAGATCTCGACCACCGTCTGGTTTGGCGTCACGCCGAAAAAGCTCAGCGTTTCGACCGGGTGACGATAGGTATCGCGTGCGCGGTTGGCGGGCTTACGCGCGGGGGAGGCCACGGCTTCGTGCAGCGCATGGGTCGCTGCATCCATGGTTTGATGATCTGCATGGGCGTGCTGGGCAAGCGCGCTGGTGCCGGTCATGGCAAAAAGCGCGGCAGAAATCGCAAGATACTGGCGCATTGAAAAATCTCTCCTATCTGAATGCGCGGATAGTGCAGATCAGAGAAAGGCGTTGCAAGTGCACCTATGGGGATTTGCGGGCATGTCCGCGACGATCGCGGTGGTCGCGACACTGGCGGACATGAAACGCCAGCGCCGCAGAAATCTCGACAAGGTCGGCTTCATGCCGTGGACGCTCATCACCGTCCTCTCGGTCATGGCGACGCTGTTTCTCACCGCCATCGCGCTCAAGCTGCATCAGTAAGCGCCTGATCGCGACGGGTGTCGGATAGGCTGGTGCCATCCGGGCAGGGGTCAATTGACCCCGGCGTTCTTCAGCTTGCGCAGAATGCCTTCGAACGAGGCGATCCGGCGACCTTCCTGTTCCATATGGCCCGAGATGAAGAACATGCGGCCGGTTTCGCCGACAATGCGCGTGATCGCGTCGATCGGAGCGTCGATCGAGGCCGCGCCGATGAAATTGACATTGGCGCTCACCGTCACGCCCGATCCCTTGGCAGCCGTCAGCTCAAGCGCGGCCGCCGAATGGAACAGCGCCTCGTCGACACAGCTCATCAGATAACCGCCATGCGCCAGCCCGCCGCGATTGGCATGCATTGGTTCGGGGGTGAAGCGCACACAGGCGCTGTCGGTGGACAGGCATTTGGTGCGGATCACGCCCAGCAGGTCGAGAAAGCGTCCATCGCCGTCCGGATGCCATTCACGCCAGTTTTCCGTAGCGTCGGCGGGCAGGGTCGGGCGGACGATATCTTCGATCATGACGGCTCCGGAAAGGAATGATACCCCTCCGGCCTAGGCTGTGCTGCACCTGCTCAATACCACCATGTGGTGATGTTGTGCAGTGCGGCGTACCTCAGAGGCAGGCTTCGAGGAATGCCTGATCAAAGCCGTATTGCTTCGCCTTTTCGAGCGTATAGGGACGCAGGCCCATCGCCCGATATTCGCCGATGATCTTGCCATCGGGCGTCTCGTCCAGATATTCGAACTTGAACAGCTCCTGCGTCACGATCACATCGCCCTCCATCCCGATCACCTCGGTGATGTTGGTGGTGCGGCGCGAACCGTCGCGCAGGCGCTTCACCTGGACGATCAGGTCGACCGAGTCCGCGATCTGGCGCGAAATCGCTTCCTTGGGCACCTTGATGTCAGACATCATGACCATGTTTTCCATACGCGCCAGCGCCTCGCGCGGGCTGTTGGAGTGGAGCGTACACATCGACCCGTCATGGCCCGTGTTCATCGCCGCCAGCATGTCGAAACATTCGGAGCCACGAATTTCGCCCAGGATGATGCGGTCCGGGCGCATACGCAGCGCGTTGATGACGAGATCGCGGATCGAGATCGCGCCCTGACCTTCAAGGTTGGCGGGGCGGGTTTCCAACGGCAGCCAGTGCGGTTGCTGCAACCTCAGTTCGGCGGCGTCCTCGATCGTCAGCACGCGCTCGCCCGGATCGATCATCTTCGACAACGCATTGAGCATCGTCGTCTTACCCGAGCCGGTGCCGCCCGAAATCACGATGTTGAAGCGGCTGGCGCCCGCGATCTTGAGCGCGGTCGACATCTTGTCCGACATCGATCCGCCGCGCGCCATCATGTCGAGCGTGATCGGCTTGTCGGAGAATTTACGGATCGAGATCGCGGTGCCACGCAAGCTGAGCGGGGGCACGATCACGTTGACGCGGCTGCCGTCCTTCAGACGGGCGTCCGCGAGCGGTGTGGTCTGGTCGACACGGCGGCCCACCGAGTTGCAGATGCGCTGCGCGATCTGCAGCAGGTGCGCCTCGTCGCGGAACTGGATCTGCGCCAGTTCCAGCTTGCCCTTGCGCTCGATATAGGTCTGCTCGGGGCCGTTCACCATGATATCCGAGATGTTCGGATCGGCGAGCAGTTCTTCGAGCGGGCCGAGGCCCAGAAGTTCGTCGACCAGCACCTTTTCCAGCGCGAACTGCTCGCGCCGGTTGAGCGTGAATTTCAGTTCGGCGAGCACTTCGCCGATGATCGGGCGGAATTCCTCTGCCAGTTCATCCTTGCTCAGCGTGGCAGCGGCTTCAGGGTCGACGCGTTCGAGCAGGCGCGGCAGCACCTGTTCCTTGATCTTGTGGACCGAGGCTTCGAACCCTTCGGGCTTGGCGTTCGTGGCATGTACCGCGTTCAGGCGCTCATCGAGCCGCGCCATCGCATCGCTATGCGCGGCGCTCGTCGAAATCGCGAGGTCCTCGGGCGGCAGTTCGGCGCTGTCGATTGGCGGGAATTGCGAACCGCCCATCGCTTCGCCATCGTTTTGCGCGGGGCGGAATCCTCCCTGCATCGGCCGTGCCACGCCAAAAGAAGGGCGCCCTGCCGCGCCGCCTGCCATACCACCGCGTTTTCCGAATGCGCTCATCGCTTCGCTGCCATCCTCTTGCCAGCCCCTGGTCGGGCCTCTTGTTGAAGGTGAATAATCTGGAAACTTTGACAATTGCCTAATGCGTGAAACGCGCGCACTCATTGGCAAAGCAGGACGCTGAGGGGAAGGGCCCATGGCATTGAAATATGGCCTGATCCTGTTTTCCACCCCTTTGCTGCTGGCGGCGGACGCGCCGGCTTTGCCCGATTGGCTCTCCGGATGCTGGGAAGCCCGATCGGATGATCGCTGGACGGAAGAGTGCTGGATGTCGCCGCGCGGCGGCATCATGCTGGGCGCAAGCCGTTCCGGCGTCGGCGATACGGCCGATCAGTGGGAAGCGATGCAGATCCATGTCGAGACGGATGCGGGTGCGGGCAACGCCCAACCATTGCCTTCTGGGCATCGCCGCGCGGGCTGAACCGTACGCGCTTTGCCCGAAGCGAGGGTGCAGGAACGGACATCACCTTCCGTAATGTCGACAATGATTACCCCCAGCGTATCCGCTACTGGCGCGAGGGCGATGTGCTCCATGCGGAGATTTCACTGGCCGATGGCAGCAAGCCGATGCGCTGGAAATATCACCGCAAATGAAAAGGGCGGCGCTTTCGCACCGCCCTTCGCAATTTGCTTGTCCGGCAGATCAGGCTGCTTCGGCCTTTTCGGCCAGAACGGTAAGGCCCTTTTCATTGACCTCCGCAAAGCCGCCTTCGATGCGGATCGTTTCGGGAGCGCCGTTCTCGGTCTTGTAGATCGAGAGGGCGCCGTCCTTGATCGTCGACATGAAGGGCGCGTGGCCCGCGAGCACGCCGAATTCACCTTCCGTGCCGGGGACGACCACCATGTGGACGTCCTCGGAGCGGATCAGCCTTTCGGGCGTGACCAGTTCAAAGTGCAGCGCGGCCATGATCAGGCTGCTTCCGCGGCCAGCTTCTGGGCCTTGGCAACGGCTTCTTCGATGCCGCCAACCATGTAGAACGCTGCTTCGGGCAGGTGGTCATATTCACCATCAACCACGGCCTTGAACGATTTGATCGTGTCTTCGATCTGCACGAACTTGCCCGAGATGCCGGTGAAGACTTCTGCGACGTGGAAGGGCTGCGACAGGAAGCGCTGGATCTTGCGAGCGCGCTGCACGGTCAGCTTATCTTCTTCCGAAAGCTCGTCCATGCCGAGGATCGCGATGATGTCCTGAAGCGACTTGTACTTCTGGAGCAGCGACTGAACGGCGCGGGCGGTGTCGTAATGCTCCTGGCCGACGATGCGCGGTTCGAGAACGCGCGAGGTGGAGTCGAGCGGATCGACTGCCGGGTAGATGCCCAGTTCCGAAATCGCGCGGTTAAGCACGGTCGTCGCGTCCAAGTGAGCGAACGAGGTTGCGGGAGCAGGGTCGGTAAGATCGTCTGCGGGAACGTAGACGGCCTGCACCGAGGTGATCGAGCCCTTGTTGGTCGAGGTGATGCGTTCCTGCAGCGCGCCCATGTCGGTCGCCAGCGTCGGCTGATAGCCCACGGCCGAAGGAATACGACCCAGAAGTGCCGACACTTCTGCACCTGCCTGCGTGAAGCGGAAGATGTTGTCGACGAAGAACAGAACGTCCTGGCCTTCCTGGTCGCGGAAATATTCGGCGATCGTCAGACCCGAAAGCGCAACGCGTGCACGCGCGCCCGGCGGTTCGTTCATCTGGCCATAAACCAGTGCAACCTTCGAACCTTCAGAGATCGCGTTGCCGTCGGCGTCCTTGGCGATAACGCCTGCGTCGAGGAACTCGTGGTAAAGGTCGTTACCTTCGCGGGTGCGTTCACCGACGCCCGCGAACACCGACGTACCACCATGGCCCTTGGCGATGTTGTTGATCAGTTCCTGAATAAGAACGGTCTTGCCCACGCCGGCGCCGCCGAACAGACCGATCTTGCCGCCCTTTGCATAGGGGGCGAGAAGGTCGATGACCTTGATGCCGGTGACCAGGATCGAGCTTTCGGTCGACTGTTCGACGAACTCGGGAGCCTTGGCGTGAATGGGGGCGGTGACGGTGGTGCCGATCGGGCCACGTTCGTCGATCGGTTCGCCGACGACGTTCATGATGCGGCCGAGCGTTGCGGGGCCAACCGGAACCGAGATCTGCGCGCCGGTATCGGCGACGGGCTGACCGCGGGTCAGGCCTTCGGTCGAGTCCATCGCGATCGTGCGGACGGTGTTTTCGCCGAGGTGCTGCGCAACCTCGAGAACGAGGCGGTTGCCGTTATTGTCGGTTTCGAGCGCCGACAGAATGGCGGGGAGGTGACCTTCGAAGGTCACGTCGACGACGGCGCCGATGACCTGCGAAATACGGCCGGTCGCGGCCGTGGGTGTCTGGGATTCGGTTGCCATGACGGTTTTCCTTGCCTTGATTTCTTAAAGCGCTTCGGCGCCGGAAATGATTTCGACCAGTTCGGTGGTGATCGCGGCCTGACGCGTCCGGTTATACTGGATGCTAAGGCGGTTGATCATGTCGCCGGCGTTGCGCGTGGCGTTGTCCATCGCGTTCATGCGGCTGCCCTGTTCCGAAGCGGCGTTTTCGAGCAGTGCGCGGAACACCTGAACCGCGACGTTGCGGGGCAGCAGATCCGCCAGGATCGCTTCCTCATCGGGTTCATATTCCACGACGGCTTCGGCGGCATCGGCTTCCACGCCTTCGGGCATGGGAACGGGGATGATCTGCTGGCCGACCGGGACCTGCACCAGCGCCGAGACGAACTTGGCGTAGAACAGGTGTGCCACGTCGAATTCGCCCGCTTCATAGCGTGCGATCACGTCGTCGGCGAGCGCCTGCGCGTTGGCAAAGGCAACATTCTTGATGTAGCCCATTTCATGGTCGTGCACGATCTGCTTCGCGTGGAAGCGCTTGATCACGGCACGGCCCTTCTTGCCGGCGATGTAGAACTTAACGGTCTTGCCCGCAGCGGCCAATTCCTCGGCCTTCTTGCGTGCAGCACGAACGATGTTGGTGTTGAACGCACCCGCAAGGCCGCGTTCCGAGGTGGCGACGATGATCAGGTGCACCTGATCGCTGCCGGTGCCGGCCAGAAGCTTCGGAGACGATGCGCTGATCGTCACCTTGGCCGCAAGGCCCGCCATCACCTTTTCCAGGCGCTCGGCATAGGGGCGTCCGGCAAGCGCCGCTTCCTGCGCGCGGCGCAGCTTTGCGGCGGCGACCATCTTCATCGCCTTGGTGATCTTCTGCGTCGACTTGACCGAGCCGATGCGAAGTTTGAGGGCCTTTAGGCTAGCCATTGTATCCCTTCACTCGTCATTTCGGCGCTTGGCCGAAATCTCTCTATTCTTGTTGAACAAGGGAGATCCCGGCCCGAAGGCCGGGATGACGATTTCCCTTAAGCGAACGTCTTGACGAACTGGTCGAGCGCAGCCTTCAGCTTGCCCTTCACTTCGTCGCCCAGATCCTTGGTGTCGCGGATCGTGTTCAGGACGTCGGCGTGGTTGGCGCGCAGGTCGGCAAGCATCGCGGCTTCGAAGCGGGTAACCGCATCGACCGGGACGTTGTCGAGATAGCCGCTGGTGCCAGCGAAGATCGACGCGGTCTGCTCTTCGAACGGCATCGGGCTGAACTGGCCCTGCTTCAGCAGTTCGGTGAGGCGGGCGCCGCGGTTCAGCAGCTTCTGCGTCGAGGCGTCGAGGTCCGAACCGAACTGTGCGAATGCCGCCATTTCGCGGTACTGCGCCAGTTCGAGCTTGATCGAGCCCGAAACCTTCTTCATCGCCTTGGTCTGTGCCGCCGAACCGACGCGCGAGACCGAAAGGCCGACGTTGATTGCGGGGCGGATGCCGGCGAAGAACAGATCGGTTTCAAGGAAGATCTGGCCGTCGGTGATCGAAATCACGTTGGTCGGAATATACGCCGAAACGTCGCCTGCCTGGGTTTCGATGATCGGCAGTGCGGTCAGCGAGCCATTGCCGTTTTCGTCGTTCATCTTCGCAGCGCGTTCAAGCAGACGGCTGTGGAGATAGAAGACGTCGCCCGGATATGCTTCGCGGCCCGGCGGACGACGGAGGAGGAGCGACATCTGACGGTAGGCCACGGCCTGCTTCGAAAGATCGTCATACACGATCACGGCGTGCATGCCGTTGTCGCGGAAGAATTCACCCATCGTCACGCCGGCATAGGGCGCGAGATACTGAAGCGGAGCGGGTTCCGAAGCGGTAGCCGCAACGACGATCGAATATTCCATCGCGCCGTTTTCTTCGAGCTGACGCACGATCTGCGCGACGGTCGAACGCTTCTGGCCGACTGCGACGTAGATGCAGTAGAGCTTCTTGCTCTCGTCACCACCGGCGTTGATGGTCTTCTGGTTGATGAAGGTGTCGATCGCGACGGCGGTCTTGCCGGTCTGACGGTCACCGATGATCAGTTCGCGCTGGCCGCGGCCGACGGGAACGAGCGCGTCGATCGCCTTGAGGCCGGTCTGCACGGGTTCGTGCACCGACTTGCGCGGGATGATGCCCGGCGCCTTCACTTCAACGCGGCGGCGTTCGGTGTACTCGATCGGGCCCTTGCCATCGATCGGGTTGCCGAGGCCGTCGACAACGCGGCCGAGCAGGCCCTTGCCGACGGGAACGTCGACGATGGTGCCGGTGCGCTTGACGGTGTCGCCTTCGCGGATTTCGGCGTCCGAGCCGAAGATCACGACGCCGACATTGTCGGCTTCGAGGTTGAGGGCCATGCCCTGAATGCCGTTGGCGAACTCGACCATTTCACCGGCCTGGACGTTATCCAGCCCGTGAATGCGGGCGATACCGTCGCCGACCGAGAGCACGGTTCCGATTTCGGAAACCTGGGCTTCAGTGCCGAAATTGGCGATCTGGTCCTTGATGACCTTCGAGATTTCTGCAGCGCGGATATCCATGTTCAGCCTTTCATCGCGTGCGCGAGGGAATTGAGACGGGTCTTGATCGAGCTGTCGATCATCTGCGAGCCGATCTTGACGACGAGGCCGCCCAGAATGGCGGGATCGACGGTCAGATCGACGGTAACGTCGCGGCCGACGCGTGCCTTGAGCTGCTTCTTGAGCTCATCGACCTGCGCGGCGGAAAGCGGATGTGCGGACGTGACCTCGGCCTTGGTCTCGCCGCGATGGTTCGCGGCAAGCGCCTGGAAGGACCGGATCGTGTTGCTCACTTCGCCAAGACGGCGATTGGAGGCAAGAACGCCCAGATATTTGGTGGTGAGCTGATCGAGCCCGAGCGACTTGGCCACTGCCTCGATCGCCTTGCCTGACTCGGTCCGCGACAGAAGCGGGCTCTTGGTCAGTTGGCGAAGCTCGGCCGATTCGGCCAGAGCGCTCTTAAGAATGCCAAGGCTCTTTTCAACGGCCTCGATATTGTTCGAATCACGGGCCAAATCGAACAGGGCAGTGGCGTACCGCCCTGCTAAGCTGGCCTGAATGCCGCCGGAAGTCTCCACGCGCCTTGTGTCCCCTAAGAACAAACGGAATAGCCCCACGCGAAACGGGGGGCGAATTTCGCGCCCCCTTATGGGTCGCGCGGCTGCTAGCATCGCTTGCCGGGGGATGCAAGATGCTCTGCCCGCTCTCGGGGCAATTCACGACCATGTGAGAAGACAAAATGATGCGCTGCGCACCGCTTTGAACGCAATTGGCGGGATGTATGGCACTGGTTACTGCCGTACAAAGCCTTGCATGAGCATGAACCGCAAAAAATACTTGGGCGCCCCCGTCCAAGATTTCGCTGCCGGAACGGGTGTCGATGCGGACACGGCATGGGCGGCGTTCGAACGGCGCGATCGCAGTTTCGACGGCTGCTTTGTCGGCGCGGTGCGGACGACGGGCATCTATTGCAAGCCCAGCTGTCCGGCGCGCCATCCCAAACGCGAACATGTCAGCTTCTATCCTGATGCCGCGGCCGCGCGCGCGGCGGGGTTCCGCGCCTGCTTGCGCTGCCGCCCCGACGAAGTCGGGCGCGAACGCATCGCCGTCGCGCGTGCGATCGAATTGCTCGGACAAGCTGATGCGGCGGTGTCGCTCGATCTGCTCGCCGAGAAGGTCGGCTATGCGCCGCATCATTTCCACCGGCTGTTCAAACGCGCGACCGGGATCACCCCTGCTGCCTATCAGCGCGCGCTGCGCGCGGGCCGGGCCACCGATGCGCTGGTAAAGGAGGACCGTGTGACCGATGCCATCTATGAAGCGGGCTATTCGGGGCCCAGCCGTTTCTATGCCGAGACGAGCGCGCGCCTCGGCATGACGCCCAGCGCCTGGAAGCGCGGCGGGGCGGGGGTGGTCATCCGATGGGTGCAGGCCGATACCAGCCTTGGCCCGCTGCTTGTCGCCGCAACCGACAAGGGGCTTTGCCGGGTCTCGTTCGACGAAGGGGAGGATGCACTATATGCCCGCTTTCCTGCCGCCAGCATCGAACCCGGCGGTGCCGCGCTCGCCGCGCTCGCGCAAAAGGTGGTGAGCGAGGTCGAACAGCCCGGCCGCCACCGTGATCTCCCGCTCGACGTTCAGGGCACCGCCTTTCAGGAGGCGGTGTGGCAGGCGCTCCGCGCGATCCCCGTCGGCGAAACGCGCACCTATACCGAACTGGCCACGATCGTCGGCAACCCGCGCGCCGTCCGCGCGGCGGGCACGGCCTGCGGTGCCAACCATCTCGCCGTCGTCATCCCCTGCCACCGCGCGCAGAGAAGCGATGGCAGCATGGGTGGATATGCTTATGGAATAGAACGGAAACTCGATTTGAGGAAAAGGGAGGGCGTGGACTGAAAGGCTCAGTCTGCCTTCGTCTCCACCTCCGCCGTTTCCTGTTCTTCGTCCTCGCCCTCAGGCGCGGGCTTGCCGTCGATCTTGGCCAGTATTTGCAGCGCGGCGGTGCGCGATCCGCTTTCATGCGGTGAATAGGCGAGCGGGGCGATCACGACGCGCGCTTCCTCATTCCTCTTTTCCTGCATCAGATGGTGCGCCAGCATGAACCGGATTTCCGAACTCTGCGGGGCCAGTTGCAGCGCGCGCCGCAGTCCGTCGAACGCAACCGGGGTGGGTTTCACGCCTTCGCGCAGGAAGGACCGATAATAGGCGGTCAGCACCAGCGGATCGTTCGGATTGGCGCGATTGGCGTTCACGATCATCGGTCGCACCTGCTTCCACTCGGCGGCCGTCGGGCTGGATTTCTGCTCCAGGCGCTCCATCGCTATCTCCGCCTTACGAAGCAATGCACGGGAATCATTCGGTTTATATGTCAGGTATGCGTTGTTCGCGGCGTCGGCCTCATCCAGTTTCTTCTCGGCGATCGCAATCGATGTCAGCGCGTCGTTCGCGGCTGGGTGGCCGGCATGGCGCTGCGCCAGCGCCCGGAACTCTGCGATCTGCGCCGCGCCGTCCTCGGTGTCGAGGCCATCGATGCGCTGGATACGGAAGGGTATCAGCGCGCCTTCCGCCTCGGACAGCGTTTCCACTTTCACCTGGGGCGGGCTCACCTGGAAATTTTTCAGTTCCAGGAAGCTGATCCGCCGCGCCTTCTTGTAGGCTTCCAGATCCTTGTCGAGCTTGTCCAGCGGACCAAAGGCCTCGATCGCTGCGTTTTCCGAGGAAAGCCCCCGGTTCATCGCGTTCAGATAATCGCTGAGCTGGCCTTGGCGGTCTTTCGCAAAGCTCAGATAATGTGTCAGCAGCCAGGATTGGCCATAATAGAGATCGATCGATGCGGCGTCCTTGCCCGTCATCCCGGCAAACAGCGCCTTGGTCGGCATCATCGACATGGTGCCGAGACCGTAGAATCGGTGTGTCGCGGGCCGCCCGATCGTCGCAGTGCCATCGGCCTTGGGCTCGGCGGTCGAAAAATACTCGGCAAACCCCTCAACATACCAGGCGGGGTAGGCGACCGGGAAATTCTGCATCATGAAGTGATGCGCATATTCGTGAAACAGGATCGTTTCCGCGTCGAGGTCCAGCTTGGACGAAACCGCCATCGCGCGCGGCGACACGATCATGGCCCCGCCGGGACGCGCTGAGTAGAAACCGGCAATGGACGATCGCTTGGCGTTCATCGCCTTGCGGACCGATGCAGTGTTCGCGACAAGAAACACGTTCAGGCGGGGAATGCCGTCATCGCGTGTCCGGATGCCAAGCACCTTGTGCAGCAATGCGTCGAAACGCTCCAGCCGCGCCGTGAAATCGGTCAGCGACTTCTCCGGGCCTTCGGAATAGACTTCGAAATGCTGCGATGTGGCCTTGCGCCATTCCGCTGATGCTGGCGTCGCAATCGTCAGCAATGCTGCGGCAGCAGCGCTCGCTCGGAAAAACTGCATTCTCTATCCCCCCCAGGCAATTGCCTTTTCATAGGATGTGGCGGGATTGATACGCAATGGTAATGGCATGGGGGAAGAAAGGGTTATGCCGGGCCGCCCATGGGCAACCCGGCATTTACGTGTTTGTCTTGGTTTTAGGCGATGATCAGAAATCGACCGTCGCCGAAAGCCAGAGGCGGCGGCCTTCCTGATTGATCGAATAAGCCGGGGCGTACACGGTGTTCGCGCCGCTCGCATAGGGCTCGTAAACCGCATAATCGGTGTCGAGAATGTTATACACCGTCGCCGCAAGGCGGAAGGCCGGGGTGATCTGGTACGAACCACCGATGTGGAACAGCTCATAGCCACGGAAATCGCCGAGCGCGGCCTGCTGGGCATTGTTGCCGCGCCAGCGCTTCGAACGGATTTCGGCACGGGCCCACAGGCTTGCCTGATCGTCCAGCTTCCAGCGCAGATTGGCGTTCAGCATATGCTTGGGCATGCCCACCAGCGGCAGCCCCTTGTCCGTGCCGCTCAGCTGCTCGGTTTCGGTATAGGTATAGTTCAGCCCCAGCGACACCGCCTGTGAGAAGGCGAAGCGTGTCGCGATTTCACCGCCGCGCGTGCGCGCCTTGTCGATGTTCACCGACTGGCTGAACAGATCGACATTGGGGAAGTTGCCGACATCGACGCAACCGGGGCGGTTGGGGGCACCCGCAAAGCTGCAGTTCGGAACACCCGGGCCGCTCGCGATCTTGTCGTCGAATTCGTTGTTGAACAGCGTGACATTGCCGCTGAAGAAGCCGCCCGCGTCGTAATAGAGGCCCGCTTCATAGCTGGTGCTCGTCTCAGGCGTCAGGCCGGGCGAACCGATCTGCGGCACGCGGCCCTGGCTGCCAAAGCCGATGATGCCGCTGGCGATCTGTTCGACGCGCGGGGTCTTGAAGCCGCGGCTCACGCCGCCCTTCAGCGTCAGCGCATCGTTGATCTGCCACACCGCATAGGCGCGGGGAGACCATTTGCCGCCAAAGGTCGAATGGTCGTCATAGCGCACGCCGCCGGTCAGGTTGAACCCTTCGGTCAGCGTCACGGTCGCCTCGGCAAAGCCCGCCCACTGGGTGAACTTGAATGGCTCGGGTGCCACGCCTTCCACCATCCGCGCATGCCAGTACTGGCCGCCGACGGTGAACGCCACGGGCCCGGTTTTGCCGGCAAAACGCGTGTCGATGATGTCGTTGCGCGATTCCAGCGTACGGGCGCTGCCCGCCACGGCGCCGGGGGTGCCGTTGGGGATCAGGCGGCCGATGGTTTCGGTCTCGTTGCGCGTCAGTGTGGTGTCGAGCGTGCCCAGCGCGCTGCGCCAGCTATGCGCGACGACATAATTGGTGCGGTTGAATTTCTGCTCGGGGGCATAGCCGCCCGAACCCAGCGTGCCGAGCTGCCCCTTGCTATTGTCATAGGTCTGCTCGTTGCGGTCGATCTCGAGCCACAGGTCATGGTCGGCATGCGGCGTCAGCGTCAGTCGCCCGCCATAGGTGTAGATGTCCGACTGCACCGGCTCGCGGCCGAGGCGCAGCGCGGGATCGCCCGGAATTTCGATGTTCGCGCCTTCGCGGTGGTGGATGCTGCCGCGCAGCGTCAGCCCGGCCAGCCCCTTGATCAGCGGGCCCTGCGCATAACCGTTCACTGACTGGATATTGCCGAAACGGTCATCGCCCTGGATCGTGGTTTCGGCAGTCGCGGTGCCCGCCCAGCGATCACCCACCTTGCGGGTGATGATGTTGACGACGCCGCCCATCGCGTCTGACCCGTAAAGCGTCGACATCGGGCCACGCACCACCTCGATCCGCTCGATCGCTGAATAGGGGGGCAGGAAGCTGGTGGAAGATTCACCAAAGCCATTGGGGGTCACATTGCCCGGCGCGTTTTGCCGGCGGCCGTCGACCAGCACGAGCGTATATTCGCTCGGCATGCCGCGGATCGAGATGTTGAGCCCGCCGGTCTTGCCCGCCTCGCCGCCGACATCGACGCCCTCGATATCCTGCAGCGCCTCGGCAAGGCTGCCGAAGCGCTTGTCCTGCAGGTCGACGCGGTCGATCACGCTGATGCTCGCGGGCGCGTCGATAATCTTCTGTTCATAGCCCGCCGCCGTCACCACGATCCCGCGCTCGTCCGAGGCGCTGTCCGCATCTTCGGCGAAGGCCGGCTGGCTGGCGGCCATGGCAAGGACCATGAGGCTGGCGCCGGTGATGTGCCGGGAAAAGGGAGTGCGAACCGCTCTGAACATTGTTGCCCCTGTTGATATTGCGAATGTGTTTCAATTGCTGTCCGCGAGTGGGCAATGCGCGGTCGGAAGTCAAATCATTATTTTTCCGATATGTAACAAATTGTTGCCAAGGCAAGCGCGGGCGCGACGATCGGCGCGCGGTCGGCGGTGTTACAGGAAACTATAGGGATCGACGTCGACCGCCACGCGCACCTTGTTGGGCCAGTCGATCGGGCCGATCCATTCGCGGATGACATTCTGGACGTCGAGCGAGCGGCGCGCATGGACGAGCAGGCGGAAACGGTGGCGCCCGCGCAGCATCGCGAGCGGGGCGGGGGCGGGGCCGTACACATGCATCCCGTCCACCTTGGGTGCGCTGCGCCCGATCCGCTTGGCGGTTTCCAGCGCCATGCCCTGATCCTCGGAAGAGATGATGATCCCGGCATAGCGACCAAAAGGCGGGGCGCCCGCATGGCGGCGCGCCTCGGTTTCGGCCTCGTAAAAGCTCTGCGCGTCGCCGCTCACCAGTGCGTCCATCACCGGTGCCTTGGGGTTGTGCGTCTGGATGAGCACATGGCCCGGCTTCTCGCCGCGCCCGGCGCGCCCCGCCACCTGCATGATCTGCTGGAAACTGCGCTCGGCGGCGCGCAGGTCGCCGCCTTCCAGCCCCAGATCGGCGTCGACCACGCCGACCAGCGTCAGATTGGGAAA
The DNA here is from genome assembly GCF_033025475.1 of Sphingomonas sp. C3-2. NCBI lineage: Bacteria > Pseudomonadati > Pseudomonadota > Alphaproteobacteria > Sphingomonadales > Sphingomonadaceae > Sphingomonas > Sphingomonas sp. C3-2. The sequence goes on from NZ_CP130322.1 coordinate 3,235,657, forward strand.
GTGATAGCCCTTGGTGATCAGCTGGGTGCCGATCACGATATCGATATCGCCCGCCTCCATCCGGCCCACAAACTCCGCCGCCTTGGCGGGGGACCATAGCGTGTCCGATGTGACGATCGCGGTGCGCGCGTCGGGAAACAGCAGCTTGGCTTCATCGGCGATCCGCTCCACCCCGGGGCCGCACGCGACAAGGCTGTCCTCATCATGGCATTCGGGGCATTCCTCGGGCGGCTGCATCACATGGCCGCAATGGTGGCAGGCCAGCCGCTTCACCAGCCGATGCTCGACCATCCACGCGGTGCAATTGGGGCATTGGAACCGGTGGCCGCAGGTGCGGCACAGCGTCAGCGGGGCATAGCCGCGCCGGTTGAGGAACAGCAGCGCTTGTTCGCTGCGCTCCAGCGTCTCGCGCATCGCCTCCACCAGCCGGGGGGCCAGCCAGCGCCCGCGTTCGGGGGGCTCGGCGATCAGGTCGATCGCGGCGATATCGGGCATCTCGGCCTTGCCGAAGCGGCCCGGAAGCTTCAGCTCGGTATAGCGGCCGATCTCCACCTGCTGGCGCGTTTCGATCGCGGGGGTGGCCGATGCCAGGATCACCGGGCATTGGTCGAAATGCCCGCGCATTACTGCCACGTCGCGGGCGTGATAATGCACGCCTTCTTCCTGCTTGAAACTCGTCTCATGCGCTTCGTCGACGACGATCAGGCCGAGATCGGCATAGGGCAGGAACAGCGCCGAACGCGCGCCCACCGTCACCAGCGCTTCGCCGCTGGCGATCGCGCGCCACGCACGGCGCCGCTGCGACTGGCGCAGATCGCTGTGCCAGGCCACGGGGGCATGGCCGAAGCGCGCGGCAAAGCGCTTCAGGAACGGCTCGGTCAGCGCGATTTCGGGGAGCAGCACCAGCGTCTGCCGGCCTTGCCGGATCGCCTCGGCAACCGCCTCGAAATAGACCTCGGTCTTGCCCGATCCGGTCACGCCGTCGAGCAGAAAGGGGTGGAACGCCTTGGCATCCACGGCCTCGACCAGCTTTGTCGCAACCTCGCTCTGGCGTGCGGACAGGATAGGGGGCGCGTGATCGGGTTCGGGCGGGGGATAGGGGGTGTCGATATTCACCTCCACCGCCTCGATCGCGCCGGCCTTCACCAGCCCGCGGATCACGCTGTCGGAAACATCGGCGATCTCCGCCAGCTCGCGGATCAGCCCCTGCCGCTCGCCGATCCGGTCCAGCGCCTGCAGCCGCTGGCTCGTCAGCCGCTCGGGGCGAAAGCCCGACAGCCGGTATTCGGTGATCATCCGCACCCCTTCGAGCGCGGAGGAGGACGGCAGCGCCATGCGCAAAACGGCGGCGGGCGGCGCGAGGTAATAATCCGCCGTCCACTCGATCAGGCGGCGCAGCTCGGGGCGCAGCGGCGGGGCGTCGATCACGCTCAGCAAATTGCGCAACCGGTTGTCGCCCACCTCGCCGTCAGACGCCATGCGCTCGGGTTCCCACACTACTCCGGCCAGCTGGCGCGGCCCCAGCGGGGCGACGACGATCGATCCCGGCTCCACCGCCATGCCGTGGGGCACCCGGTAATCGAGCGGGCCAAGCGCACTGTTGAGAAGGAGAACGCGGGCGCGAGTCATCAGGCCTAGTTAGAGGGGCTTGGGGGGAAAGGGAAAGGCTGTTGATGCTTTCGCGACGGAGCTAGGGTCTGGCAATGGACGACCCCGAAAACCCCCGCTGCTGGCTGTGTGGCCGTCCGCTTGGGCGGCGGGTGGAATGGCATCATCCCGTGCCCAAGAGCCGGGGCGGAAGCGAAACGGTGCCGCTCCACCCCATTTGCCACCGTACGATCCATGCTGTGTTCAGCAATGCGGCGCTGGCGCGGATGGCCCCGGCTGCCACCGAACTGCGCGCCGATCCGGCGATCGCGCGCTTCCTGCGCTGGATTGAAAACAAGCCGCCCGATTTTCACGCGCCCACCTATGGCAAGCGCTGACCGGGCGGCGGGGGCTCAGCCGCGCTGCCAGTCGAACACCAGCGTCTCGCGGTGGCCGAAGCGCTGGAGATGCTCGGCCACAATCTCTTCGAATTTGTCCATGTCCGCCTCGGGCGAACCTGCCAGATCGACGGTCAAATGCGCGGCATCGGCATTCAGCGTGCACCGGCCGAACGGCAGGTCGATCGTCGCATGTTCGGGGCTCATATCGACGGGGAATTTGTGCCCCCAATGCTTGCCGAGTTGTTGAAGATAGCGGCTGGCGCTGGCGGTCTGCACATGGGCGCGGGATGTCGTCATCCCTTCAAGATAATTGGGCACCCACCGGTTTCAACGGCTGCGCTTCGCCAATCTGCCCGAAGCGCTTATAGAGCGGGGCAACGAATCACTTTGCGACAAGCGAGCGCCTCCCATGAAATTCTTCGTTGATACCGCCGACACCAAGGAAATCGCCGAACTCGCCGAAACCGGCTTGCTCGACGGCGTCACCACCAACCCTTCGCTCATCCACAAGTCGGGTCGTGATTTCCTCGACGTGGTCAAGGAAATCTGCGGCATCGTCGATGGCCCCGTCTCGGCAGAGGTCGTCGCGCTCGACCATGAAACGATGATGAAGGAAGCCGAAATCCTGCGGAAGATCGCCGACAATGTCACGGTCAAGGTTCCGCTGACGCCCGCCGGCCTCAAGACCTGCAAGAAGCTCACCAGCGACGGCACGATGGTCAACGTCACGCTGTGCTTCTCAGCCAACCAGGCGCTTCTCGCCGCCAAGGCCGGCGCCACCTTCATCTCGCCCTTCGTCGGTCGCCATGACGATATCGGTTTCGATGGCATGCAGCTCATCTCCGACATCCGTCTCATCTACGACAACTACGCCTTCGACACCGAAATCCTGGTCGCCAGCGTCCGTCACCCCGTCCATGTGCTCGAATCCGCGCGCATCGGCGCCGATGTGATGACCGCGCCGCCCGCCGTCATCAAGGCGCTGTTCAACCACCCGCTCACCGACAAGGGCATCGAAGGCTTCCTTGCGGACTGGGCGAAGACCGGCCAGTCGATCGGCTGATCCTGAATTTAACGGCCCTTCTCCCGCAATATGGGGGAAGGGCTGTTGTCCCCGGCCACTGATTTTCCGATAAGCGGGCATGGCCGATCTCATCGCTCAGTGGCGCAGCCATCTGCGCAATCACAGCCGCCGCTCCGAACATACGGTGCGCGCCTATCTGGCAACGGCCGAGCGGCTGTATGATTTTCTCTCCCAGCATCACGGCCGCGCGGTCGATGTCGATCTCCTGCGCGCGCTCGAGCCCGCCGACCTGCGCGCCTATCTCGCCTTCCGCCGGGGGGAGGGGCTGGCCAACACCTCCGCCGCGCGCGAATTGTCGGCGGTGCGCGGTTTCCTAAAATTCGTGGCGGCCGAAGGGCAGGCCATTCCGCGGCTAAAGGGCCCGCGAGTCCAAAAGGGGCTGCCGCGCCCCATCTCTCCCGACGAAGCCGTGGCCCTGGCCGAGGATACTGCCGAACATGCGCGCGAACCGTGGATCGGCGCGCGCAACTGGGCGGTGCTCATGCTGCTCTACGGCGCGGGCCTGCGCATCGGGGAGGCAATGGCGCTCACCGGTTCGGTGATGCCGCTTGGCGAGACGATGTCGGTCACCGGCAAGCGCGGCAAGACGCGCATCGTCCCGCTGCTGCCGCAGGTCCGCCGGGCGATTGAGGAATATGTCGCGCTCTGCCCATGGCAACCGGGCCGCGACGAACCCCTGTTTCGGGGCACGCGGGGCGGTCCGCTTTCAGCCGCGCTCATCCGCCGCGCGGTGCAGGGCGCGCGCACCCGGCTTGGCCTGTCCGATCGCACCACGCCCCATGCGCTGCGCCACAGCTTTGCCACGCATCTGCTCGGCCGCGGCACCGATCTGCGCGCGCTGCAGGAACTGCTCGGCCATGCCAGTCTCAGCTCAACCCAGATCTACACCGCGGTCGATGCCGCGCATCTGATGGACGTTTATCGCAGCGCCCATCCAAGGGCCTGAGCGGGGCTCAGGCCTTGGGGCGCCAGAAGATCACGCGCCACAGATAGGTAGCGACGATCAGGATGATGACGGCGGTCGAAACCGGGCCGATGAAATCGTCGATCTGGTCGACATTGTTGCCCACTGCCCAGCCGAATACCGCCAGCAGCGCGGTCCAGCCCGCGGTGCCCAGCGTCGACCAGACAACGAAGGTCGAAAGCCGCATGTGCAACAGGCCCGCGGGGATCGAGATCAGCGACCGCAGTGTCGGCAGCATTCGCCCGAAGAACACAAAGGCAAAGCCATATTGGCCGAACAGCTTTTCGGCGCGCTGGATTTCGTTCCAGTCCATCGTCAGCCAGCGGCCATACCGGTCGATCAGCGGCTTGAACCGGTCGATCCCGATCACGCGCGCCGCCAGATACCAGAAATAATTGCCCAGCATCGCGCCGGCGGTGCCAGCGGCGATCACCCAGGGCAGCGAAAGCGCGCCCTGCGCGGCCTTTACCCCGGCGATCGACATGATGATTTCCGACGGGATCGGCGGAAACACCGTCTCGAGGAACATCAGGAACGCCACGCCGAGATAGCCCGACTGCTCGATAAGATTGATCATCCAGTCGGACACGATTCAGCCCTTCAACGCTTCAGCTTGTTTTCAATCGCGGTCCAGATCATCGCGCCGGTATCGGTGGCGTTGAACTGGTCCATCGAGACGATGCCGGTGGGGGAGGTGACGTTGATCTCGGTCAGATAGCCGCCGATCACGTCGATGCCGACGAACAACAGCCCGCGTTCCTTGAGCGCGGGGCCAAGTGCGGCACAGATTTCCTGCTCGCGCGGGGATAGCGCGGTTGCCTCTGCGCGGCCGCCGGCTGCCAGGTTCGAACGGATCTCGCCGCTGCCGGGGACGCGGTTGATCGCGCCGGCCACTTCGCCGTCCACCAGCACGATGCGCTTGTCGCCGCCGGACACTTCCTTCAGGAAGGCCTGCACCATGAACGGTTCGCGCCACACCTCGCCGAACAGTTCGACAAGCGAGGCGAGGTTGCGGCCATCCGCGGCGATATGGAACACCGCCGATCCAGCATTGCCGTGAAGCGGCTTTACCACGATCTCGCCATGCGTCTGCTGGAATGCGCGGACTTCGGCGAGCGAGCGGGTGATCAGCGTCGGCGGCATGAAATGACCGAAGTCGAGCACGAACAGCTTTTCGGGTGCGTTGCGCACCGAAACGGGGTCGTTGACGATCAGCGTCTGGTGGCGGATCCGCTCCAGCAGGTGCGTCGCTGTGATATAGCCAAGGTCGAACGGCGGGTCTTGCCGCATCAGCACCACGTCGATCTCGTTGCCGAGGTTGATCGTCACCGGATCGCCAAAGGCGAAATGATCGCCGTCAACGCGCTGCACGGTCACCGGATGCGCCCGGGCCCACACGCGGCCATCGGCATAGTTCAGGTCGCCTGCCTCGTAATGATAGAGGCTGTGGCCGCGGCTCTGCGCGGACAGCATGATCGCAAAGGTCGAATCGCCTGCGATCTTGATGCTTTCCATCGGGTCCATCTGGACGGCGACCTTGAGGCTCATATGCTTCTCCAACTGTGCGGACCTGCGCTTTAGGGGACGCGCGTGCGCCTGTCACCCGTGCCAGGCATTGGCGATGTGGCGGGGCAGCGCCCAGGGGCGCACCAGAACCACGTCGATGCGGATATCCTCGCCGCGCATGGCATAGCGCGGTGCCAGCGCATTGGCGGCGGCGGCAACGCGCGTCAGCCGGTGCCGGTCGATCGCCAGCGCCAGTTCATGTGCATTGGCGCGGGTCTTCACCTCGACAAAGGCGATGGTCCGCCCGCGCCGCGCGACCAGATCGATCTCGCCCATCGGCGTACGCACGCGGCGCCCCAATATCCGCCAGCCGAACAGGCGCAGCCACCAGGCTGCGACGGTTTCGCCGCGCCGGCCGCGTTGTTCGGCCTTGGCGCGCGTCAATCGCCGTCCTTCATCGCCATCGCGCGGGCATAAAGCTCCTTGCGGTCCAGCCCGAATTTCCTGGCGATCTCGCCGGCCGCCTTGGCGGGGGGCAGGCGGGTCAGCGCCTCGGCCAGCGCCGCGTCCGCATCATCGGCGTTCGGCGCGGGGGCTTCACCCGGCGGCGCGACGACGATCACGATCTCGCCCTTGGGCGGCGCCTCGGCATAGCGCGCGGCCAGCGCAGACAGGCTGTCGGTCAGGCATTCCTCGAACCGCTTGCTGATCTCGCGCGCCACGCCCGCCTCGCGGTCGCCCAGCCCCTCGGCCAGCGCACCCAGCGTCGCGGCCAGCCGTGGTCCGGATTCGTAGAAGATCAGCGTCGCGCGCACGGCGGCGACCTCGGCGATCGTGTCGGCGCGCGCCTTTTGCTTGGGGGGCAGGAACCCCATGAACAGGAACCGGTCGCTCGGCAGCCCGGCCAACGTCAGCGCGGCGATCGCGGCGCAGGGGCCGGGAATCGTCGTCACCGTCACGCCCGCCGCGCGCGCATCGCGCACCAGCTTGTATCCGGGATCGGAAATCAGCGGCGTCCCCGCATCGCTCACCAATGCGATCGCCTCGCTGCGCATCCGCTCGATCAGCCCAGGGCGTACGCGGTCAGCATTATGGTCGTGATAGGGCATCATCGGCCGCTTCACGCCGATATGCTGCAACAGCTTGGCGGTCACCCGGCTGTCCTCGCACGCGATCAGCGCTACCCCCGCCAAAATCGCCGAAGCGCGCGGCGAAAGATCGGACAGATTGCCGATCGGGGTCGCTACGATATACAGACCGGGTTCAAGGTTTGCGTTCAGACGAGGAATATCCATGGCAGAAGCGGTAGAGAAGCTGCACCCGGCAGGCAAATGGAAGGTGCTTCCGTACAAGCGGGTGGCGGCATTGGGGCTCGCGCTTCTCATTGCGGGCTGTCAGACGGTGGTGCCCAAGGGCAAGCCGCCGGTGCGCCCCACCGAACCGGTCGTTGAAACGCCCGTAGGCCCCGGTTTGCCTGAGGATCAGCTGCGCCACCGCGTCGCGCTGCTCGTCCCGATGACGGGCGCCAATGCCGGCGTCGGCCAGTCGATCGCCAATGCCGCGAACCTCGCCGTGCTCGATACCGGCGGCAAGCAGATCCGCATCACCACCTATGATACCGCGCTCGGTGCAGGCGCCGCCGCGCAAAAGGCGGTGGCAGAGGGCAACAAGGTGATTCTCGGCCCGCTGCTCAGCGACGACGTCACCGCCGTCGCCCCCGTCGCGCGCAAGGCCAGCGTGCCGCTCATCAGCTTTTCGAACGATGCCAGCGTCGCGGGCAGTGGCACCTATCTTCTCGGCTACAGCCCCGCCCAGTCGATCGAACGCGTCGTCGATTATGCGCGTAGCCGCGGTGCCACCAGTTTCGCCGGGCTGATGCCCACCGGCGTTTACGGCCAGCGCGCCTCCACCGCGATGCTCCGCGCGGTCGAGGGCGCAGGCGGTCGCGTCGTCGGCATGCAAAGCTATGACCGGTCCCAGCGGTCGATCCAGGAAGCGGTCCGCAAGCTTTCGGAAACCAGTGCCTATGATGCGCTGATGATCGCCGATGGCGGCGGCGTCGCCGTCCAGATCGTGCCGCTGGTCCGAAAGGGTGGGGCGCCGGGCGCGCGCATCCTCGGCACCGAACTGTGGAACACCGAAACCTCGCTCGCCAACAATCCGGCGCTGCGCGGCGCCTGGTTCGCCAGCGTGTCCGACGGGCTCTACACCCAGCTCTCGACCAAATATCGCACGCGCTACGGCAAGGCGCCGTATCGCCTGTCCAGCCTTGGCTATGATGCCGTGTTGCTCGTCACCCGCGTCGCGCGCGACTGGAAGGTCGGCACCAATTTTCCGGTCAAGATGCTGAACGATCCCAGCGGCTTCGCCGGCATCGACGGCGCCTTCCGCTTCAGCAAGGACGGCATCGCCGAACGCGCGCTCGAAGTGCAGCAGATCGATGCGGGCAAGTTCAGCATCGTCTCGCCCGCGCCCAAGGCGTTCGGAAAATGATTAGGCTCGTCGCCTGAGCGATCAGGCGACGATTTCTGCCAAGATCCGGTCGAGCAAAAGCATCCCGGCCTCGGTCACGCCGAGCCGGGTGTTTTTTTGGGTGACGAGCCCCTGACGCTCCAGCACCTGCACCGCATCGGCATCGACCAGCGCATCGGCGGCAATCCCCGAACGCGCGGAAATCCAAGCCAGATCGACACCCTCGGCAAGCCGCAGCCCCATCAGCAGCGCCTCATGCGCCCGGTCGCGCGCGGCGAGCGGTTCCTCGCTCTCGATCCCGTGCCCGTTGCGCGCCAGCGCCGACAGCCAGTTTTCGGGCTTCTTACGCCGGAAGGTCGCCAATTGCCCCCGCCGCCCATGCGCGCCGGGGCCAACGCCTACATAGTCGCCGTAGCGCCAATAGGTCAGGTTGTGGCGGCTTTGCTCGCCGGGGCGGGCATGGTTCGAAATCTCATAGGCGGGAATCCCCGCCGCTGCGGTCTGCGCGCGCGTCTGCTCGAACAGGTCGGCGCCGTGATCGGGATCAACCTCGGGCAGTTCGCCCTTCGCCACCAGCGTGGCAAAGCGCGTGCCCGGTTCGATCGTGAGCTGATACAGCGACAAATGCCCCGTCCCGAACGCAAGCGCGCGCGCAAGCTCGGCTTCCCAGCCGGCAAGCGACTGGCCCGGCCGGGCATAGATCAGGTCGAAGCTCACCCGCCCGAAATGGCGCTGTGCGGTGTCGAGCGCGGCCAGCCCCTCGGCCACGTCATGCGCGCGTCCCAGAAAATGGAGCGCCTGATCGTCCAGCGCCTGCAGCCCCAGTGACACGCGGTTCACCCCGGCCCGCGCAATATCGGCAAAGCGCGCCGCCTCGACCGAGGAGGGGTTGGCCTCCAGCGTGATCTCCGTATCGGGCTGCATCTGCCAGTGCCGCGCGGCCGCGTCGATGATCGCGGCCACGGTTTCGGGGGGCATCAACGACGGCGTGCCGCCGCCGAAAAAGATCGATCCCAGCGGCCGTCCGCCGGTCAGCGCCGCCTCATGCGCCAGATCGGCGAGCAGCGCGTCGCGCCACTGTTGCTGGTCAACGCTTTCGCGGACATGGCTGTTGAAATCGCAATAAGGGCACTTCGATACGCAGAAGGGCCAGTGCACATAAAGCGCAAGCGGCGCCGTGGCAGTGTCAGCCGCCGGCGCCGTTACAGGATGGTCAAAGCTCAAGGCGTGTCTCAGAACACCGCCGCGACGAGTTGCGCGAACGCATCGGCCCGGTGGCTCATCGCGTGCTTGGCGTCGGGGTCCATCTCCCCGAAGGTGATGTCATGGCCCAGCGGCTGGAACATCGCGTCATAGCCAAAGCCGTTCTCGCCGCGCGGCGGCCAGACGAGCACACCGTCCACCCGGCCTTCAAAGCTTTCGATATGCCCGTCGGGCCAGGCGAGCGAGAGCGCACAGATGAAGTGCGCGTCGCGCCCGGTGTCCGGCCCCTTGTCCTGCAGGTTCATTTCAACGCGGCGCATCGCCTCGTTGAAATCCTTGCTCGGGCCGGCCCAGCGCGCCGAAAAGATGCCGGGCTCGCCGCCCAGCGCCGCCACGCACAGGCCGCTGTCGTCGGCCAGTGCGGGAAAACCCGAAAGATCGGCGGCCGCGCGCGCCTTCAGTTCGGCATTGGCGATGAAGCTGGTGCCGGTTTCCTCGGGCTCGGGCAGGCCAAGCGTGCCGGCGGAAACGACTTCAAGGCCAAAAGGCGCCAGCAACGCCGCGATCTCGCGCACCTTGCCCGCATTGTGGCTGGCGATCACCAGCTTGCCCGGCTCCAGCTTGCGAATCGCCTGCTGGCCGATCTGTTCGTCTCCGCCTGCGCTCATCGTCCGGTTGCCTTTGCCTGTGCTTCGAAGATCTCGTTGCAGCCGATCCGCGCCAGACGGAGCAGGCGAAGCAGCGCTTCCTCGTCATAGGTTTCGCCTTCGGCGGTCGCCTGTGCCTCGGCAATATTGCCATTGTCGGTCAGCACGAAGTTCGCGTCCGCCCCGGCGTTCGAATCCTCGTCATAGTCGAGGTCGAGCACGGGCGTGCCATTATAGATGCCGCACGAAATCGCCGCCACCTTGTGCAGGATGGGGTCGCTCGTCAGCAGCTTCTTTTCAAGGAGCGTGTCGACCGCAAGGCGCAGCGCCACCCAGGCGCCCGAAATCGATGCCGTGCGCGTGCCGCCATCGGCCTGGATGACGTCGCAGTCGATCGTGATCTGGCGTTCGCCGAGCGCCTTCAGGTCTACCACCGAGCGCAAGGAGCGACCGATAAGGCGCTGAATTTCCTGCGTGCGGCCCGATTGCTTGCCTTTGGCGGCTTCGCGGCTGCCGCGCGTGTGCGTCGCGCGGGGCAGCATGCCATATTCGGCCGTCACCCAGCCTTCGCCCTTGCCACGCAGGAACGGCGGTACGCGTTCTTCAACCGATGCGGTGACGAGCACCTTGGTCTCGCCAAAGCTGATGAGGCACGAACCCTCGGCATGCTTGGTAAAGCGGGTTTCGATGCTGATGGGGCGCATCTGGTCGGGCGTGCGGCCGGAAGGGCGCATGAATGTCTCCTTGGAATTGAACCCGCGCTTTAGACGGGGGGCGCCTCCGGTTCAATCTCGCCGGTGCGGTGCGCCTGACGCCTTATCAAGCACCGGTTCAGTAACTATGTTCCAGCTTCGGGGTGGAGGGCTGGCTGATGCAGATCAAGGCGCTTCTGAAAATATTGGGCGTTATCGCCTTTCTGGTCGGCCTCGTCTGGATGGCGCAGGGCACGGGCTATCTCCATATTCCCCATGCCGATTTCATGTATCTGCGCCCCGAATGGACGATCCGGGGGGCGGGGCTTGCCGTGGCCGGGCTTGTCGCCGTGTTGGTCGGTCGCTGGATCAACGCCCGTCATTGAAAACATGGGCCTTTTGGCCGGGACGCGGTTTCGGGCGTTGAGACGGCGGCACGCATCGCCTACATCCATGCCATGATCGCACCACCCATCACTGAACTCACAGATCGCGCCCGCGACGTGTTTCGTCTGGCGGTGGAAAGCTATATCGAAACCGGCCAGCCGGTTGGCTCGCGCACCTTGTCGAAGCTGCCGGGGCTCAATCTGTCGCCTGCCTCGATCCGCAATGTGATGCAGGATCTGGAGGAATTCGGCCTGCTTGCTGCGCCGCACACCTCGGCTGGCCGCATGCCCACCGAGACCGGGCTCAGGCTGTTCGTCGACGGGATGATGCAGGCGGCCGAGCCCTCGGCCGAGGAACGCGCGGCGATCGAATCGCACGTCAAGGGCAGGGGGCTGATCGAGGATGCACTCGCCGCGGCCACCTCGGTGCTTTCGGGCCTGTCCGCCTGTGCCGGGCTGGTGCTCGTCCCCAAGCACGAACCCGTGCTCCGCCAGTTCGGTTTCGTGCCGCTGTCCGCGCAGCAGGCGCTGGCCGTGCTTGTCGGGCAGGATGGCTCGGTCGAAAACCGCGTGGTCGATCTGCCGCCGGGGATGACGGCGGGCGCGCTCAATGAGGCCGCCAATTATATGAGCGCGACGCTCTCGGGGCTCACCCTGGCGCAGGCGCGCGTAAAGCTCGAACGCGAGATTTCCGACGGGCGCGCCGCGATCGATGCGGCCGCACGCGAACTGGTCTCGCGCGGGCTCGCCATCTGGTCGGAAGACGGCGCCAGCCGCCCGGTACTCATCGTGCGCGGGCAGGCCAATCTGATCGATCAAAGCGCGGCAGAGGATCTCGACCGTGTGCGCCAACTGCTTGACGAACTGGAAGGGAAGGAGGAGATTTCCCGCCTTCTCGAAAATGCGCGCACGGGCGCTGCAACCCGGATCTTCATCGGGTCGGAGAACAAACTTTTCTCGCTTTCGGGTTCGTCGGTCATCGCCGCGCCCTATCGCGGGCAGGATGGGCGGGTCGTCGGCGTCGTCGGCGTAATCGGCCCCACACGCTTGAACTATGCGCGCGTGGTTCCCATGGTGGATTTCACGGCACAGACATTATCGAGATTGATCGGATGAGTAACGAGCAGAACATGGAAGAAAATCAGAACGCTGAAACCGCAGAAGCGGTGGCCGACGCCGAAGCCGGCGGTGGCGAGCTCGATCGGCTGGGTGAACTTGAGGCCGATCTCGTCGAGGCGAAGCAGGCCGTGCTCTATGCGCAGGCAGAGGTGCAGAATGTCCGCCGCCGCCTTGAAAAGGACGCGCAGGACGCGCGCACCTATGCCGTCACCGGCTTTGCCCGCGACATTCTTTCGGTGGCCGACAATATGGGTCGCGCGCTTGATTCGGTCCCGGCCGATCTGCGCGAGGACGAAAAGGTGAAGGGCCTTCTGCTCGGCATCGAGGCCACCGCGCGCGAACTCACAAGCGTGTTCGAACGTCATGGCATCACCAAGGTGACGGCACTGGGGGAAGCGCTCGATCCCAACCGCCATCAGGCGATGGTCGAAATTCCGAGCGATGCCGAGCCCGGCACGATCATTCAGGAAATGCAGGTCGGCTACATGCTCAAGGATCGGCTGCTGCGCCCGGCGCTTGTCGGCGTCGCGAAAAAGCCCGACTGACGCTTTTTAAGGCTTTCCAGCAATTCTCATCGAAGGGATCGGGGCAACCCGGTCCCTTTTTTGTCGGCACTTTCTCTGGCTAAACAACATGTATTGCCGCTTTGCGATGTCGCGGCTAAGCCATTTTACGAATATAGTTGTTAATCCACGCAATCGTGCCCGTTTTCAGAAGGTGCGCTGCGTCTCGATCGAAGGGGAAGCGTCATGGGTATCTTCACAAAGGCACAGGAAGTCGGTCTGTCCGTCGAAGAGCCTCTCGTTCTGCCCGATGTCGATGCGCACAGATGGGATGACAGCGCCGAACTGGTCGTCGTCGGCTTTGGCGGCGCGGGCGTGGCGGCCGCGCTGGAAGCGATTGAGCGTGATGTGCGCGTGATCGCGATCGATCGATATGAAGGCGGTGGGTCCACCGCGGCCAATGGCGGCGTATTCTATGCCGGCGGCGGCACCAAGATCCAGAAGGATGCGGGGGAAGAAGACACCCCTGAGGAAATGTACAAATATCTGAAGATGGAAGCGGGCGAGGTCGTGTCCGATCAGACGCTCCGCCGTTTCGTGGCCGAAAGCGTGCCGACCATTGACTGGATCTTGAAGCATGGCGGCAAGCTCGACGGCAGTAAGGTGTGGAAGAAGAAGGCATCCTATCCGCCGCTCGATCACTTCCTCTATCACCCCGATAATTCGCTCGTCGCCAGCTACCGCAAGGTTGCCAAGCCCGCCGCGCGCGGGCACCGCGCCTTTGCCACCAACGGCAAGAAGGCCTGGGGTCTCGGTGCCGCCATCCTTGATCCGCTGCGCGATTCCGCGCTGCGGCTGGGGGTCGATTTCCGCCCGATGACCGAGGCGCGCCAGCTCGCGCTCGACAGCACCGGCCGCGTCGTCGGGGTAAAGGTGCTCAGCATTGCGCAGGGCACCAAGGCCGCAGAGGATTTCCTGCGCTATATCCGCCGCGCCAGCACCTTCCTTGCGATGCTGCCGCCCAGCATGCCGATGTCGGGCATCACCATCGGCATCGGCAATCACTATCTGCGCAAGGCGTCGCAGATCGAGGCGGATCACCGCCAGACCCGCTGGATCCGCGCCGAAAAGGGGCTGGTGCTCAGCGCCGGCGGCTTCATCATGAACCAGCGCATGGTCGATCGCTACGCGCCCGCTTATTCCAAGGGCATGCCCAACGGCACGATCGGCGATCAGGGCGCGGGCATCATGCTCGGCATGACGGCGGGCGGCGCGACCGCGTTGATGGACAAGATCAGCGCCTGGCGCTTCATCAACCCGCCCAAGGCCTGGTCCGATGGAATCGCGGTCAACCGCAACGGAGAACGTTTCGTTGACGAAACGGTTTACGGTGCCACCATGGGCGAACATATCGGCGACAAGCAGGGCGGCGTCGCCTATCTGGTCTATGATGCCGCGCTCAGAAAGCTGGCCTTTGAGCAGGCGGGCGATCCCAAGCTGGTGCCCTTCCAGCGCGACGTCACCCGGCTCAACCTCGCCTTCAACTACAAGAAGGCACCCACGCTCGAGGCGCTTGCCGACAAGATGGGTTTCGACCGCGTGGCCTTTGCCGATACGGTCGCCGCCTATAACCGCGCCGCTGCGGGGCAGGAGCCCGATCGCTTCGGCAAGGAGCCGGCCGATATGAAGCCGATCGCAACCGGGCCCTTCTATGCCATGGATATTTCGGTCGAAAGCCGATTCCTGCCGCTCGCCACGATCACCTTTGGTGGCCTGCGCGTCGAAGAGGAATCGGGGCAGGTGCTCAACCCTGCGGGCAAGCCGATCACCGGGCTGTACGCCGCTGGCCGCTGCGCGGTGGGCATCGCGTCGCAGACCTATGTCAGCGGGCTGTCCTATGCGGACTGTTTCTTCTCGGGGCGTCGTGCCGCACGCCATGTCGCGGGCGCGAATGTCTGACCGCTAAGGGAAAAGGAACGGGGGCTGGCAAAGGCGACACGGGCGGGATCGTCATGTCCAGCATGTCCACCTTTTCGCCCCGCTTTCAGAAGGGAAGTATAGCCTCCAGCACGGGCAGCGGGGGCTTTCCTTCCACACGCACGCCACTGCGCATCAGAAAGACATGGCGGACGATCTCCGCCTGCTGTTCGATGCCATAGCGCTCGAACGGCTTGCCCGGCTCGAAATCATAGGCGTAGCGGCAAAAGGGATGGCGCATCAGCGGCAGGTAGAAGCGCCCACGCTGCTGCGTCTGCAGCACATGCGTCATTTCGTGGAGGAACAGCCCCTGCTGCGAAAGCGTGCCGACGCAAAAATCGGCGCAATAGCTGTGGCCATCGGGGTGAAACCATAAATGCCCATCCGGCGCCATCGTCACATGGCGCGGCTGGAACGGCCACCATTTGCGCTGGTTGACGGTGACGGCGTCATAATTGATCGCCGTCCCGAACATCGATTCCGCCAGCCTGCGCTCGCCGGCGCTGAGCGGGCGACGGCTCAATGGCCCTTGTCGTGCTTTTCGGTGCTGCCGTCGCCGCCGGCCGCGACCATGGGGGCGTCGACATAGATCTGCTCGCCGCTCGCAAAGATGAAATCGAGCCGCATCGTATCGCCCGCCTTCAGATTGCGGCGCAGATCGAACATCATGACATGCTTGCTGCCCTGCTTGAATTCGACCTTGCCGAGTGCTGGAATGTCGACGCTTTCCAGCGGCACCATCCGGGTCACGCCATTCTCGGTCACCACATCGTGCATCTCGGTGCGAATCGCGACGGCAGAGGTGACGCGGATCAACTGGTCGGCATTGGGGCCGCCATGAACCGTGAAATAGGCCGCGCCAGGGGCATCGGGAACCGCGGGAAGGCGCACCCAAGCCTGATCGACATACAGCACCGGATCCTGCCCGCAACTGCCCAGCGCGAGTGTTGACGCGGCAAACAGCGCTGCAAGAACGGGGCGTAGGCGCATGATTCTGGCTCCTTTATGCATTTGTCTGCTCAACTAGGCGCACAGACCGGGTTGCGACAAGGAAAAGCCCACCTATATCGCCAGCGTAACTTCGGTCGCCGGGGATTCTGGGGCCGGATCATAGCCTATCGGGGTAATGAGGAAAAATATGGGCAAGGTAATCGGTATCGATCTTGGCACCACCAACAGCTGCGTCTCCGTCATGGAAGGCGGCAAGCCGAAGGTGATTGAAAACGCAGAAGGCGCACGCACGACTCCGTCGATCGTCGCATTCGCAAAGGACGGCGAGCGGCTGGTCGGCCAGCCGGCGAAGCGCCAGGCGGTCACCAACGGCGACAACACGATTTTCGCGGTGAAGCGCCTTATCGGCCGTCGCTTCGACGATCCGGTGACGAAAAAGGACACCGAGCTGGTGCCCTACACGATCGTGAAGGGCCCTAATGGCGACGCATGGGTTCAGGCCGGCGGCGAAGATTATTCGCCGGCGCAGATCTCGGCGTTCACGCTGCAGAAGATGAAGGAAACCGCCGAGAGCTATCTCGGCGAGACGGTCACCCAGGCGGTGATCACCGTTCCGGCCTATTTCAACGACGCTCAGCGTCAGGCGACCAAGGACGCAGGGCGTATCGCGGGCCTTGAGGTGCTGCGCATCATCAACGAGCCGACCGCGGCCGCGCTCGCTTATGGCCTCGACAAGCAGGACGGCAAGACGATCGCGGTCTACGACCTTGGCGGCGGCACCTTCGACATCTCGATCCTCGAAATCGGTGACGGCGTGTTCGAAGTGAAGGCCACCAATGGTGACACCTTCCTCGGCGGCGAAGACTTCGACTCGACGATCGTCCAGTATCTCGCCGACGAGTTCAAAAAGGCTGAGGGCATCGACCTCACCAAGGACAAGCTCGCGCTGCAGCGTCTGAAGGAAGCTGCTGAAAAGGCGAAGATCGAGCTGTCCTCGGCGCAGTCGACCGAAGTCAATTTGCCCTTCATCACCGCCGACGCCACCGGGCCGAAGCACCTGGTGAAGAACATCACGCGCGCCGACCTCGAAAAGCTCGTCGAAGACCTGATCAAGCGCACGCTTGAGCCCTGCAAGAAGGCGCTGGCCGATGCGGGCGTGAAGGCCGATGAAATCGCTGAAGTCGTTCTCGTTGGTGGCATGACCCGCATGCCCAAGGTGCGCGAAGTCGTGAAGGGCTTTTTCGGCAAGGAACCGCACACCGGCGTGAACCCCGACGAAGTCGTCGCGATGGGTGCGGCGATTCAGGCCGGCGTGCTTCAGGGCGACGTCAAGGACGTTCTCCTGCTCGACGTGACCCCGCTGTCGCTGGGCATCGAAACGCTGGGCGGCGTGTTCACCCGCATGATCGATCGCAACACCACGATCCCGACCAAGAAGAGCCAGGTCTATTCGACTGCCGATGACAATCAGCAGGCGGTCACGATCCGCGTCTTCCAGGGCGAACGTGAAATGGCGGCCGACAACAAGATGCTCGGCCAGTTCGATCTCGTCGGTATTCCGCCCGCACCGCGCGGCGTTCCGCAGATCGAAGTGACCTTCGACATCGACGCCAACGGCATCGTGCACGTGACGGCGAAGGACAAGGGCACCGGCAAGGAGCAGCAGATCAAGATCCAGGCTTCGGGCGGTCTTTCGGATGCGGACATCGATCAGATGGTCCAGGACGCTGAAAAGTTCGCCGAAGATGACAAGAAGCGTCGGGAAGTGGCCGAAGCGAAGAACAACGCCGAAAGCCTCATCCACACCACCGAAAAGCAGCTCGAAGAGCATGGCGACAAGGTGGACGCGGCGCTCAAGTCGGAAATCGAAGCCGCAGTCGCCGAAGCCAAGACGGCCGTCGAAGGGGGCGATGCCACCCAGATGACCGAAAAGGCGCAGGCGCTTGCTCAGGTCGCGATGAAGCTTGGTCAGGCGATTTACGAGAAGGAACAGGCAGCAGCCGCTTCGCCCGCGGGTGATGCTGGTGAAACCAAGGCCGATGACGGCGTGGTTGATGCCGAATTCTCGGAAGTCGACGACAACAAGGCATAAATGCGTGACGCCGCCCGTCATCTCCGTTTTCGCGGGGGTGGCGGGCGTGGCACGCCGGGGGCGGCATGAGCACCGAAATTGATTTTTACGAACTGCTGGGCGTCGAACGGACGGCAGACGATAAGACGATCAAGTCGGCCTATCGCCGTCTTGCGATGAAATATCACCCTGACAAGAATGCAGGGTGCAAGGATTCCGAGGGCAAGTTCAAGGCGATCAGCGAAGCCTATGATTGCCTGAAGGATCCGCAGAAGCGCGCGGCCTATGACCGTTTCGGGCGTGAAGGCTTCCAGAATGGCGGCTTTGGCGGCGGCGCGGGTGCGGGCGCTGGCTTCGAAGGCTTCAGCGATATTTTCGAAACGATTTTCGGCAGCGGCTTTGGCGGTGGTGGTCAGCGCCAGTCGGCGCGGCGCGGCGCCGATCTGCGCTTCGATCTCGAGATTACGCTCGAGGAAGCCTATCACGGCAAGAAGACGGAAATTACCGTCGACGTGTCGGCTTCCTGCGATCCGTGCGGCGGTTCGGGCGCCAAGCCCGGCACCTCGGCCAAAACCTGCGGCCAATGCGGCGGGCGTGGTCAGGTACGGGCGCAGCAGGGTTTCTTCGTCGTCGAACGCACCTGTCCGGCCTGCCACGGCGCAGGCCAGGTGATCGCCGAACCCTGCACCTCGTGCCGCGGTGAAGGCCGTGTCGACCGCGAAAAGACGCTTGAGGTCAATATTCCTGCCGGTGTCGATGAAGGCACGCGCATTCGCCTTTCGGGCGAAGGCGAAGCGGGCGCCCGCGGCGCGCCCTCGGGCGATCTCTACATCTTCCTCCATGTCCGCCGGCATACGCTGTTCGAACGCGAGGGGACGACGCTCTTCTGCCGCGCGCCGATCAGCTTCACCACTGCCTCGCTCGGTGGTTCGATCACCGTGCCGGGGCTGGATAAGACCGAGCATGAAATTCGCATTCCGGCGGGTATCCAGTCGGGACGTCAAATCCGCCAGCGCGGTGCCGGCATGCCGGTGCTTCAGGGGCGCGGGCAGGGCGACATGGTCATCCAGATCGATGTCGAGACGCCGACCAAGCTCACGGCCCGGCAAAAGGAACTGCTCGAACAGTTCCGCGAGACCGAGACGGGCGAGGAATGTCCGCAGTCCACCGGCTTCTTCGCAAAGATCAAGAATATGTGGGACGATCTCACCGATTGATCGCATGACGGGCGGCAGAAATGTCCGCCCGTTCTCATTCGGTCGGCTTCGTCGCCCGTTCTGCGGTTTCGCGTTTCCCGCAATAGAAAAACCCCGCCGGTGCGCACCGGCGGGGTTTTTTGAGGGAGCGTCCGGGCACGGAGAGGGAACTGCCCGTTCGCGAGCGCGCGCGGATTGCGGCATAAGGGAAGCCGCGCTCCGGCAGGAGATGCGCTCTCTTATTTCACGGTTTGGTGCGACCCGGGGCCGTGAAACTCGATGGACATCCAAATAATATTATTGCTGATAATCGCAATATATATTTACGCAATCTGATTGCGAAAAATGCAATACCGGGGTTCATGTCGAATTAATCGGGCAAAAGAAAACCCCGCTGGCGGTGCCATGCGGGGCTCTTGAGCTGCGATCAGATGACCAGGATGGTTCCGATTGCAAGCGCCTGTGTGGCGATTACCAGCACCAGGCTGGTCGCCGTTTCAAAGACCTTCATCGTCATGCTCCAGATGTTAGACGTCTCCCACGACGTCCCCCACGCGCTATTGTGCGCTGCAGCATGAAATAATTTTATTTCTCGAAAGGGCAATTTCAAAACGCGCTCATGCAGTTGCATCAAGCGCAACTCGCTGCCGCCTTTGTTGATCCTGTTGAAACGGCTCCGCTTTCAGGCGCGCGTTTCGTGTGCATGAAAAAAGGGCCGGCAAATGCCGGCCCTTCTCGTTCGCTTCGATCTGTGTCGCTTATTCGCCGAACACGCGGGCGAAGATCGTGTCGACCTGCTTGAAGTGATAGTCGAGGTTGAAGCGTTCCTCGATTTCCTGTGCCGAAAGCGCCTTGGCGACTTCCTCGTCGGCCTTCAGCAGTTCCATCAGCGAAAGCTGGCCATCCGATTCCCACACCTTCATCGCGTTGCGCTGGACGAGGCGGTACGAATCCTCACGGCTCACGCCGGCCTGGGTCAATGCCAGCAGCACGCGCTGCGAGTGGACCAGGCCGCCCATGCGATCGAGATTCTTCTGCATGCGTTCCGGATAGACGACGAGCTTGTCCATCACGCCGGTCAGGCGGGCAAGCGCGAAGTCGAGCGTGATCGTCGCATCGGGGCCGATATAGCGCTCGACCGAGCTGTGCGAGATGTCGCGCTCATGCCACAGCGCGACGTTCTCGAGCGCGGGGGTCACGTAACCGCGCACCATGCGGGCAAGACCGGTCAGGTTTTCGGTCAGCACGGGGTTGCGCTTGTGCGGCATCGCCGACGAGCCCTTCTGGCCGGGCGAGAAATATTCCTCGGCTTCCAGCACTTCGGTGCGCTGCAGGTGGCGCACTTCGGTGGCGAGGCGTTCGATCGACGATGCGATCACGCCCAGCGTCGCGAAATACATGGCGTGGCGGTCGCGCGGGATTACCTGGGTCGAAACCGGCTCGACAGAAAGGCCCAGCTTGTCAGCGACATGTTCTTCGACACGCGGGTCGATATTGGCGAAGGTGCCCACCGCGCCCGAAATCGCGCAGGTGGCGATGTCCGCGCGCGCGGCGACCAGACGGTCGCGGTTGCGCTTGAACTCGGCATAGGCCTGCGCGAGCTTGAGGCCGAAGGTCACCGGCTCGGCATGGATGCCGTGGCTGCGGCCGATGCTGGGCGTCAGCTTGTGCTCATAGGCACGGCGCTTGAGCACTTCGAGCAGCTTGTCGAGGTCTTCGATCAGCAGGTCCGATGCGCGCGCCAGCTGCACGTTGAGGCAGGTGTCGAGCACGTCCGACGAGGTCATGCCCTGGTGCATGAAGCGCGCCTGATCGCCGACATTTTCGGCAACCCAGGTCAGAAAGGCGATCACGTCGTGCTTGGTGACGGCTTCGATCGCGTCGATCGCGGGCACGTCGATCTTGGGGTTGGTGGCCCACCAGTCCCACAGCGCCTTCGCGGCTTCCTTGGGCACCACGCCAAGATCGGCAAGCGCGTCGGTGGCGTGCGCTTCGATCTCGAACCAGATGCTGAATTTCGATTCGGGCTCCCAGATCGCGGTCATCGCGGGGCGGGCATAACGTGGGACCATGGTAACCTTTCCGATTTCAGGTGGCCGCATTTTCGGCACGGATTCTGTTCGGGCGGGCGGTAGCAGAGGCGGGGCGTCGCTTCAATTGTGGCCATTGGGCAATGCGCGCACCATTCAGGGGCTCAGGCGGGACTTTCGAAGGAGGAAGGCGATGCTCAGGATCGCTGTCATCGCGCTGGCTGCTGCCTCGGCAGTGCAGGCGCAGGAACCGGTTGGCCGGACAAAGGTGCCGCCGTCACAGGAGGTTGCCGCCGCTGTGGCGGCCGATTGGCCCCAGCATGATCGATCGGGGAAGGGGCATCTCGATCAAGGTGAATTCGTCGGTTGGCTTAGCGCGCTGCGCGCTGAGGGTAGTCCACGGGCTGAAGATCCAATCCGGGTGAAAAGCTGGGCAGTCGAATCCTTTCGGCAGGCCGATAGCGACAATGATCAAAAGGTTACGCCAGAGGAATTTTCAAAATTCCTCGATGAAAAGAGAAGAAAATAGTTTCGGCGAGATGGTTGGATTGAACGCTGAAAGGAATGTATCTGCAGGAACTGTCCAATGTTCCGGGTCGTTCATCTCTATGCTTTAGGGTGATCTCGAAAGGATTGCCGAGTTGCGTGAGTGCAGGAGTTTTATCATGATTCGTAAGATTGTTTTTGCAAGTGCAATCGCCTTTGCCGTTCCAGCTGTTGCTCAGGAAGCGCCTGCCGATCCGGCGCAGCCGGCCACTGAAGCGCAGGCCGCGCCGCAGCAGGCAGCGCCCTCGGCTGACGGCGCCCAGCAGCCCGCATCGGGTCAGGCGCAGGTTGCGCAGGTGGTCGAAACCGATTTCCCGTCCTTCGACAAGGACAGCAATGGTGAGTTGAGCGAGGCTGAGTTTTCAGATTGGATGCTCAAGTTGCGTCAGGCGTCCGGCGACAAGACCGCGCCGACTGAACTCAAGAGTTGGGCAAGCGCGGCTTTCGCGCAGGCGGATAAGGACAAGAGCAAGGCCGTGAGCAAGGTTGAGCTCACTACTTTCCTTGCCGGCTAAACGTCACGATTACCCCGACTATGGGCGGCCATTGGCCGCCCGCTTTTTATATGAGCCCCAGATTGCGCAGGCTCGAATGGCCCTGTGTGCCGATCACGATATGATCATGCAGCGTGATCCCCAGTCGTCGTCCGGCCTCCGCGATGTCCTTGGTTACGGCAATATCCTGCCGGCTTGGTGACGGATCGCCGCTCGGATGGTTGTGGACGAGGATGATCGCCGCCGAACCCAGGTCGATCGCACGGCGGATGACCTCGCGCACATAAATCGGCGCCTGATCGATCGATCCCTCGTTCATCACTTCGTCGCGGATCAGAATATTTCGGCTATTGAGGTGTAGCACGCGCACCATCTCGGTCAGGCGATACGCCATGTCCGCGCGGAGATAATCGAGCAGCGCCTGCCAGCTTGAAAGTACGGGGCGCTCCTCGATATCCGCTTTCAACAGCCGGATCGCGGCTGCCTGCACGATCTTGATTGTCGCAACCGCACCGTCGCCCATGCCCGGTATGCGGCCCAGCGCTTCGGCGTCGGCGGTGAACAGCCCGCCAATCCCGCCAAATTGCCGCAACAGTTCCTTGGCCAGCGGCTTGGTGTCGCGGCGCGGGATTGCGGTTGCCAAAAGATATTCAATGATTTCATGGTCTAACAGCGCGTCATTGCCACCGGTGAACAGGCGCTGGCGAAGCCGCGCCCGGTGTCCGGCGCCGTCATAGGGCGCCGGATTTGCTTTGGCGGAGCCCATATCGGGCGTATTCTGTTCATCCCCCCGCATTGTTGACAGGCGTACAATGGCTTAGATGCAACCGCAATCGCGCTGCCGCGTTTGGTGCATGAGCGGAATGATTTTTTGTCTGTCGGTGCAAGGGAAGGCGATGAGGGGCGTGGCGGGGTTTTGCTTTCAGGTGAATCGTTGAACAACGCGGAAACCGCCGAACAGGACGGTAACCGGCCGATTGCGGCGGATGCCGCGCGCCGGCGTCGTCGCTCGGCCGTCATTCTTGCAGGCAGCGGGCTTGTGGCGCTTGGGATTGCTGGCTTGTGGTCGCAGCGCGTGCCTCTGGCCGATGATTTCGTCCAAAAGGAACTGGAGCGTCGTAACGTTTCTGCGCGCTACGATCTCACCGAAATCGGCTTTCGCACGCAACGCATCGAAAATCTTTCGCTTGGCGATCCGCGCAATCCCGGTGTTACGGCGCGCTGGGTCGAAATCATCACGCGCCTTGGCTGGACGGGGTTCGAGGTTACCGAGGTGCGCGCCGATGGCCTGCGTATCAACGGCCGGCTCGTCGACGGGACGGTGCGTTTCGGTGAACTCGACAAGCTTTTGCCTGCCCCCAGCGGAAAGCCCTTTTCTCTTCCCGATCTGAAAGTCGATCTCGCCGATACCCGGCTCCGCATCGATATGCCCGGCGGCGTGGTTGGTTTCGCGCTTGCGGGGCGCGGCAATCTGACGAACGGTTTTCACGGGAAGCTTGCGGTGCGCTCGCCGCAACTTTCCTTCGGGGCATGCCGGGGTGATGCGCTGGCGGGTTCGTTCGATCTGGCGATCACCGATCGGCGTCCCACCATAAACGGGCCGCTCCGCGCATCCACGCTCACCTGTTCGGATAATGGGCTGGCGGTCAGCCGGCCTAGGCTGGTGGTCGAGGCGCGGCTGGCGGAGGCGCTTGATCGGTGGCAGGGTTCCGCCGGGCTCGATCTGCGCGAAGTTCGTTTAGGTGGCAATCGGTTGACCGAGGTGATCGGAACCGCAGGCTTCGAAGGCGAAAAGACCGCCACGCGTGGGGATATAAAACTCGCGATCGGAAGCCTCGTCGCGGCTGGCGGGGCTGCGCGCGATGCTTCGCTCCACGGCCAATATGTCGCGGGCATGGCACGCGAAGGTTTTTCACTAAAGCTCAAGGGCAATGCAGAGGCGCGCCATCTGGCGCTGGATGACGCATCGCGCCGGTCTATTGCCGCATTTGGCTCTGCGGGCAGCGGAACGCCGATCGGCCCCATCCTGTCAGATTTCGCGCGCGCCGCCGAACGTGCGGCATCCGGCGCGGCGGTGAAGGGGGGCTTCCAGTTCGATCACGTCGGATCTGCCGGCACGATGCAGATCGCTACGCTCTCAGCCGTCAGCCAAAGCGGCGCGCGCGCCAGCCTTGGGGAGGGCGAGGGGATCCGCCTCGACTGGCCCGGCCCGGGCAAGCTCCGCATTGATGGCAAGATGCTGCTGAATGGCGGCGGCTTCCCCGATACGATGGTGTCGCTAAGGCAGCGGCGCGCGGGTGGCGTGATCGACGGCGTGGCGCAGATCGCGCCGATGCAGAACGGCGCGGCAAGGCTCGCCTTCACGCCGATCTCGTTCCGCGCCGACAGTCGCGGCGCCAGCCGGTTCGATACCGTGATTACGCTGGATGGGCCGCTGGGCGACGGACAGGTAAAGGCGTTGTCGATGCCGGTGCGCGGCCATCTCTCCGCGCGCGGAGACGTCCGCATCAATCCTGAATGCACACCGTTGCGATTTGCGGGGCTTCAGGCGGCTGGCATCGTCCTTGGGGCTCATACGCTGC
Organism: Sphingomonas sp. C3-2; assembly: GCF_033025475.1. Lineage (NCBI taxonomy): Bacteria > Pseudomonadati > Pseudomonadota > Alphaproteobacteria > Sphingomonadales > Sphingomonadaceae > Sphingomonas > Sphingomonas sp. C3-2. Next base: position 3,260,068 of record NZ_CP130322.1, read on the forward strand.
GTCTCTGCCCCAATGAGGGCGGTGCCCTGTTCGCGCGCAGTGCTTCGGGCGCGCTGGGCGGCGGCGTGCGGCTGCAGCAAACCCGACTTGCCGGTACGATGGGCGGTGCACCGCTCAGCTTCGAGGTTGCGGGTGCTGAGTATTCGGTGGCGCGTGGTGCGTTGTCCGCCCGCCAGATAGCATTGCGTCAGGGCGGCGGGGCAGATCCCCTTCGTCTCGATATCGCCGATCTGCGTGGTTCCGTGCAGGGTGGTGGCGTCTCCGGCCGCTTCACCGATTTGCGCGGCAAGCTCGCCAATGTGCCCCTCCTCATTTCCGAAGGCGCGGGCGACTGGGGCTTTGCCAAGGGCGCGCTCACCCTGAAGGGCGGCCTGCGCGTGGCCGATGCCGAAGCCGCTGCGCCGCGTTTTAACCCGCTCGTTTCGCGCAACTTCGCACTCGGCTTCCAGAATGGCTTGATCCGCGCCAATGGTACGCTGCTTGAACCGTCCAGCAATGTCGCGGTGACACAGGTGTCGATTGATCACCGGCTCTCCTCGGGCGCGGGCAAGGCGATCCTCGATGTGCCCGGCATTCGTTTCGGCCCGACGATCCAGCCGGATACGCTGACGCCAAAGGCGCTCGGCGTGGTCGCGAATGTGGAAGGCAGCGTCGATGGCCGCGGCGAAATTCGCTGGGGTCGCAACGGCGTCACCAGCGACGGTGTTTTCCGGACACGCGGCACGAACCTTGCCGCTGCATTCGGTCCCGTCACCGCGCTCACCGGCGAAATCCGCTTCACCGATCTTCTGGGTCTCGAAACCGCGCCCGGCCAGCAAGTGTTCCTTGGCGAGGTCAACCCTGGCGTCTCGGTGCTCAACGGCGTGGTGGCTTATCAATTGCTCCCCGATATGAAGGTCAAGATCGAAGGGGGGCGCTGGCCGTTTGCCGGCGGTGAGCTGATCCTCGAACCCGCCGTGCTCGACATGGCGGAAACGCGCGAGCGGCGGTTGACCTTCAAGGTCGTCGGGCTCGATGCCGGCAAGTTCATCAACCAGTTCGAACTTGACGACATCTCGGCCACGGGCACCTTCGATGGCGTGCTCCCGATGATCTTCGACGAACAGGGCGGGCGGATCGAAGGCGGGCGCCTGGTCGTTCGGCGCGGCGGCGGCGATCTCGCCTATGTCGGCCAGGTCTCGAACGAACAACTCGGCACCTTTGGCACCTTGGCGTTCGATGCGCTCAAATCGATGAAATATGACAGCCTCGTGATCGAGCTCAACGGCGCGCTCGATGGCGAGATGATTACCGAGGTCCGATTCGCGGGCGTCAACAAGGGCACGGTGGAACTGGCCGAGAAATCGCTCGTGAAGGAATTTGTCGGTCTGCCGTTCATCTTCAACGTCCGCGTGGCGGCGCCTTTCCGCAAGCTGCTGGGCACCGCCCGCAGCTTTACCGATCCTGCGCTGTTGATTCGTCAGAACATGCCCGGCTACGAGCCGGCCGATCAGCCGCCAAAGCCCGTTCAGCCTAAAGAAAGCGAGAAAATGCAATGAATAGCCCGAACTTGTTCAGGGAGGTTGCCGATGCACGGCGTCCGGGCATGAAAATGGGTCTGCCGCTGATCGCGTTGATCGGCATCGGTCTTGGCGGTTGTGTTCAGGTAAAGGCGCCCGACAAGCCGATCGAGATCAACCTGAACGTGAATATCCGGCAGGAAGTCGTTGTACGGCTTCAGCAGGATGCGCAAAATCTCATCGAGAATAATCCGGAGTTGTTTCCGCAATGACCAGCAACCGCAAATCGCTTTTCGCTCTCTCGGCCGCCGCCGCGCTCGTGGCAGGCGTTGTCGGCATGGGGGCTGTGGCCAACGCCCAGTCCTCTGCCGTTTCGGCTGCGCTCGCCAGCGGCGACATCGGCGAACAGGCCGATGGCTATCTGGGCTTTCGCAACTCCCCCTCGGCCGGGCTGAAGGCAGAGGTTGACGCGATCAACATCAAGCGCCGCGCCGCCTATACTGATCTCGCTGCCAAGCGTGGGGTCAGCGTTTCCGATATGGCCGCTGCCACCGGGTGCCAGACGCTCACCACCAAGGTGGGCCCGGGCCGCGCTTACCGTCTCAATGACGGCGTATGGCGCGTGCGTGAAGGTAATACGCCCGTGCCAAAGCCCGATTATTGCCCGAATGTCGGGTGATTCGAAACGCGCCTCGATGACGCTGTAAGAATAAGGGAAAAGGAGCGTGGCGCCGTTGTGCCGCGCTCCTTTCTTGTTGGGCGTGTGAATATCGAACCGCCTTGGTGTCCCGGCCGGGGCATTCTCTGCACCATCGCGGTTGACTTAAGGGGCATCGCTTCCTAAACGGACCGCGCCTTGGCGGGCTCGCTCGTCGGTTGTGCCATGTCCTGACCAGGTGCCTTTTGGTGCGGGAGGGGAGGTAGGTATGACGGAACGCGATCCCGAACATGAACCCAATGGCGAAGATGCGCGGCTCAAGGCATTGCAAAAACGCCTGAATGCGGCGCATCACGCTGAAAAGGTCAGGAAGGGCGAGCATAAGGACGGCCATGACGAAAATTATCGTCTCGGCAACCGGGTGCTGGCTGAGCTGATCGGGGGCATGGTGGGCGGTGCGGTTGTTGGCTGGGTGATTGATCGCTTTGCCGGAACGGCGCCCTGGGCCCTGCTGGTGATGCTGTTCCTCGGAACTGTGGTTGCCTTCAGGAATATCATCAGGATTTCGAACCAGCGCTCGAAGTGATTTTCGGGCGCTTTGGTTGCAGGATTTGGGAATTATCGCGTGGCAGCCGATTCTGGTAAAATCGATCCGATGCATCAGTTCACGATCGAGCCGTTGTTCGGCACCGATCATCTGTCCATCGCCGGTTACAATATTGCGTTCACCAATTCCGCACTGTGGATGGTGATCACTGGTCTGGTGCTCTGGGCATTCATGCTTGGCGGTATGAAGCGCCAGGTGATCCCCGGTCGCTGGCAGGCCGCTGTGGAAAGCATGACGAGCATGGTGAGCAACCTGCTTGTCGCGAACATGGGTGAAGTGGGCCGCAAGTATCTGCCCTATGTCTTCACGCTCTTCATGTTCATCCTTTTCGCGAACCTGCTCGGCCTTATGCCGATCGGCGTTTTCGGGGCGCACCCCTTCACCTTTACCAGCCACTTCACCGTAACCGGTGTTCTGGCCATTCTTTCCTTCTCGATCGTCCTGATCGTCGGCTTCTGGAAGCACAAGCTTCACTTCTTCTCGCTGTTCGTGCCGCACGGCACGCCGCTGCCGATGATCCCGGTCATCTTTCCGATCGAGCTCATTTCGTTCCTGGTTCGGCCTTTCTCGCTTGGTCTGCGTCTCTTCGTCGCAATGACCGCAGGGCACGTGTTGCTCAAGGTTCTGGCCGGCTTCGTCATCAATGCAAGCAACGCAGGTCCGCAGTTCGGTCTCACCGTCGGCGCTGCCAGCTTCATCCTGATGATCGGCATCAGCGCACTCGAAATGCTTGTCGCTGCTATCCAGGCTTATGTTTTCGCGCTGTTGACCTCGGTCTATCTGAACGACGCGGAAAATCTTCACTGATCTGTTCAACACGCAATAGAGTTTAGAAAAGGAGTTATCGTTATGGACGCAGAAGCCGCAAAGGTTCTCGGTGCAGGTCTCGCCGCTATCGGTGCTGGTATCGCCGCTCTCGGCGTGGGCAACGTGTTCGCTTCGTTCCTCGAAGGCGCGCTGCGCAACCCCGCCGCTGCTGACGGTCAGCAGGGCCGCCTCTTCATCGGTTTCGCGGCAGCAGAACTTCTCGGTCTGCTCGCATTCGTTATCGCGATGATCCTGGTCTTCGTCGCCTAACGAAGAAGATCGTCTGGGCTGGCTCCGCGCCATGATGCGCCGGGCCAGCACAGATCAAGGATACGGACACTGAAATGCCTCAAATTGCCCAGATAGACGCTACGCTTGCGTCGCAGGTTTTCTGGCTTCTGGTGACCTTTGGCCTCACTTTCCTCGTGGTCGGCCTCGGAATGGTCCCCAAGATCCAGTCGACTGTCGATCTCCGCGACAAGCAGATCGCAGACGATCTCGTCGCCGCCGAACGGGCTCGTGCGGAAGCAGATGCCCGCGAGGAAGCCTATCGGGCGAAGGCGGAAGCCAACCGCGCCGAGGCGTTGAAGATCACCCAGGCTGCCAAGGCCGACGCCGCTCAGGCTTCGGCTGAAAAGCTCGCCAAGGTCGATGCGGAAATCGCAACGACGCTCAACGCCGCCGAAGCGCGCATCGCGGCTGCCCGCAATGCAGCTGTCGCCGACGTTGAAAACGTGGCGGTCGAAGCCGCGCAGGATATGGTCGCAAGGCTCTCCGGCGCACAGGTAACCCAGGCCCAGGTGGCCCAGGCAGTGAAGGCGGCGCTCGCAAATGGCTGATCCAGTCCTCAATGCTACGCAGCCCGATGGTTCGGCACAGGTTGCCGCCAATCTGAGCGAAGCAGCGCACGGCGCAGGCGAAGGCCTGCACGCCGGCACCGAAGAACACAGCGCTCCCCACGTGGAATCCTCCGTCCTTGGCTTCGACGCCACGGGCTGGGTTTCCTGGGCAATGATCGCCTTCATTGCGATCCTGCTGTGGAAAAAGGTTCCGGGCGTCATTGGCGCCGCGCTCGACAAGAAGATCGCGGAAATCCGCTACAATCTGGACGAAGCCAAGAAGCTTCGCGCAGAAGCGGAAGCTCTTCGTGCAGAATATGACGCCAAGGTGAAGGCCGTTGAGGCCGAAGCCGTTTCGATGCGCGCTCATGCCGAAGCCGAAGCGCAGCAGATCCTCGCCGATGCGCGTACGCACGCCGATGATCTCACCGCACGTCGTACCCGTATGGCGGAAGACAAGATCGCAGCCGCCGAGCGCGCCGCGATCACGGAAATCCGCAACAAGGCGGCGCAAGCCGCTGCCACGGCTGCGGCAACTCTGATCGCTCAGGGGCATGGTGCAACCGAAGACCAGGCGCTTGTTGATCGCACGATCGCGGGCATCGGTTCGCGGCTGAACTGACCGTCCCTAGGGATTTCGAAAAGGGACCGGATTTCCGGTCCCTTTTTTTATGCGCGAAAGCCGCCGCCCCGGCGGTCATCCCCGGCCTTGCGCAGCCACCCGAATTTTCTGCTTCTTCTGCTCGGGAACCCAGATGATCTTTGGGGATGGCCCCTGCACCTTGAACAGCGGCGCGGACGGCGCATCGATATCGGCGTTCCGGATTTCGATCGTCACCGGCCCCTTGGTTTCGATCAGGAAAACCGGTGCCGTATTCCCGCGCGCGGCGCGCACGACCGGGCGGTCGAGGACGAAGCGTCCGGCATTGCCATGAAAGGCGAAGTGCGCGGTCCCGCCCGTGCCGCCATAATGTTTGGGGTTCTCGCTCGTGCACCGGGTGAGCGTGCCGCTGCCCCATAGGCGAAAATTGCGCTTGTTCGCGCGGGCCAGACAATTGCTCAGCTGGACGCCCGCCGATTTCAGGTCGAACCCGCCATCGCTGCATCCGGTGGCGAGGCAGTCGATATAGGCGATATGGCTATTGCCGCGCTCATCCGAAAATCCATCGCCATTCCAATATTTGTCGCGTGGCCGCGCGCTTTCGCGAAAACCATGCGCCTCGGCGCGGATATAGCGGATGTCATGCGCTGTCTCGTCCAGCTGAAAGCCGACGCAATAATCGTCGCACCGCGCGCTCGCATAGGCCACGACATCCTCGATCACCCCGGTGTGCGAGCCATAGCGGATCCGTGAAAATCCGTGGTCGAGGTTGCGCGCGGTGATTTTGCGCAGCCTGAAGTTGCTGAGGCGCGCACTGCCGCCCTTGGCCGGTTGGGAAACCTCCAGAAAGCGATAGAGATTATCGGCCTGGCAGTTCTCGATCGTCAATCCATTGATGGGTCGCGCCACGCGGACGCCGCCATTGCCAAGGTTCCTGAAGGTGCAGTTGCGCAACGTCATCCCCGATGTCGCGCGTATGCCTTCGCCGCCTTCGCCCTTGCTGCCGCCGCGGCGCCTGTTGCCGACAAAGCTGCGCCCGGTAGCGGCATCGGCGGGCGCAAAACAGGCATAGACGGGAAGGGCAATCGCGCCGGCAAGAAAGTGGCGGCGCGATGCGACCGCACGGTCGAAACTCATGGCATGTCCTTTGGTACAGGGGGCCTTTTGCGCCCCGACCCACTCGGAACGCGGTGCCGCAAGGCTGGTGCCGTGCGCTTGCGCCCGCCCGTGGCGGATGCGCCTTGCGCCGTGCGGGCTATACCTTCGCGCAATTGTTTCGGGTGCGGCTCGGCGTAAAATCCGGGCAGCCAAGCATTTGTGGGCGCGGCTTTCTGTTCGCGCGGGAGCCAAGCGCCGCCAAGGGCGTTGTGCATGGCTGACCCCCAATGCCCGGACAGGAACGAAAACGGATGAAGATGGAAAAACGGACGCTCATGGTTGCCATTGCACTGGTGCCCTGGCTGACAAGCGCCTGCACGGGCCAACAGGCCTTTCCATCGGCTTCGGAAATCCCCGCGGTGCAGCCGCATCTGCTCAGCCCCGGCGAAACGATCCGCATCACCACCTATGGGGAGGAAACGATGACGGGCGATTTCGCGATCGGCACCGATGGGGTTCTGGCCTTTCCGCTTATCGGCGGCGTCAAAGCCGCCGGCATAACGCCGGACAAGCTGGGCGACGCCATTCAGACGCGTCTGGCCGACGGCTTTCTGCTTAATCCGCGCGTCAGCGTCGAAGTGAAGAGCTTCAAGCCCGTCTATGTGATGGGGGAGGTGAACCGGCCGGGTGAGTACACCTATGTTCCAGGCATGACGCTGATGGCCGCCATCGCCAAGGCAGAGGGCTTCACCTACCGCGCCCAGCGGAAACGCGTGTTCCTGCGCCGCGCCGGGGAGGCGGAGGAGCGGGAAATTACGCTCAACAGCGAAAGCCAGATTGCGCCCGGCGATACGCTGCGCATCGCCGAACGCTATTTCTGAGGGTCAGTCGAGCGGGCGGAAACCCTTTGAAATATCGGGGTCGACGCGGCGGTTGATATAGCCTTCCGATCCCCCCGATGACAGCAGCTTGGCAGGAATGCCGCCGACCACGCCGTCATCGGGCACATCCTTGGTCACCACCGCATTGGCGCCCACCGCCGCGCGGTTGCCCAGCCGGATATGGCCGATCACCTTGCATCCGGCAGCGAGGAACACCTCGTTGCCGAGTACCGGGCAGCCCGCGCGGGGGCCCCGGTTCAACTGGCCCAGCATCGAACCATGGGTGATGTTGCAATTCGCGCCGATCACGGCATCGCCATTGATCATGATGTTGCCGAAGCGGTTGATGAACAGCCCCGGCCCGACGCGCGTATATTCGGGAATGGCGATGCCATATTTGTAGCGATAATGGAGCAGCAGCAGTTTCAGCGGCGGATAGAGCGTCCATTTGCTCCAGCTACGCCCCTTCAGATAACCGCATAGCCGCATCACGGTGGTATATTTGAAGCCGGGGGTGAACAGGTAATGCTTCAAGAACGCGGGCAGCCTCACGTTACCGGCATAGCGATACAGATCGGAAGCAATCAGCGCGCGGGTCGTCCGAAAAGGGATGCGCATCGGGTGCGGCACGTCATGTTCAGTCAAGGGTGTCTCCGCGAGAATTCATGTTGCGATGCGAGATGAAAAAGCCCTTCGGCGGCGGATCGTTCCCTTGAATATTGGCTTCTCGGTGTAAATCGCGGTGCCTGAGTATCTAATCGCGTCTCATGCACCGCTTGCCTCCCTGGGGTGGAACCGCACTTTGTTTTGGTTGTTTGAGGCTGAGTTATCAGCCCAAGAGGCAAAACGGGTTCGTAAAAGGGGACGAAGAAAAACGATGAACATCACTCTTCCCTTTCTCGAATCCGTGTTTATGCTGCGATGCGGCATAAAACGCTGCGATCGGTCGATCGCAGTACGAAATCTCGGTGACCAAGCTTGATGGAATTGAGCAGGTTGGCGCAATGAATATTTCGGTCGGATCTTTCGAGGGGCAACCCATCACCCCTGCATGGCCTGCGGATGCGGGCGCAATCGGGCGTTCGAAGCGTAGCTACCGTGTGGCGGTCTATACCGCGATGGTGGTGTGTGACCTTGCCGCAGTCGCGCTCGCATTTCTTCTGGCGAATATGGCGACGCACGGGGCGCTGTTCGCCGGCTTCGGCCTGCGCATGGCCGGTATCACCTTGCCGATCTTCATCCTCTTCGCGATCAAGAACCGGGCCTATGCGCTTGATGTTTTGAAAGATCCTACGCGGGGCACGATCCGCGCAGTGCTGTGCCTGATGGTGGCGGCTGCGCTGGTCATGTTCGTGCTCTATGGGCTCGGGCTTGAGGGCGGCGGCGCTGCCGCGCTGCTTGGTGGTGCATGCGTCATCGGTGCTGCGTTGCTGGCGATCGCGCGTGCGGTTCCGGCGATGCTCTCCAGCCGCTTGCTGGCCGACAATCCGCTCCACGAACTCGTCATCATCGACGGCTCCACCCAGCGCCCCCCTATGGGCTGCACGGTTTTGAAGGCCGAAGAGGCGGGCATCGTCCCTGACCTATCCGATCCCTTCATGCTCGACAGGCTGGGCCAGGTCGTGCGCGGTTTTGACCGCGTTACCGTCGCCTGCGCGCCCAATCGCCGGGCGGACTGGTCGTTCGTCCTGCGCGGCGCGGCGATCGAAGCGGAAATCCGCTGCGATTCGCTGTACCGGGCGCTCGGGCGCGCACCGCACCCGGTCCATACCGGGCCGATCAGGCCGCTTCCGGTTCTGGATTACATGCTCAAGCGCGCGCTCGACGTGGCGCTGGTGTTGCCCGCGATCATTTTCCTCGCGCCGCTGATGATCATGGTCGCACTCGCGATCAAGCTCGAAAGCGACGGCCCCGTCCTCTTCGTCCAGCAGCGCCTCGGCTATGGCAACCGGCTCTTCCGCATGTACAAGTTCCGCAGCATGCGGAGCGACCGTTCGGATGCCAGCGGCCGCGTCTCGGCCAGCCGCGAGGATGATCGCATCACGCGGATCGGACGTATCATCCGCGCTACCAGCATCGATGAATTGCCCCAGCTCTTCAACGTGCTGAACGGTACGATGAGCCTTGTCGGCCCGCGCCCCCATGCACTCGGCTCGACGGCGGACAGCAAGCTGTTCTGGGAGATTGACCGGAACTACTGGCTTCGCCACGCCTCGATGCCGGGGCTCACGGGCCTCGCGCAGGTCCGGGGTTTCCGCGGCGCGACGCTGGAGCAGGAAGACCTGGAAAACCGCCTCGCGGCCGATCTCGAATATGTCCAGAACTGGTCGATCTGGCTTGATATCGGGATCATCTTCCGCACCTTCGGCGTCGTCGTTCACCGCAACGCCTTCTAAGTACCGGGCGGCGCATGGTGCGCCGCCCGGCCTCTTTCATCCTATTCCTCTGAAACCGCGCGGTAGGTTTCGGCCGTTTGCGCGGCGATCACGTCCCAGTCGAACGCCGTGCGGAAATGCCCGGCATCCACGGCATAATGCGCGGCGGGCGACGCCAGCGCCGCGCGCAGCGCGTCGACATTGCCGACGGGGAAATAATGCGCAGGCGCCAGCCCCAGATCGCGATTGGGCTGGATGTCGCTCAACAGCATCGGCGTTCCGCACGATGCCGCCTCGAGCGCGGCGATCGGCAGGCCTTCGTGATAGGACGGCATCACGAACAGCGCGGCATTTTCGTACAGCGCGCGCAGCGCCGCGCGGTCCTGCAGCCCGGCAAAGACAATCCGTTCATCGGCACGCGCCAGCAGGCTGCGCGAATAATTGCTCTCATGATCGGCGCCGCCTGCAATGATCAGCGATCGCGGATCGTCCGACGCCAGATGCGCATCGATCAGGTCGTGCAGCCCCTTTTCGGGAACCAGTCGGCCGACGGCAAGAAGGTACGAGCCCGGCGTCACGTCGAACTGCTCCAGCACCGCGAGACGCGGTTCGGGCAATTGCGGGGCGCCGTTCGGGATATAGTCGATCCGCGCCGCCCGATCGGGAAAGCGCGTCTTGAGCCGGGTGGTGAGCGACGGCGAAACCGCGATCACGCGGTGCGCGTACCGCACGCCCAGCCGCTCGCCCAGCTTCAGCATGCCCGATGCGAAACGCCCCCATTTGGCGCGATTATAATCCTCGCCGTGGTGCGTCATGACAACCTTCAGCCCAAGCGCGCGCGCCAGCGGGACGAGCAGCGACGGGCCGATCGCATGGATATGGATGATCTCGGCGCCCGTGCGCCGGGCCGCTAGCACCGCGTTGAAGGTCGCGATGATCGCCTCCAGCGACACGCGGCGCGGGGAGGGGAGCGCGACGACGCGAACCCCGCGAAAACCGTAATCGGCCTCGGCGACATAAGGCGCGCGCGCAAAGACGGTGATCGCCGCATCGGGGGCATGGCTGCGCACACGCGGCAGCATTTCTTCGCAATGCGTTTCCACGCCGCCCATCACATCGGGAATGCCACGCAGTCCGGTGATCGCGATCTTCATGCCGCGATCTCCTCGGTCAGCAGCGCCTCGGCTGCAGCCATCGCCCCGTCCAGCGTCGTGGCGGGGCGGTGGATCGGGGAGGGGGCCGTCCAGGCGTCGATGAAGTTGCCGAGCTTGCGATAGCTGTTGTCGAGCGTGACGTTCGGGATGCCGGCCAGCGTCGACAGGATATGCCCGTGCAGCCGGTCGGTGATCACCACGCGCCCGCTCGAAAGCTGATCCAGCCCGCGCTGCACGCGCATCTGCGCCAGCCGGTCGAACGTCCGCAGTGCGGCGCCATCGGCATCGGCCAGCCCCAACAGGCGCGAAACGACACGCGCGCGCCGTATCCGGGCGCGGTCTTCGGTCAGCCAGTCGCCCGCTGCCACCGCGCGGGGCGATGCCGGCAGCGCCCCTGTCACCGATTTCTCATGATCGGTGCGCATCAGGCAGAATATGTCGTGCGCCGGCGCACCGCGCCGCTGCACGCCCATGCAAAACGCCATGTCGGGCGCCAATATGGTTTCGCAGCCAAGCCGCTGTTCGGCAAAGGCCTGAGACGGGGTATCGCGCACGAGCAGCGTGAAGCCCCCATGGCGGGCAATGGCGGCCACCGTCGCGTCGGCTGCGGCGTCGCTCTCGAAATGGATCGATTGCGGCAATTGGATGATCGGGTTGCCCGGAAACCGCTCCATCAGCGCTATGCGGAAATCCTGGTGCGCCTGCCACAGGGTGCCGAAATTGCCGCCGCCGTGGAGGAAGATCGGGCCGGTGCCGATCGCCTTGCGCATCGCGTCGTGATCGTGCGTCTTGAGGCTGCTGCAATAATGCGGCCGCTTGCCGTGCCGGGCAAAAAAGGTCGTTTCCCCCAGCCAGATCGCGGAATCCCCGACATTGGCATGGTCGGGAAAGTCGACCAGCGCAAAGGGCGCATCGCTCAGATAGGGTGCCAGCGCGGTTTCAAGCCGGGCATTCAACATATCGATCAGTGCGGTGTTGGAAAGGGCAGGCGCGGGCGTTGCCGTCATCTGGGAAACCTCGAAATGGTCTGGAGTATGTGTGGGGGCGGTCATCTGGATCACCGCTGGAACAGCAGCCGGCTCTTGCCGAGCAGTTGATACCCGGCCCGCTCGCGCGCGTGGCACATCATGCGGCGCAGTTTGAGGCGGGCGGGGATGTCATAGCTGTCGAACCGGTCGAGCCCGATCCCGCTTTCGATCCGGCGCTCCATCAACGGAAAGGGGAATACCGCGAGGTTGGGGATACCGTGGATCCACGATCGGTCCATCGCGTCGTCGATCGGGCGCCTTACCTGCTGCAGCGCGTCGGCAAAGCGCTGCGCGCCGCGCCGGGTGATCAGATAGCCTTGGGTCCCGAAACAATATCCCGTCACTTCGATAAGCCAGCTCGCCCGGCACACGAAGTCGCGCTTCAGGATGCGGCTGGGGGCGGGCTTCTTGTAATACAGGCGGATATAGTCATGACCGTCAGCCGCATGGTTCGTCGCGGCCATCGGTTCGAGGAACGACCAGTCGGCGATCACATCGTCTTCAAGGATGATGTACTGATCGGCCTCGTCATCGGCCTGCAACTGGCGCCACAGTGCATAATGGCTCGAATAGCAGCCCAGCTCGCCGGCGCGCAAAGGGCGCCCCTTGGCGATCACGGCATCGTCCTCGGCATAGCTCAGGCCCGGTTCAAGCTCGGTCCGCGCATCGAAAAACTGCCAGGGCAATATCGTGTCCACGGCGGACGCTGCGAAATCGGCGCGCCGCACGGCGGCGTTCGCCATGCTGATCACGAAAGTCTTCGTTCGTACTGACGCCGTAGCTACCATCACTCAACCTCTTTCTACCGGCGGGAACGCATGAAGCGCCCGGTCGTTCAATACGCCGATGGATCCGTTTTATGTTGCGATGCAAAATAAACCCCGCGCGGGTATAATTGCTCCATCGCCCGTTATTTCCCGGGTGATTTGCGGTTCATCGCCCAATTTGAACGTGTCGGCTTCGGCGCTGCAAAAAATGAGGTAGAATGACTGAGCCGCGCTTTTCTGTAATCATTCCGCTGCGAAACAAGGCCCGTCACGTGGCCGCCAGTCTGGCCAGCGCCTTGTCCCAATTCCATGCGCCCGAGGAAGTGATTGTCATCGACGACAATTCCACCGATGGCAGCGCCGATATCGTCGCCGGTGTCGGCAGTCCACTGGTGCGCCTGCTCCACCGGGATCAGCCGGGGCCGGGCGGCTATGCCGCGCGCAATCTGGGTATATCGGAAGCGCGGGGGGACTGGATCGCCTTTCTCGATGCCGATGATCTCTGGCATCCGCGGCATCTCGCCGACATCGCTGCTGCCATTTCGGGCGTGCCAGAGGCCGGCTGCGTCGCGACGCGCTACATGCATGTCTACGAAAACCGGAAGGTGCCCTCATCGATGCCGCCGCAGCTTGCCGCAGCGGAAGGGCGTGCCGTCGATCTTGCCGAATTCGTCCGCATCTGGCTGGCCGCGCGCGAATGTCCGATCTGGACGGGGGGCTCGGCCTTCCGCCGGGATGTGCTGCTCGATGCCGGACTGTTCCCCGCCGGAAAGGCTGTGCGCGGCGGCGACAAGGATCTTTGGTTGCGTGCGGTTGCCGCCGCGCCCTTTACCTATGTGTCGCGGATTTCCGCCGAATTCAGCCGGGATTCCGACAACAAGGTCAGCAAGCAGACGGTAACCGATACGCTTCCGATCATCGTCTCCACGGCGCAGCATCTGATGGAAAACGCCACCGCTGAAGAGCGCGCGTTGCTGCGCCGTCTCGTCAATCAGCAGATCGGTTTGTACGCCCGTTTTGCCTTCAAGGGCGATCATATCCCGGCCAGCTTCGCACGGAACCTTTATCTGCCTGAAGGCATTGGACTGCGACTTTTGATCGGAGGACTACGCCTGATGCCCATGCGGATGCGGCGCGCATTTTATCATAGCGTCAAAGCGGCTGGCCGCCATGAACCGGTCGTTGACGCCGCGCAACGAAGCGCCACTCTCGAAGGGGACAGGTGATGAACAGGGCAACAGGCTTGACGCATGATGCACGCCCGGTCCGCGCGAATGACGATAGCGGCGAATTGCTCGATCTGCGCGCGATCGGGCGCACGATCCGCCACCGTGCAGTGCCGATCGCGCTGGCAACGCTCGCCGCCTTCGTCCTGACGGGCATTCTCTATTTCCTGTCGGAACCGAAATACACGGCCACTGCGTCGCTCCTCGTCGAGCGTCAGCAGGAAGAGGTGATCCCCAGCCAGCCGCAAACCCCGGCGCTGGCCACCGACTCTCCCGCGGTCGACACCACGGTTCAGGTGCTCAAATCCTCGGCCATTGCCGGCCGTGTCGTCGATGCGCTCAAGCTCACCCAGTTTCCCGAATTCAATCCCGATCTGGCAGAGGGCAAGGCATCGAACGCCACTCCGGCGGCGCTGCGCGATCGTGCCATCCGCATCCTGCTCGGGGGGCTTGTGGTAAAGCGCGAGGGGCTCTCCTACGCCATCGCGGTCAGCTATCAGTCGCCCGATCCTGAAATGGCGATGCGCGTCGCGAACGGTGTGATCGATGCCTATCTTGCCTCCAACATCGCGCTGGAATCGGATTCCACCAAGCGCGCCACCGATCTGCTGCGCACCCGGCTCGACGAACTGCGCCAGCAGGTGCTTGCTGCTGAATCTGCGGTCGCGCGCTACCGTGATCAGAACCAGCTCTTCGCCATTTCCGATGTCAGTTCGGTCACCCAGCAGGAACTCTCGGTCCTGAACAACCAGCTTGCCGAGGCCAAGGCCGCCGAGGCCGCTGCCACGGCGCGTCTCGCCACGGCGCGGGCGCAACTGGCCGCCGGCCGCTCGGGCGACACCATGGGCGAAGCGCTCAATTCGCAGGTCGTCGGCGCGCTCCGCGCCCAGCGCGCGCAACTGAGCGCGCAGGTCGCAAACCTCGCGACCCGCTATGGCCCGCGCCATCCCGAACGCGTGAAGGCGGAAAGCCAGCTCAACGATGTCGATCGCCAGATCAGCGGCGAAGTCGGCCGCATCATGGCGGGTCTTGGCACCGAGGCACGCGTTGCCCAGCAGCGCAGCGGCTCGATCGCGGCCTCGATCGGACAGGTCGAAGGGCGGCTTGCGGATGCCAATTCCGCCTCGGTCCGGCTCAGCGAGCTTGAACGTAACGCCGAATCCGCGCGCGTCCTCTACCGCGCGTTCCTCGATCGCTACAAGGAAGCCGTGGCGCGTCAGGGAACCGAACCCAGCGGGGCGCGCCCGATCGCGCGCGCGCAGATGCCAATCATCCCGACATCGCCCAACCCGCTGATGTTCCTCGGTATCGCACTGGTGGCCGCAGCCGCCATGTCGCTCGCCGTCGTTCTCGTGATGCAGTTCCTCGAAGCGGGGTTGAAGACCTCGGAACAGGTCGAGAAAAAACTGGGCGTCGCCTCGCTCGGTTCGATCCCCGAACTGTCCAGCCTGCCGGAATTGCGCGGGCGCGGGGATGTGCCCTGGCCGCCGCAATATCTCGTCGAGCATCCCAAATCGGCCTATGCGGAATCCTTCCGGGTGCTGAAAACCGCACTCACCTTCGCGCCCGGTGCCGATCCTGTGCGTATCGTCGCGGTCACCTCGTCACTGCCAGATGAGGGCAAGACAACCTCGGCGATTGCGCTCGCCCGGGTCTCTGCCCTGTCTGGCGCGCGCACGCTGCTTGTCGATTGCGACACGCGCCGCCGGGCATCGTCCACACTCCTCTCCAAGAATGCGCCCTTTGGGCTTGGTGATGTGCTCGAAAAGCGGTGCGCGCTCGAACAGGCGCTCGTTCTCGACGAGGCCTCGGGCGCACAGATACTCGGGCAGAAACAGGGCGCGGAAATTCCGTTTGAACTGCTCGGCTCCGAACAGATGGTCGCGCTCATGAACGATCTGCGCAGCAAGTTCGATTTCGTCGTGCTCGATACCTCGCCGGTGCTGCCGGTCGCTGAAGCGCGCGTCCTCTCGGCGCGGGCCGATGCGGTCCTGCTGCTCGTCCAGTGGCGGGCAACGCCCGCCAAGGCCGCCGAACTGGCGCTGAACGAGCTTCAGGGGGTTGGTGCCAAGGTTGCCGGGGTCGCGCTCAGCCGGGTCGATGTCCGCGAACAGGCGCGCAGCGGCTTTGGCGATGCCGGTCTCTATTTCGGCCGGTACAAGGAATATTATGCCTGATCGCGATCAGCCGGGGCGGGGGCGCTGATGGGCGGCGCCGCGCTTGGCGGTGCGCCGTCCTTCCCGATCCCGTTGCTCGTCCTCGTTTCGCTGCTGCTGGGCACCGCGATGGTTGCGGCGCTCCGGCGGGTGGAGGGGCGGGCCGCGCGCTTCCTGATCGCGGCGATCTGGTGTCGCTACATCCTCAGCGTCTTTCATCGCTATACCTTTGGCGATGTCGTCGCCGGGTTCAGCATCAACGCGCTCGGCTCGGTCGCGATCACCGCGATCGGCCTTGTCGTGATCCAGCCCCGCCATCTGATGCTCAAGATGCTGATGCCCGCTTATGCGATCATCCTGCTCGCTCTTGTCAGTGCGGGTCTGAACGCGGGCGTCCTGTCGGGCGTCGATATGGCGGTGAAGTTCGGTTATTTCATCGTCGTCGCGG
Source organism: Sphingomonas sp. C3-2 (assembly GCF_033025475.1). Classification (NCBI taxonomy): domain Bacteria; kingdom Pseudomonadati; phylum Pseudomonadota; class Alphaproteobacteria; order Sphingomonadales; family Sphingomonadaceae; genus Sphingomonas; species Sphingomonas sp. C3-2. The sequence continues at coordinate 3,276,212 of NZ_CP130322.1, forward strand.
TCGCCTGTTACGAGGCGCTTCGCCAGAACGGGCCCGAACGACTGGTGCCCCCCTTGCTCTGGGCCTTTGCCCCGCTGCTTGTCTTCCAGCTTCTCTCGGTCGCCACGGGCACGGTCAAGGCATCCGAGCTCGACGGATCCGTAAGCTATATTGGCGGCTATAATCACGAGGCTGCCTTTTCGGTCGCGCTCGCTACCTTCTTCGTCATGGTCTGCTTCGCCACCTCGCTCGGGCGGGTGCTCAAGGCCGTGCTGCTGGTCGTCCTCGCGCTCGGTATCGCCGCTGCCAATTACCGCACGACCATTTTGGCGGTCCTGCCGCTCGCTGCATGGCAAGCGGTGGCGGGCACAACTCTGGCCTTCCGGCGCGATCAGCGGGGGATCGTCGTCCTCGCGGTTTCGGTGCTGGCGTTTTTGGGTGTCGGCATTCTGATGCTTGGCGCGGCCGATCGTTTCGTCGATCTCGCGCATTTCGTTCAGGACCCAGGCCAATATATCAAGCCGGTGAACGAATTCACCGTCGAGGAACGCCGGCTGCTCTCGGGCCGCGCCTATATCTGGTCCAGCTATATCTACACCTGGCTCGATTCGAACGGGCTGCGCCACATTTTTGGTTTCGGTCCGGGAAGCTGGCAGGGCTGGTTTCGGGTCTATCCGCACAACACATTGATCGCCTTCCTTTTTGAGATGGGAATTGCGGGGCTGGCAGCCCTTGTCTGGCTGTTCTGGACGATGTTCGTCGTGGCGCTGCGCAGCGGTGGCGCGATGCGCATCAACCTGCTCCTGGCACATATTTCGTTTATACTGATGAACCTCGCCACCATGGCCCTTTGGCAGGTGGAAGGCATTATATTCTATGCACTTATCTGTGGGTTCTCGCTATTCGGCGCCGTGAACAGGCGGGCAGAGCGACGTGCGCCGCCTGCAATGGACAATAACATAATTAAGGGTTACGAAAGCTTCGTCGGTTAAAGAGCACCAAATGGTACTCCACGGAGCCCTGACATGATTTCGTCGAACCCGATTGCTGATATCCCCCAGACGCAGGACCGCGTGAAGACGCGCGCGTCGGCAGAACGGCCCTGGTCGGGCGGGGCGTCGCGGCTTGAGCAGGATCGCCGGATCGCGCAGGAACGGGCAAAGACGCTTCCCGGCCGCAGCTGGTTGATCGTCGGTGCCGGCGTCGTGGCATGGGCGCTGGTTGCCATCCCGGCCTATCTCATTTTCGGCTGATCCTTTTCCGCTGCCAACTGGCCGCAACGCGCGGCCGCGGCGGCGCTGACCGGCTTTGCATCCCGCCTTGCATCGGTCATCACCATGACCAGTCTAGGGCAATGGATCGAACCCGGTTTGCATCAGAAAATCCTGTTCATCATCAACTCGCTGACGGGCGGTGGTGCAGAGCGCGTCCTCGCCACGCTGCTGCGCCATTCGGAACCCTGGCGCGATCGTTTCGACATCGAACTCGCGTTGCTCGACGATGAGGCGGATGCCTATGCCGTCCCCGAATGGATCAGGGTGCACCGGCTGGATTGCGGTTTCAGCCTGATCCGCAGCGCCCGCCGTCTGCGTACGCTTGTCGCCGCGCGATCGCCCGACATTACGCTCAGCTTTCTCACCCGGTCCAACGTCGCCAATGCATATGCCATGGCCGGGCGTGCTCGCCCCTGGGTGATCAGCGAGCGCGTGAACACCAGCGCACATCTCGGCACCGGCCCGCGCGCGTCCTTCGGCCGGGCCATGGTGCGCGCTAGTTACCCGCGCGCCGATGCCATCATCGCGGTGTCGGAGGGGGTGTCCGAGGATCTCCGCCTGAATTTCGGCGTCTCGGCCGATCGGCTCGTGGCGATCGCCAACCCGATCGATGCCGAGGCGATCCGCGCGCTTTCGGGCCAGCCCAATCGCTTTGCGGACGGTGCGCCCTATGTCTTTGCGATGGGCCGGCTGGTCGAAAACAAGAATTTCGCGATGCTGATCGATGCCTTTGCCCGTTCGGGGCTCGACGGGCGGCTCATCATCGGCGGGGAAGGGCCGCTGCGCGCGCAACTGCAAGGGCGTATCGACGCGCTGGGACTGCGCGACCGTGTCGAACTGGCCGGCTTTCTCGAAAATCCGTTCGCGGCGGTTGCGGGCGCGCGCTTCTTCGTGCTGCCCTCGAATGCGGAAGGGTTTCCCAACGGGCTTGTCGAGGCGATGGCCATCGGCAAGGCGGTGATTTCCACCAACTGCCCCTCCGGCCCGGCTGAAATCCTCGCCGACCGGCCACGCGCCGCCATTGACGGCCTCACCATCGCGCCGCACGGCGTGCTCGTTCCCTGCAACGATGCCGATGCACTGGCGCAGGCGATGCAGCGGCTGGCCGATCCAGCGCTCTGCGACGATCTTGCCGACAGGGCGCTTCACCGCGCGCTCGAATATACGCCCGAGCGCGCAGCCCAGCGTTATTGGGACGTTATCGAACATGCGCTTGCGCCCGTGCGGGCGCGCTGATCCTCCCAATGGAGAAATTGCCCGCACAGGGCGTTCTGATAATATCCAATCCGTAACGAGGGCGGGGTTCTGGTCGAAAGCGGCTGGGCACGCCAGAGGGGGCCTCCCATGTTGAAAGCTTCTGCGCATCGCTGGCGATATGGCGCGCTGGCCTTCGGACTTCTGATCCCGGGCCAATTGCTCGCCCAGTCGAACACGCCGGTCCTTCAGGATTTTCGCGATCAGAATATCCGCTTCAAGCGCGATGGGCTGGTTTCGGTGCTCGATCGGCCGCAACCGCTCTATGATCCCGTGCCCTACCGGATCGGCAGCGTCGAGGTGATGCCCCGGATCAGTGCCGATGCCACCTATAACAGCAATATCTACGCGATCGACGACGCGACCGACGATCTCATCTTCCGCGTTCGGCCGCAGCTGAGCGCCAACACGGTCGCCGGCGATTTCGCCCTGTCGGGGGCGGCCGCGCTCGATCACCGCGAATATCTCGACAATGGCAATCAGAGCAGCACCGATTTCACACTCGGCTTCAACGCCCGCTACGAACCCGGCCGCGACACGCAGGTCTATATCGGCACGCGCAGCGGGCGCGAAACGCAGGACCGCGCCGATCCTGATTTCCCCTTCAACCTGCAACAGGCGATCCAGTTCGATTTTGCCTCGGCCTATGTTGGCGCGTCGCACAGCTTCAACCGCCTGCGCATCGCCGGGCGGCTGGGCGCCGAAAAGCGCGATTATGAGGATGGGCGTGACGCGCTGGGCGCGGTGATCGATCAGGATTTCCGCAACCGAACGCTCTACACCGCCGATCTCGCCGCCGAATATGGCATCAGTCCCAAGACATCGGCCTATATCAACCTGTCGCTCAACAAACGCGATTTTCCGGCGCCGGTCATTGGTGGAAAGGAACGGGATTCCAAAGGGTTTGAAATCACTGCAGGGACCAGCTTCGAACTATCCAAACTCATTCGCGGCGAAGTCGGCCTCGGCTATTTCAAGCAGGATTTCAAAAGCAACGAGTTTCGTGCCGCCAAGGGGCTCGCGGCCAATGCCCGGCTCGAATATCTCATGACGCCGCTCGTCACCTGGACGCTCACCGCCGGGCGCAGCGTGCAGGAATCTTCGACGCTCGGCACCGGCGTCTATGTCGCCACCACCGCCGGGCTTCGTGCGGACTACGAGCTTCGTCGCAATCTCATCGTATCGGCGGGCATCAATTACGAGCATGACAAGTTCGAGGATATCGACCGCAAATACGGCATCTGGGGTGGGTCGGCCTCGGCAACCTACAAACTCAGTCCGCGCTACGCGCTGCGTGCGCAATATGACTATCGTGATCAGTCGACCTCGGGCGCGGTGCCGGGGCGCGAATTCGCGCGGCATCGCCTGATGCTGGGCATCACGGTGCAGGGCATGTGAACGGGCGCTGGCGCTTTGCCGTCATCGATCCTAAATCGCCTGCATGTCCAATCCCGCTGCGCCTGATCGTTTCAACGAGGAAAAAGCCACTTATGCGCTGAAGGGCGCGGACCAGCCCGATCTCGAGGCGGGGGTGGCGGCGATCCGCAACGTGCTCCGCACGCTGCCCGCGCGGCCGGGCGTGTACCGGATGCACGATGCACGCGGCGATGTGCTCTATGTCGGCAAGGCGCGCGCGCTCAAGAACCGGGTGGCGAACTACACGCAGATCAACGGCCTGCCGCGCCGGATCCAGCGGATGGTGGCGCAGACGCGTTCGATGACGATCCTCACCACGGGCAGCGAGGCAGAGGCACTGCTGCTCGAGGCGCAACTCATCAAGCGCTATCGCCCCGCGTTCAACGTGCTGCTGCGCGACGACAAGAGCTTCCCTTTCATTCTCCTGCGCGCCGATCATGATTATCCGCGCATCCAGAAGCATCGCGGCGCCCGCAAGCACAAGGGCAGCTATTTCGGCCCCTTCGCCAGCGCGGGCGAGGTGGGGCGCACGCTTAACGCGCTGCAAAAGCTTTTCCTGCTAAGATCCTGCACTGACAGCTTTTTCAACAATAGATCGCGACCCTGCCTGCTCTATCAGATCAAGCGCTGCTCGGCGCCCTGTGTCGGCCGGATCGATGCCGAAGCTTATGGCGAGCTTGTTGCCGATGCGAAGGATTTTCTCGGTGGAAAGTCCACGCGCGTTCAGGCGCGGCTGGGCAAGGCGATGGAGCAGGCCGCCGAAAATCTCGATTTCGAACTCGCGGCGATCCTGCGCGATCGGTTGAAGGCGCTTACCTTCATCCAGGGCAGCCAGTCGATCAACGCCGAGGGGCTGGGCGATGCCGATGTCTTCGCGCTTGCCGCGGCGGGTGGCACGATCGGTATCCAGGCTTTTTTCATTCGCGGTGGGCATAATTGGGGGCATCGCAGCTTCTTCCCTGCGCACACCACCGATGTGCCCGAAGACGAGGTGCTGACCAGCTTCCTCATGCAGTTTTACGAGGATGTTCCGCCGCCCCGCACCATCCTGATCGATCGCGCCTTGCCGGAGGCGGATCTGCTGGCCGAGGCGCTGGGCGAAAAGGCCGGCGCCAAGGTGGCGATCTCGGTGCCCCAGCGCGGCGATCGCGCCCGCCTGATGAAACAGGCGAGCCGCAATGCCGTCGAGGCGCTTGAGCGGCATCAGGCCGAAAGCACGACCCAGGCGCGTATCTTCCGCGAAATGGCGCAACTGTTCGAGCTTGATGGCCCGCCCGATCGGATCGAGATCTACGACAACAGCCATATCCAGGGCACCAACGCCATCGGCGCGATGGTCGTCGCCGGGCCCGAAGGCTTCCGCAAGGGCGCTTACCGCAAGTTCAATATCCGCCGTGCCGACACCGTCCCGGGGGACGATTTCGCGATGATGCGTGAGGTGATGGAGCGCCGCTTCGGCCGCGCCCAGCGCGAGGACCCCGATCGCACCGGGGGCGAATGGCCCGATCTGCTGCTCATCGACGGCGGCAAGGGGCAGGTGAGCGCGGTGCGCGCGATGCTCGAGGAAATGGGGATTGAGGATGTGCCCTTTATTGGCGTGTCCAAGGGGCCCGATCGCAATGCCGGACGCGAAACCTTCCACTTTCCCGATGGCCGCGAATTCACTCTTCCGGTCAATTCGCCCGTGATGTTCCATCTGCAGCGGCTGCGCGATGAGGCGCATCGCTTCGCCATCGGCGCGCATCGCCAGAAGCGGGCCAAGGCGTTCACGGGCAGTTCGCTGGATGAGGTCCCCGGCATCGGCCCTGCGCGCAAGCGGGCGCTGCTCATGCATTTCGGTACCGCCAAGGCGGTCCGCAACGCCGCGCTCGACGATCTGCTCAAGGTACCGGGCGTGTCACGCGCGATGGCGCAGTCGATCTACGACTATTTCCACAGCGATTGAGGTGGTGGCGGCATGGATGCCGCCACCGCCGGAAAATCACTCAGCAAATCACTCGGCGTCGTCGTTTTCGGGTTCGTCTACCATGCGGAACGGATCGTCGACGCGGCACGCGATGCTGATCGATTTTTCGACCGCTTCCGTGAGCGGCATCTCGGCATAGTCGCAGTCGAGCACGCCCTCGGCGCCCGAATAGCTCGAACGCATGACCCGTATGCCGATGAACTGGTTCACTGTCCGCTCGAACGGCGCGCCGACAAGGCTGCCGCCGACCATGATCGTCTGGTTGCGCGGATAGACGGAAATTACTTCCCGGCTCAGGAAATGATGCGCGTCGGTCAGCTCGGGATCGTTGATATCCACCGGCTCACCATAAAAATGCGCGATGACCTCCGCATTCTCGCCCACAGCGCGCAGCTGCGCAGCTGCATCGCCGTCGAACTGGATCGTCACCCGGATCGGATATTCGGCCGCATGCGCCGCCGAGAGGGGAAGGAAAAGGCCCGCCGCAACGATGCCGGAGATAAGGAAGTTTTTCATTTTATTGCCGTTTTTGTGAAATTGAGAGAGGCGGCATCCCGGTTCGCGGCAATTTTGTCAACCGAAGCCCCGCTGGCTTTGCCGGGGCGACACATGGGTCTGGGGGCAACCAACGGCTGAACTGCCGCGATTACCTTTGTGACATCGCTAATGGCGGTTTTCGGCGGCGCAATTTGTATCGTCGCCCTCTGCCGCATCCAGCTGAAATTCATAGGAGGGGTCGTTGGGGTAGGGGGCGCCGCGTATTAGAGTTGCGGCGGTTTGGGCGGAAGATGCCGGACGCTCCTCACTCCAGTCGATCACGCGCCTGCGGCTCTTGAACCGCCATATGCCGTCGCGCTTCTCATAACGATCCAGATAGCGGCCACCGGCGATGTAATTGCGCCCGCTCTTTGGGAAATAATGGAAATTCACCGAATATATTTCGCCCTGCGCCTGCGTTCCCTGAATGGAGAACAGGCTGTTCGCAATCAGATGCTGGGTTTCGATATCGACCATGGTTTCGCGCAACCAGCGAACCATTTCCGCAGGGCTGCCGGCAAACATGCCGCCATGATCATGATGGGCATCGGGGTGATACAAGCGACAAAGGCGGTCGAAATCCTTGCGATCGACAGCCCGGGCATAGCGCAACACCAGTTGTTGCAGCGCTTGCCGGTTGAGCAGTTCGACCACAGCAGGATCGCGGCGGACGCCGTCGCCGTTCTCGGCAGAGGCGGGGGAAGCGGGGACGCACAGCGCCAAGATCAGGCATCTGGCATAATGAGTGATCTTTTTACGCACCGTGCGCCCCCGTTTTTTGACTTATCTTAGAAAGAGAAATTCAGATCGACGCCATAGGTGCGCGGCTCACCATAAAGCGCGCCCGGTGCAAACAGATTGCCGTGCGAGATGTAATAATCCTTGTTGGTAAGGTTGCGTCCCCACAGGCTGAGGCGAAGGTCACCAACCGGCACCGGAATTTTGCTGAGGTTGAGACGGGCATTCAGCAGGCCATAATCGCCCGTGATATAACGGCGATCATTGGGCTGCGTGAAATGCTTGCTCTGATAGCCGTAATCCAGAACGAAGTTGAATTCACCGATCGCCGTTTCGGGGAAACGATATTCCAGATTGGTCGAAATCACATGCTTCGGCGCGCTGACGAACGCATAGCTGTCGGTGATGTCGGCGCCGGCGTCATTCAGGATTTCAACGAATTTGGCGTCGAGATAGCCATAGTTGAAGCCGACGGTAAGCGCTGAGGTGGGGCGCATCGTCACGTCGAGTTCGAGGCCGCGAATACGTGCCTTGCCCGCGTTGATTACGTCGAGCACCGAAACCTGCTGGGGATCGGGTACGTTCACCTGAATATCGCGGTAATCCATATGGAACAGCGCCGCGTTTACGCGCAGGCGGCGATCCAGAAGATCCGATTTGACGCCCCATTCATAGGAAACGACATTTTCGGGGTCGAAGCCTTCGCTGAATCGCTCGGGCGAACTGGCGCCGATATTATAGCCACCGGTCTTATAGCCGCTGGCGATGCGCACATAGCTGTTCACATCCTTGTTGATGTCGAACGAGACGGTGCCGCTCGGGCTGAAATCCTGAAACGCGCGGTCCCCACGGCTGAGCGGGTTGGCAACCACCTGCGTGCCGCCCTGATAGACATCGCGCTCATAGCTCGCCATGCGCTCATCGCGCGACCAGCGGCCACCCAGTGTCAGGTGCAGCCGATCGTCTAGAAGATCGGGCGTGTATGTGGCTTGCGCATAGACCGCATAGGCCTTGTTCTTGGCGGTGATCCAACGGTCGATGGTACGGAAGCCCAATTGCAGGGCAGTATCGAAACCGTCGGCCTTTTCCGTGAAATAGTACAGGCCGGCGGCATAATCGAGCCGGTCTCCGACTTTGCCCACCAGCTGCAATTCCTGCGAAAACTGCTCTTGCGACTGATCAAAAGACAGTTTCGACGCGGCATAGGGGCCGAAGTAACCCGCCAGGAAGTTCTGGTTGGTGAAGCTGGAAAGCTTGCGATAGGCGGTGATCGATTTCAGCTGTGCATTGTCGGAAACATCCCAGCTGGCGGTCAGGCTGTGGCCCTGCGATACAATATCGTTGGCCTTCAGATCGTCGACAAAGGGCGATCCCTCGTCGGGACGGGGCGTTTCCTCCGGGTAAAAGGCAACCGCGCCTGCATAAGCCGGCGTGTCACCGATTTCGGTGCGATCGTACGTGTAGCGGAATTCCAGATTATCCGATGCCTGCCAGCGCAGCGCGGCGCGATACGCTGTACGATCCTGATCGCCGAAGCGATCGACGCCGGTGCCGATGTTGCGCGTGACGCCATTACGCTGGCTGCGGAAATAGGAAAGCTGCGCAGCCACCGTGTCGCCCAGCGGTATGTTGATCATCGTTCGCGTGCGGAAATGATCCAGATTGCCGAGGGTAAGGCTCTGCTTCGCGCTCCACTCGCCCAATTTGGGTGCAGTGGTGATGAAGTTGATCGCGCCGCCGGCGGCGTTGCGGCCATAAAGCGACCCCTGGGGACCGCGCAGCACCTCGATACGCTCCAGATCGGCGACTTCGGTTGCCAGGCCCTGGCTGCGCGCCATGTAAACGCCATCCACATACACCGCGACGCTTGGGTCCTGCGTCAGATGGTCGCTGTTGTTGCCGATGCCGCGAATATAGATGCGGGGCGACGTGGCGTTGTTGGGGAAGGGGGTCAGCTGCAGGTTGGGTACCTGGGTCTGCAGATCGGAAAGCCCGGTGATCGACTTGTTTTCCAACGCCGTGCTGCTGAACGCCATGATGGAAATCGGCGTGTCCTGAACCGATTCCGATTTACGTTGAGCCGTCACGACGATTTCTTCGAGCCCGCTGTCGTCCTGCGCCATGGCGGGAGCAGGCCAGGCCGCCGCAGCGGCCAGAGGCAGATAGGAAATTGCAAGCTTGTGACGCGACAAGAAACGACCAGAGAGAGAAGAACGCATATTATCTTTCATTTTTATAGTTATTTACAAAAGGTCAGGCGGCTGCTGCACGACAGGCGTGCCGCAGCCGCAACACCACGCATCAGATCGAGATGATTTCAGTCGTGGGCACCGGGTGTGCATCCGCGTTGATCCAGCGAAGCAGCGCCGTGCCATTGCTGTGGCCAGCGGTATCGATCCACGTGCCAAAACCCAGATCGCGTGGCGAGACGACAAGGATGAGGGATCCATCTTTTTCCAGCTTGGCCTTTTTGGGATTGGTCCAGACATTGGGTCGGGTGCGATAATCGAGCGATTCCATCCACCAGTTGTCGGCCTGGAAATTCCAGAAACGGCATTTGGGAACAGGCGTCCGCAGCACCCAGGCCTGATCGGGCTTCAACTCCCAATAGCCGTGGAGATAGTGGATATTGGGATCACCGCCGCCACGCTGGAAGAAGGATTGATCCCAAGGCAGCAGTTGGTTGGGTTTCGTCATGAACATCTCTGTCCATTCCGCGAAGGTCTTGGCTGTCCCCGCGACAAAGCCGGTCGCCGTACGCAGCGCGCGCACCAATTGCTCCTCGCTCAATGGCTGGGGAACAGCGGGCCCGCCGATGGCCTCGATGGCAAGCTGCGCCGGCGTTTCCGCCCGCTTGTCCAAAAATGTCTGACGAACCAGCAACATGGTCGAATCCGCTGCCAGCGGTAGCCAATTCTTGCCCTTGCGTTCGCGGCTGACGATGAGCTCGAAGCTGCCATCAGCCTCCAGCACCAGATCCTTGCCGTCGAGTTCCCCCGTCGTCGCCATTTCACCGTTGATGCTGTAGCGATTGGCCTTGGTGCCAAAGCTCAGATACGGAACGGTGCCGCGCTTACCCGTGATCCGATAGCTTCGGTCACCCGCAACCACGCTATTGAGATAGATATTGTCCGGATTGTCCGCGCCGATCTTGATGGTTTCGTTCGACAATTGGAAAAAGCGTGGGAAGTCCGGATCGGCGGACTCCATTGCCATTTCCAGCGCCGCACGCATCAGGCGCGTCAAATAACGGATGCCCTCGGCCTGATCCAAGCCACTGCGCGGCACGCTGGGGCGCTCCAGAATCTGCCCGATATCGGAAAGTTCCTGGCAAAAATCCTGCCAGATTTTGAGATAGCTTGAGCTGTTTTCCAGCGCGGACGGTGCGCCCTTAGCCGATGCCCCTTGAGAGAGGCCTAACCCTCCTAAGGCAAGGCCTGCCGCCCCCAAAAAAGTGCGCCTTGCGACCTGGTCCATTATTCCCTCCAATGTGATGTTGTTTTTTCGGCTGGCGCTGTCGTGCCCATTTGGCTGGGCACATGTGTTCGGTATTATCGTGCGGGAGGCACCGTCCTGACGGTGGCAGGGTTCACTGGCCAGAACGGGCTGTGCATTCTGAACCCTGCGGGCGCATTGGCGCCTCCGTCAGTTATGGGCGCCCCGTCAGTTCAACAGACGCGCTCGATATTCTGCGAATTCGCGCAGAATTTCTTCTTCGCTAAGCCCATATTGCTCCATCGAATATTTATGCATGGGGCGTTGTTCGCGCTTGTTCCCCGCAATAAATTCGGTCAGCGCGGCTTCCAGGTCAGGGCTGTGGCCCAACCCAAATTGTTCAAGCACGCGCAGTGCCTGATCGAGCGGCGCCCGGCCGACTTCACGGTAGTCGATATCGATAAAGCGATGTGCGCCGATCCGTTCACGCGCCGTCTCATACATCTTCATCCATTCGGACAGACGGTGCAGCCAGAACCGGCCAACATCAGCGCGCTCAATCTGCGCGGTCAGGCTGTAAAGCGTGGCTTCCATGCTCACATAGGACGGCACCACCTCCAACGGATCGCGATGGGTCATGATCAGCAGGGCATCGGGGAAAGCCCGCGCGGCCGTTTCGATATAGGGCAGGTTCGACGGGCTCTTGAGTACCCATTTCGTGCCTTTGCGCGCCGGCTCCTGCCATTGCAGATATTTGAGGATCAACTTCAGATCCTCATGGCCTCGCGATTGATCATAATCGTTGAGCCAGCGGGAGAAGGAGGGGACATGGCTCATCCCTTCCAACATGGTCGACACAAACATTTGTCCGAGGATCAGAATTTCCTCATCGGGCGCATCGGTGTCGAGCGGATGGATTGAAGCCAGTTCGGGGGCAAGGTCCAGCCAGCCATCGATCATTGCCTGCGCATAAGCGCGGCGGTCATCGGGCTTGCCCCGCGCTTCGCCCGGATATGGCGCATAATTTTGCGCTTCGAACCAGCGGATTGCCGTCATGCCGGGCGCGCTGGCCAGCAGCCGGTGAAAAATGGTGCTGCCCGTGCGGGGCAGGCCCAGGATGATGCCGGCGACTTCCAACTGCTCATCAAGAATTTCCGGATGACGCTTGATGTCGTCCATCATCCGCAGTCGGTTGACCAACCCCTTGACGATCACCTCGGTCTGCGCCGCCACCCCATTGGCCGTCAGCCGACCCTCGGCATTAAGCGCGGCGAGATAGTGATCCATTGGCTCGAGAAACCAATCATCGCCAAAATCCGAAAGGCCCGCCCTCTCTCTTGCCTGTTGCAAAAGCGCTTCGCGGTCGAGCGTGGCCATCTCTTCTCCTGACATCATAACCTTCTATAATCTGATGATCCTGCCCCCAGCCGTACAGCCGCTGTTGCGGATGCAGCCTCCCATTTGGTATCATCGTGCATGAATCATGATGACCTGATCGCCGCAGCATATGATGGCGCTGTCGCAACGCCTCCATGGGCCAGCTTCATGGAGGGGCTGCGCGAAAGCGTGGATGCGGACTATTGCGGCATTGTGTTCCGGCCGTCGGATCGCCCCCTTGAAGGGCCCGTCGAACTGTATTCGGGGCGACGGGCGCCCCCTGACGTCGAGGCTCTTTATCTATCGAGCTATCGGCAGATCGATCCGTTTCAGAAAGTCCATCTGCAACTATCCGATGACCGTGTGTACAGCCTGCGTGAAATGCTGCGGGACGACGACCCGGACCATCGACGGTTTCTCCATGATATCATGATACCCGGCCGTATCGACTATATGCTGCTGGTCCGGGTGACGGAAGCATCAGGAACGAGCGCCTGGCTCAGCATTTCAAAGCAAGGCAGCGATTTTTCTCCGGATGCGCGGCAGCAACTGGCGTCGATAGCAAGGCATTTTCGCGGTGCCTTGCACACGCATTTGTTGGTCGAGCGCGAACGCAGGCGCGTTGAAATCGGCAATCAGGCCATTCGCCGTTTCAACGCCGGCTGGATCAGCCTTGATGCCAATCGTCGGATCGTGGAGTGCAGCAGAGAAGCCGCACAGATCATGGCGAGCAGCCGCGAACTGCGTATCAGCAAAGCGCAGCAATTGATCGCCTGCGACAAGAGCGCTCATCTCAGGCTCGCCGACGCCGTTGCCTCGGTGATCGCCAATCCAGAAAGCCGGCCGCGCGCGGTGAACATCTCTCGTGACCCTTGGCTTGATGCGCTGGTGACCCGTGCCACCGCCAGCGGCGCCGGTACCGATCGCCGTCCGCTGGTCGTTGTCTTCATTCAAGGCGATCAGAAAAGTGCGGCCGATCAGCAAGAGCAGATCGCCGAACTATTCGGTCTGCTGCCCAGCGAGGCACGATTGGCCTTCGCGCTCAGCCGCGGGATGTCGATTGTCGAAGCCGCGCAGGCGCTCTCCATCACCGAAGCCACGGCGCGCAATTACAGCAAGAAAATCTACGAAAAAATGGGCGCGCGTGGGCAAACCGATCTCATACGCTTCATCTTGACCAGCGTGTTGGCGCTGGCGTGATTGCGGTTGCCAGGCATCAACACGCCGTGAAGCCTCCGTCGATCGAAAACGCCTGCCCGGTGATGAACGACGCCTGGTCCGAACAAAGCCAGACGACGGCATCGGCGATCTCGTTCGGCACGCCCAGCCTGCCCATGGGGGTCGCCTCTGCAATCCGTTCCATGGCTGTACGCGCTTCGGGCCGTTCGGTCATGGCGGTCCAGACGCTGCCCGGGCAGACCGCATTAACGCGAATGCCCTGTCGTGCGTAATCGAGCGCCACCGACCGGGTGAGCCCCAGCACCCCGGCCTTGGAGGCGGAATAGGCGGATATGCCGGGGCCGCTCACCATCCCCATCATGGACGAGGTGTTGACGATGACGCCGCCGCCTTGCCGGAGCATCTGCGTACATTCATATTTCATGCACAGCCACACGCCCTTGAGGTTGATGGCAATGGTCCGGTCCCAGTCCGCCTCATCGGTTTCCGTAATCGGCGCGCCGCCCGATCCGATACCGGCATTGTTGAAGGCATAGTCCAGTCGACCAAAGCGATCGATCGCCTTCATGGTCATCGCCACCACCTGGTCGCCCTTCGAAACGTCGGTGCGCACGAACAGCGCCTCGCCACCCGCCCCCTCGATCATATGCGCGGTTTCTTCACCCGCGACCGTGGCCATATCGGCAATCACGATCCGCGCGCCATTGCGGGCGAAAGCCTGTGCCGCGGCGCGGCCGATGCCGCTCCCGCCGCCGGTGACAAGCGCGACCCTGGTCGCCTCTTCCTGTATGGCAGGAGCGTTCATCAACCTATTCCCCTCGTTGGCCGTCGGCGCTTCAGGCCAGCCGTTCGCGGTGCTTTTCCATCGCCTGTTGCGTGGCCTGCATGACCGATCCGAACAACTGCCCGCGATTATCGGAAATCCACTCGAGCGATTGGGTGCGGCGATCCCTGTTCTGAAAGCGCGGCATCACATAGCGCGAGAACAACTCATAGCTTCGCTGTGTCGCCTCCCAGTTCGCCGCATTATGCGCCAGCAGCAGGAAGGTACCGAACCCGCCCGACTGATCGAGCATCTGCTCGATGCGGTTGGCGACATCGTCCGGGGTGCCGCAGGTCAGCGTGCCGAAGGTCATCCACGTGTTCTCGCTCCACGAACGTGTCGCATCTGCGCCCGTTTCGATCCCGTTGAAGCATTCAAGCTGCGCGCCCATCTTGCGCATATAATCCAGCACATTGGGGATAATGCCCTGCGATACCTCGGCAAAGGCCTGTTCGCGCGTTTCGGCGATGTGGATCGGGGCGACAATCCGCCAGCTGTCGCGGTGAACCTGCCGTCCATTCTCGCGCGCCACCTCTTCGCATATGCGCCAATGATCGGGCAACGAGGCAAAACCTTCACCGCTCGAAGCGGCAACCGACAGCATCGATGCGCCCAGCCGGCCCGCCGTTACCGGGCCGCTCGGTGTCACCGCACACGCCACCGCCACCTCCATGCGCCGCTGATAGGGCAGGTTCTGCAGCCGGGCTTCGCACAGCTTGAACCAGCCCTCGTCGCGGTTCACCACCTTGCCATCGAGCAGATCGACGATGCATTCGAGCGAGGCGCTCATCATGTCGCGCTGCTTGCGCGGATCGATCCCCATCATGACGGCGTCTGACGGCAACTGCCCGGGGCCCGCGCCGAACATGATCCGTCCACGTGTCTGGTGATCGAGCTGGACCATCCGGTCGGCAAGGATCAGCGGGTGATGATAGCTGAGCGAACTGACGCCCGTGCCCAGCCGGATGCGCCGGGTACGCTCGGCAACCGCAGCGATGAAGACTTCGGGCGACGCAATCGCCTCGAAACCCGCCGAGTGGTGCTCGCCGATCCACGCCTCATCGAAATCCAGCTCTTCCATCAATTGCACCAGCTTCATGTCGCGTTCGAGCGTCATCGTGTGGTTTTCATTCAACGCGTGGTACGGCGCGATGAACGCCCCGAACTTCATGCAATCGGGCCGATAGTTTTCCATATTCCTCACCAGAATTTCGTGTGTTTCGTTGTGCGTCAGGGTCAGCCCGGCATCGCAATGCTGGGGTTGCGGCGGCTCAGCATATTGTCCGCCCGCTGGCGGTACAGAGTGTCGAGGATTTCGGGCTGCGGGATGATCCAGAACTGATCCTCGTCGATCCCGGCAAAGGCGCGCCTAGCCAGTTCATCGGGCGATATCCCCTGATTGACGGTGATGTCCCGCATCATGCCGACGGTCTTGTCGCTGACGGTATCCGCCTTCATGCCGACGGTTTCGCGAAAGATCTCGGTCTGCACCGGTCCGGGGCACAGGATGGAAACGCTGACAGGCGCCTGTTCGGATTGCAGTTCCAGTGCCAGCGTTTCGCTGATCGCCAGAACGGCGAACTTGCTGGCCGAATAAGGCGCCAGATAGGGCGACGCGATGAAGCTGGCCATGGAACCGGTGTTGATCACCCGCGCAGGCCGTCCCGCCGCCATCATCCTCGGCAGGAAGCTCGCAATGCCGTGGATCACCCCCATTACATTGACCTGCATCTGCCAGGCCCAGCGCTCGGCCGGGATTTCCCAGCTTTTGCCGCCGATCAGCACGCCGGCATTGTTGAACAGCAGATCCACCTGCCCGAAAGTGGCATAGGCATGCGCGGCCAGTGCCTCTACCGAGGCGGGGTCGCGTACATCGACCGTGCAGGTCGAAACCACCCCCTCCAGCGTCGCGGCGAACCGTTCAAGCGCCGCGCCGTCGATATCGGTCAGCACCACCCGCATCCCACGCGCCAGGGCGGCGCGGGCAAGGCCGCTCCCGATCCCGCTGGCAGCCCCGGTGATGACCGCCACTTGCTCCATTCTATCCATAGTTCACCTGTTGTCCGTCAGTTGCAGGCCCAAACCCGTCAAAACTCGAATTTCACGTCCATGCCGTATGTCCGGGGTTCGGCGTAGGAGACGCCCGCAAATCCGAGCGAGCCGAAATCGATCCCGGCGTAGAGATAATCCTTGTTGGTGATGTTCTTGCCCCACAGCGCCACGGTTGCGCGTGCCCGGCCCAGATCGACCTCCGACAGCGCGACACGTGCATCGAAACGCCCAACCCCAGCATCCGAAATCTGGCGGTTATAGGGATTGAGGCGGTCAAGCGGGTGGAAGTAGATCCGGCCCCGATACGTCCAGTCAAGGCGCGCACTCAGCTTGCCGATCTCAAGTGCCTCGGTATCAAACTGAAGCCCCGCATTGGCGGTCGTGCTGGCCGAATAGCCAAAGCGCGCCTCGTCGGCGACATTGATCAGGCTGTCCGTGGCCGCATCACGAATGATGAAGGTCTTGTAGGTACGATCGACATAGCCGAGCGCGGCATTGAACGTGACGCCCTTCACCGGCTGGGCCAGGATTTCCGCTTCCGCGCCGGTATAGGTTGCCTTGCCCGCGTTGACGGTAATGCTCGATGCGCCGCTGCTCCCGGCCAGGAACTGGCTCACCTGCAGATCCTTGTAGCGCGAATGGAAGCCCGTCAGATTGAGGCGGAGCCGCCGATCGAACAGTTCGGACTTGATGCCCGCTTCATAGGAAATGATCTTTTCGGGATCGAAGCCGCCGCCCACGGATCGTGGATTGAACCCGCCCGCCTTGTACCCCGTGGCCACGCGCGCATAGCCCATGATGCGATCGGTAAACTGGTAATCCGCGCTCGCCGCCCAGTTGAGCTGGCTGAAACTTTTCGTCACATCGCGCGCAATCGATGCGATCTGGTCCATGTGCTTGCGATCATGGGTGTAACGCAGCCCCCCGGTCAGGTTGAACCGGTCGGTCACATGATAGGTTGCCTGACCGAACACGGCCGTCGATTCCGAAGTGTGGCGGTAATAAAATGGTGGCGCGAGGTCGGTCGCGAAATAATCGGTCGTCAGGCCACCACCCAACGGGATCGGCGTGGGTGATTGCAGGATCAGCGCCAGTTGCGATGGATTATCCTCGCTCGCCTTTTCGTGGAAGTAGAACCCACCCAGCACAAATTCCAGCTTGTCGCCGATCTGGCCGAGCAGGTTTAGTTCCTGCGAGAATTGCTTTTGAAAACGCTCGTTCACGCCGGAAAACAGCCGGATCTCGTTCACGCCAAGCGGGACGAAGGCATAATCGGGCGGAACGACGATCGAAGGGCTGACCGTAAACCCGCGCAGGCCATCATTGCCGTCCATATCGGCCTCGGCGACGCTGTTGGTCCATTTGCGGATGCCAGTCAGCGACCGCAGGGTCAGATTGTCCGAAACATCGGCTTCCACGGTCAGCGTGTGGCCGCGCACCTTGTCGTGCAGCAGCCCTTGGTTAAGCCGCAGCGTGTTCAGCCGGTCGCGGGAATAGACCAGCGGGTTGCCGCCCAACGCCTCGGAATTGGCAAAATATCCGGCAATGTCCGAACGAACATAGGCCAGTTGGAAAGGAATGGCGTAGCTCTTGGCGTCATTGTAATCGAACGCATAATCGACGCGAACCGGGCCACCATTGTCGAAACGGGCGGCAATACGAAAGGCATCGCTATTGGACGCCCCCGGATCGCGCTTGTCCGGCTGGTTCAGATCGTCCGCATATCCATCGCGCTGCTTGTGCACGTAGGACAGTTTGAACTTCAGCCCGGAATTGCCGATTTCCCCGGTGTCGATGCTGGTGCGCGACATCAGGTAATCTAGATTGCCATAGCTGAAGCTTTGCGATCCCTTGAACGTATCAGCGGGCTTTGCAGCAATGAAGTTGACCGCGCCCCCTGTAGTGTTACGCCCATACAGCGTACCTTGCGGGCCGCGCAGAACTTCGACGCGTTCCAGATCGACAAGATCGAATACCGCACCCGTCGTTCGCCCGATCACCACGCCGTCGACATAGATGCCGACAGGGGAATCGACCGTCAAAACCGGATCGGACTCGCCGATCCCACGAATATGCACCGTGATATTCGTGGTCGATGACGGGGTGATGCTGGTTGTCAAATTGGGGGCAATCGCGCTGATATCGCCGACATCGGAAATGCCACGCGCCTCCAGCACCTCCGCCGTCAGTGCGCTGACAGCCAGCGGCGTGTTCTGCAGGTTCTCGGCGCGCTTCTGCGCCGTGACGACAATATCCTGCAAGCCTGTGTCCGTTGACGCGGCATCCTGCGCCATGGCCGCACCTGCCGACACCAACGCACCGCACGAAACGCCTGTCAGGACAGCCCATCTATAACCACGCCACCGCATTCCCAACTCTCCTCGCCAGTTCTTTTTTTGAGGAAATCCGGCAACGTCACAGGCACCTGTCCGTAACGCGCCGCGCCCCCCTTGCTGGGCGTTGAGAACTAGGGATCGCAGGCCCTTGCGTCCCACATGGTGATGTTCGCAATTCCGCATTGCGCCGAAATCCTGTTCGATTTCCTGCACGCATGGGGCATTTTTTCATGCACATGTCGTTGGAATATGCAGGGTTCTCTGACAGTCTCTGTCGTCAAGGACGCTGCTGCGGCGGCGAATAACGATAAAACAGGGAAGAGAAGCTGAAATGTCCGCGCCAAGTCTGCACCATCGCAAGACCGTGAGCCGCCACAGATTTCCCAATTTCGCGATAGACATCATCCATGCGGACAAGACCGACGATGCCTATGTCGAAGAATGCGGGTTCAATTCCGATCATGCGATCGGTGCCAAGGTATACAATGACGGCACCTATCGATCGATCTGGCAATATATGGGGCCGATCAATCCTGTGCGGAAACCCTGCGACATTCTGTCCTATATTCCGCCCGAAGTGCCATGGGGGACCATGGTCAAGGGGCGGGGCAGGGCGGACGGCATCTCCTGTCAGTTCACCAGGGAATATTTCAGCGCGGTCGTGGGGCCGGATGACGACAGGTCAATCCGGTATCTTGAGGCATGCCGGGACATTCACGGCGCAACGATCAAGGAAAGCCTGAGGCGCATATACCGCGAAATCACGCGCCCGGACTTTTCCTCGGACGCGCTGGTTGAATCCTTCGCAGGCATCATCGCCATTGAAATGGCCCGCTATTTCAAGCGTACCGAAATCAGGAAGCACACCCCCCGCCAGCACAAGCTTGACCGGAACGATCTCCTGAAGATCCGCGATTTCATCTATGAGTGCAGTGGCCAGAGAATGCTGGTCTCGGATATTGCTACGTATCTTGGCTACAGCGAACGGTTTGTCCACGACGCGTTTCGAAGAAGCTTCGGAACCACGCCGCACGAATTCATCAAAACGATCAGGATCATGAAATCCATCGATCTGTTGAACGATAGCCTTCTCAGCATCAAGCAGATTGCCCATGATGTCGGCTTTTCGGGTGCGAGCAGCTTCTCGGTGGCCTTTCGCGCGGTCACCGGTGAAACGCCTGCCGAAACAAGGCGCCTCGGCCGCACTGACTTTCCGTGCCTCCATATCGGCAACGATATTGTGCGAGGCGCGGCGGCCGGCATTCCGCGATAGCGCTACGGGCCGGTGACGCCGGCCTTCACCCCTCCAAAATTGGAATATGCGGTGCCGCGCTGCGGGGCAGGTGGCCACTCAGGCGGGGATCGTCGAAGATCTCGACCTCGCGGGCATAGGGAATGAATCCCTGTTTGCGGTAAAAGCCAAGCGCGCCGGGATGGTCGAGCGTGCAGGTATGCACCCACATCCGCTTAACCCCCTTGCGCCAGCCCAGCGTCAGCGTCTGGCCCATCAGCCAGCGGCCATGGCCCTGTCCGGAAAGCTCGGGCACCAGCCCGAAAAAGCCGATCTCGCAGGTGCCGGGGGTACGGAAATCCAGCTCGAGCATCCCCATCTCGATCCCGCGCCGGTCGACCAGCGCGAAGATCTCGATCGCCTCATCATGAATGATCGCAGTCAGTTGCGCATCATCCATGACAAGCCGTGAAAACCACAGCCAGGGTTCACCCACGCGGCGAAACAGCGCGCGGTACTTGTCCGGCGTAGGGGCCTTCCAGCGTTCGAGCCGGAGCGGGGAGGGGGCTGCGGGGCGCGGGCGCGGGGCCTCCCGCATTTCCAGCGAGGTGACGATCGTCGCCACCTTGCCGGCGGGAATGCGGGAAAGCCCGTTCTGGTTCAGGACTTCGTTCTGGTTCAGGACCATGTCGCCTCGGGGGGCAGGCTCATCAGGATCGCGTCGATATTGCCGCCGGTCTTGAGGCCGAACAGCGTGCCGCGATCATAGACGAGGTTGAACTCGGCATAGCGGCCACGCCACTCCAGTTGCTGCGCCTTTTCCTCGGGGCTCCAGCTCTGGTGCATCCGGCGGCGGACGATCGCGGGAAAAATGTCGAGAAACGCTTCGCCGACATCGCGGGTAAAGGCGAAGTTCTCGGCAAAGTCGCCTTCGAGATGGTCGTAGAAGATGCCGCCCACGCCGCGGTGCACCTTGCGGTGCGGGATGTAGAAATAATCGTCCGCCCATTTCTTGAAGCGCGGATAATGCGTCTCGTCATGCGCGTCGCACGCGGTGCGCAGCCGCGCGTGGAAATCGGCGGTATCCGCGTCATAGGGGATGGGCGGGTTGAGGTCGGCGCCGCCGCCGAACCAGCGCTTGGTGGTGACGAGGAAGCGGGTGTTCATGTGCACGGCGGGCACATGCGGGTTCGCCATATGCGCCACCAGACTGATGCCGGTGGCGAAGAAGCGGGGATCTTCGCCCGCGCCGTGGATCGTCTTGGCGAAATCGCCCTCGAAATGGCCGCCGACGGTGGAGACGTTCACGCCCACCTTTTCGAACACCTTGCCCTTCATCACGCCGCGCACGCCACCGCCGCCATGTTCGCCCGAAGGATCGGCGCGGTCCCAGGCAAGATAGTCGAAGCGCGCATCGCTGCCGGCTTCCTGCTCGATCGCCTCGAATTCGGCGCAGATGCGGTCCCGCAGGGCCTCGAACCAGTCGCGCGCCGCCTGCTGCTCGCTATCGAGCTCGATCATTCCGGTAAGCCTTTCGTCTGTCTCAGTGCCTCGGCAAGTGCGATGCCAGCCGACATGCCGACATTCAAGGACCGAAATCCCGGCCTCAGCGGAATACGCACGCGAAGATCGGCGCGGGCGTGGACATCGTCGGGCACGCCTGCGCCCTCGGATCCCATCAGTAAAATATCGCCGGGTTCAAACTGTGCATCGTAAAGCGAGACGCTGCCCTTGGTTGTCATCAGCACCAGTCGGCCTTGTC
The DNA here is from genome assembly GCF_033025475.1 of Sphingomonas sp. C3-2. Classification (NCBI taxonomy): domain Bacteria; kingdom Pseudomonadati; phylum Pseudomonadota; class Alphaproteobacteria; order Sphingomonadales; family Sphingomonadaceae; genus Sphingomonas; species Sphingomonas sp. C3-2. Next base: position 3,297,571 of record NZ_CP130322.1, read on the forward strand.
TTGCGGAGTCGAATGTCTGCCAGTCGCTGTGCCGGGTAAACTCTGCTTCGGCCGCATAATCCATGCCGGCGCGTGCGAGTCGCTTGTCTGAAAAGGCAAAGCCGCAAGGCTCGATAATGTCGACGGGAACGCCGAAACAGGCAGACAGGCGTAATATCGCGCCGACATTTCCTGCGATCTCGGGTTGGTAAAGGGCTATTCGCATGGCCGCATCCCATAGGAAGTGCTTTATTCGGTAACAAGATAGGCAAAATTGGTTGTTGGCATTTTGCCTGATCCTTCGCTATCAGGCCTGCCGGACCGCTTTAAGGCCCAAAAGGGTTAGGGCGGGAGTGGAGGGGTCTGGTCTTTTCTAATCATTGGGCTGAAAACCTCCGCCTACGTATTCGTTTCGAAGCGCAAGGGCAGGTGAATGGCAGTGCTTGAACAAACGGGACCGGCAGAGGCCGCCTCCACCGAGGGGGGTGTCAGGCGTCGGGACTTCATCAATATCGCGGCGGTTAGTTTCGCAGGCGTCGGTGCGGCCACGGTGGCCTTGCCGCTTATCAACCAGATGAATCCATCGGCGGATGTGCTTGCAGCCTCGTCGACCGAGATCGATCTTTCGGCGATCCAGCCGGGGCAGGCGATCAAGGCGATCTTTCGCAAGCAGCCGCTTTTCGTGCGTCATCTGACACCCAAGGAAATCGAAGAAGCCGACAAGGTGGCGCTCAGCGACCTGCGCGATCCGCAGACGCTGGCCGAACGCACCAAGGCTGGAAAGACCCAGTGGCTCATCACCATGGGCGTCTGCACCCATCTGGGCTGCGTTCCGCTGGGTGCGGGCGAGGGTGAAAATCGTGGCGAATTCGGCGGATATTTCTGCCCGTGCCATGGTTCGCACTACGACACTGCTGCGCGTATCCGCAAAGGTCCCGCGCCGACGAACCTCGAGGTTCCCGAATACAGCTTCACGACGGACACCGTCGTTCAGGTCGGTTGAGGTAGAAAACGATGAGCTTTCCCTGGGCAGAGCAATACGCGCCTAAGCATCCGCTGATGCGCTATCTCGACGAGAAACTTCCGATCCCCCGACTGGTCTATAACGCCATCGGCTCGGGTTATCCCGTCCCCCGCAATCTGAACTACTGGTGGAATTTCGGCGTCCTCGCCGGCGTCGCACTGGCCATTCAGCTGATCACCGGCATCGTGCTGGCGATGCATTATGCCGCCAACGGTCTGGTGGCGTTCGAATCCGTCGAACACATCATGCGCGATGTGAACTCGGGCTGGCTGCTGCGTTATGCGCACGCCAACGGCGCCTCGATGTTCTTCATCGTCGTCTATATCCACATCATGCGCGGTCTTTATTACGGCTCCTACAAGGCGCCCCGCGAAATGGTGTGGCATCTCGGCCTCGTCATCTTCTTGCTGATGATGGCCACCGCATTCATGGGCTATGTCCTTCCCTGGGGCCAGATGAGCTTCTGGGGGGCCAAGGTGATCACCGGCCTGTTCGGCGCGATCCCCTTTGTCGGCGAGCCGATCCAGATCTGGCTGCTTGGCGGTTTCGCGCCCGATAACGCGGCGCTCAACCGGTTCTTCTCGCTCCACTATCTGCTGCCGTTCGTCATCCTCGGCGTGGTCATTCTCCACATCTGGGCGCTGCACATTCCGGGTTCGAACAACCCGACCGGCGTCGACGTTCAGGGGCCGCAGGATACGGTTCCGTTCCATCCCTATTACACCGCGAAGGACGGTTTCGGCCTCGGCGTGTTCCTGATCGTGTTTGCCGCGCTGCTCTTCTTCGCGCCCAACCTGCTCGGTCACCCGGATAACTATATCCCGGCCAACCCGCTCTCGACCCCGGCGCACATCGTCCCCGAATGGTATTTCTGGCCGTTCTACGCGATCCTGCGCGCCTTCACCGCAGATTTCATCCTGCCGGCGAAGCTCTGGGGTGTGATCGCGATGTTCGCGGCAATCCTTCTGCTGTTCTTCCTGCCCTGGCTCGACAAGTCGCCCGTGCGTTCGGGTAACTATCGTCCCACGTTCAAGAAGTTCTTCTGGTTCGGCCTCGTCCCCTGCATTCTCGTGCTGGGCTATTGCGGCGGCGCACCGGCGGAAGAACCCTATGTGATGATCTCGCAGATCGCGTCGGCTTATTACTTCGCGCACTTCCTGATCATCCTGCCGATCATTTCGCGGATCGAACGGCCGCTGCCGCTGCCGAACTCGATCACCGAAGCCGTGCTGGCAAAGCATGGTGAATCGACGGACGGCGCTGCCGTCGCAGCAGCCGAATAAGGGGTAACAATAATGGTCCGTCCCATCGGTTTTATTGCCGGCCTCGGCTTTGTCGGGGTTCTGCTCTGGTCGCTTCTCTGGGGCGCGGTGGCCTTCATCAAGGAACCGCCGCAGCCCACCGTGGAACATGAGTTCCACCTGCACCCGAAGCAGGACGTCTCCTATTCGTTCGAGGGGCCGTTCGGTAAGTTCGATCGTCAGCAGCTGCAGCGCGGCTTCCAGGTTTACAAGGAAGTTTGCGCGGCCTGCCACTCGCTCCATCTCGTCTCGTTCCGCGATCTTCAGGCGCTCGGTTATTCCGAAGGCCAGGTGAAGACGCTGGCTTCGGAATGGGCCGTCGAAACGCCCTCGATCAACCCGGAAACGGGTGAGCCCGCGACCCGCAAGTCGACGGCTGCCGATCGCATCCCGGCGCCCTTCGCCAACGAAGTCGCCGCGCGTGCGGGCAACAACGGTGCGCTTCCGCCTGATCTTTCGCTGATGGCGAAGGCGCGTCACGACGGCACGCACTATATCTACTCGCTGCTCACCGGTTATCAGGATCAGCCCGCCGAACTGCTCAAGCAGTTCCCGGACGCCAAGACCGGCGAAGGCCTGCACTACAACCCGTATTTCGCGAACCTCAACCTCGCGATGGCACCGCCGCTCACGGGTGAAGGCCAGGTCAGCTATTCGGATGGCACCAAGGCAACCGTGCCGCAAATGGCGCAGGACGTCTCGGCCTTCCTCACCTGGGCAGCCGAACCCAAGCTTGAAAATCGTCACCGCACCGGCGTTGCCGTGATGATCTTCCTGCTCTTCTTCACCGTCCTCACCTATATGGCGTACCAGAACATCTGGCGCGACAAGAAGCACTGAGGACCATGAGCGCTCCCAGCGACAATAGCGACCTGAGGGCGCTCATCCGGACGATCCCCGACTTTCCAAAGCCGGGGATCCTCTTCCGGGACGTGACAAGCCTGCTCCTCGATGGGGCAGGCTTTTCGCTTGCGGTCGATCGGCTTGCCGCGATCGCCGAAGGGCTGAAGCCCGATCTCATCGCCGCCGTCGAGGCGCGCGGTTTCCTTTTCGGTGCGGCGCTCGCCAAGGCGCTCGGCACCGGCGTCCTTCCCATCCGCAAGCCCGGCAAGCTGCCCGGCAAAAAGGTCGGGATCGACTATGCTCTCGAGTACGGCACCGACCGGCTGGAAATGCATGCGCATGATCTCGTGCCCGCCACCCGCGTGCTGATCGTCGACGATCTGATCGCCACCGGCGGCACCGTCAACGCAACCGTCGATCTCGTCCGCACGCAGGGCGGCATCGTGGCGGGGGCGCTGTTTGTCGTCGACCTGCCCGATCTGGGTGGCTCCGCGCGGCTGCGCGCCGCCGATGTCGATGTGTTCAGCCTCATGGAATTTCCGGGGCACTGAGCCGTTTTTCAATAGTTCACTTCGGGTTCACGGCTGAGCGATGATAATGCGCTCTCTGGTATTCCGGAGAAATGTCATGGCTGCCCGCCGACTTCGCATCGCGTCCCTGCTCCTCATCGCCTCCGTCGGCCTCGCCGGCTGCGCCTATGATGACTATGGCTATGGCGGCGTCTCGCTCGGCATGGGCAGCGGCGGCTATTATGATCCCTATTATGATTATGGCGGCTATGGCTGGTACGACGGATATTATTATCCGGGCTATGGCTATTATGTGTACGATCGCGGCGGCCATCGCCAGCGGTGGAACGATAATCACCGCCGCCATTGGGAAGGGCGGCGTGGCTGGTCTCAGGCGCAGCGCGACGACTGGAACCGTCAGGGCCGTGGCGGCTGGCGCGACAATGATCGCAACGGCCGGCCGGATCATGTTCGCGGCAACAGGGACGATCGTCGCGACGGCTGGCGCGATGGGCGCCGCAATGATGTGAACCGGGCGGGCCGCCCTGCCTACCGTCCGGGGCGCGGCCTCACCGTCGAGCAGCGCGAGGCGTGGCAGGCCAATCAGGAACGTCGCCGCAGCGAAGCGCCCTCGGCTGGCCGTCAGCGTTCCGAACGCGTCTGGACCCCGTCACAGCAGGGCTCGGGGCGCGAAGGCGGCTGGCGTGGGTCGCGCGGCGGCGGCGGCCGTGAAAGCCGCAATCGCAACCAGCGGCCCGACTAAGCCTCTTCGGGCGCCCGCGTCGCGATCAGCGCGATCGAGACATAGGACATGACGGGTTCCTCCTTCTGGTTGAACACTGTCATGCGCGTGCGGAACGATCCCATTTCGGGGCGGCTGCGCGATCGCGTCTTCTCGATCAGCTCGGTTTCGCAGTGGAGCACATCGCCGGGATAAACCGGGCGCAGCCAGCGCAGTTCGTCCACGCCGATCCCGCCAAGCCCGGCCTGCTTATGGTCTGCCAAATTCTCGACGATCATCCGCATCGTCATCGCGCAGGTGTGCCAGCCACTCGCTGAAATTCGCCCGAAATGCGTGCGCGCGGCGGCCTCCTCGTCCAGGTGAAAGGGCTGGGGGTCATAGGCCGCCGCAAAGGCGCGCACCTCGTCGGGCTTCACGGCATAGTTGCCGAAGCGCGATTTCGCGCCGACGACCAGATCCTCGAAATATTGCATCACGCCCACTCCAATCGGGAACAGGCGCAAAGCTTCACATGACGATTACGAAAGCGTCAACCGGCAAGCGTCTCTCAACGCGGCTGGGCCAGCGCCGGGCGCAATGCCTCCAGCGATCCGTCGCGGGGCTCGACAGGCAGGCCGATGAGATGGGCGAGCAGCGGATGGATGTCGACATTGTCGAACGCCGTCACCGTCGCGCCCCGGCGAAAGGCGGGGCCATGCGCCACGAACAGCGAGGCCATTTCGGGCGCCGTATTGTCATAACCATGCGCACCGCCCGAAAACTGCGTTCTGGGCGCGGTCGCCTCCACCGTCCAGCCCGTCTCGGCCAGGCACAGATAGGCGGGCACGCGCGGATTGCGGCCATAATGGAAACGCGCCGGGATCTGATCTTTGCGCCAGCATTCCATATGCGCGTGCGGCTTCAGCAGCTTGGCTTCCAGCGCGGCTTCGCGCCCCGGCTTGGCCTCGATCGCGGCATAGGGGCCAGCTTCGATCAGACGGTAATCATCGGGGGCTGCAACGGTGTCGAGCGCAATGCTCCGCGTCGTCGTCGTGGCCGCCATGCCGTGGTCCGATACGATCACCAGATTGGCGGGCTGGCCGAGCGATTTCAGCCCGTCTTCCAGCGCGCCGATCATCGCGTCCACATCACGGAGCGCCCGCGTCGTTTCCGCCGCCTCGGGACCGAAGCGGTGGCCGGCGGTATCGACCGTATCGAAATAGAGTGTCACCAGCTTTGGCCGAATGGCCGGCGGGCGGCGCAGCCAGTCGATCACCGCGTTCACGCGCTGCGTGCCGGTCACCTCCTGGTTGAACTGCTGCCAGTCCTCGGGCCGCGTCCCGCCGCTGATCGTGAACGGCCACTGTGCGGCGCGCGTGCCGCCGATCGCGACATTCGATCCGGGCCAGAACATCGTCGCGGTCCGCACGCCCGCCTTTTCGGCATCCACCCAGATCGGGCGCGCCTCGTTCCACCAGAAGGGATCGTCGCTCGCCATGGTGAAAACCTCGCCGGGGCGGCGCGGGTCTTCCATCTTGTTGGCGACGACGCCGTTCCTGTCCGGGCGCAGGCCAGTGACGAGTGTATAGTGGTTGGGAAAGGTCTTGGTGGGGAAGGAAGGGCGCATCACGCCCTGCACCCCGTCCGCCGCCAGCCGCGAGAGCACGGGCGTCGCCCCGCGCGTCAGATAATCCGGGTGAAAGCCGTCGATCGAAATCAGGATGGTTACGGGCGCGCGGTCTTCCACGGGCGCGGCCGTGCGCTGCGCGGGTTCGATACCCCCGCCCGTGGCGCAGGCGGAAAGCGACAGGGCGAGCGCAAGGCTCGAGGCGAGACTCGAGACGAGGGCGCGTGCAAATTTCACAGACAATCTCCGTTCATTGCCCGCGCCCATCGCATGTCATTGCTGCGGCTTGGTGACAGTCGGGAAAATGATCAGACGTTAAAGCGGAACAGCATCACATCGCCGTCGACGACGACATATTCCTTGCCTTCCGAACGCAGCTTGCCCGCATCGCGCGCGCCGGCTTCGCCCTTGCAGGCGATGTAATCGTCGAACGCGATGGTTTCGGCGCGGATGAAACCGCGTTCGAAATCGGTGTGGATCTCGCCCGCTGCCTGCGGTGCCTTGGCGCCGCGGTGGACGGTCCAGGCGCGCGCTTCCTTGGGACCGACGGTGAAGAAGGTGATGAGGTTCAGTAGCTCGTATCCGGCGCGGATCACACGGGCGAGGCCGGTTTCCTTCAGGCCGAGATCGGACAGGAATTCGGCGCGGTCCTCGGGGGCCATGGTGGCGATTTCTGCTTCGATCGCGGCCGAAACGACGACGGCCACCGCGCCTTCCGCCTTGGCCTTTTCGAACACGCGCGCGCTCAGTGCATTGCCGTCGGATGCGCTGGCTTCCTCGACATTGCAGACATACAGGATCGGCTTCGAGGTCAAGAGCTGCGCCTGATCGAAAACGCGGCGCTCTTCCTCGTCCTTGGGCTCGGTCAGGCGCGCGGGCTTGCCGTCGCGCAGCAGGTCGAGCGCCTGGCCCAGCACCGATGCCGCGATCTTCGCTTCCTTGTCGCCCTGTGCCGCCTTTTTGGCAAAGTTCGGGACGCGCTTTTCAAGGCTTTCGAGGTCGGCCAGCATCAGCTCGGTTTCCACCGTGTCGGCATCGGCGATCGGATCGATCTTGCCGTCGACATGGGTGATGTCGCCGTCTTCGAAGCACCGCAGGACGTGGACGATCGCGTCCACTTCGCGGATGTTCGCCAGAAACTGGTTGCCCAGGCCTTCACCCTTGGACGCGCCGCGCACGAGGCCGGCGATGTCGACGAACGCCAGTTGGGTTTCGATGATCTTCGCCGAACCGGCGATCTCGGCCAACTGGTTCAGGCGATCGTCGGGCACCGCGACCTGACCGACATTGGGCTCGATCGTGCAAAAGGGATAATTCGCCGCCTGTGCCGCCGCCGTTTCGGTCAGCGCGTTGAAAAGCGTCGATTTGCCGACATTGGGAAGACCGACGATGCCGCAGCGAAAACCCATCTGAAAACTCCGTTCGTCCCCGCGCGGAAGCGGAGTGTGCTGTGTGAAATGACGCCGCCGGATACGTCCGGTTGCGGATGCCCGGAGGCTTTAGTCGTCCTTCAGCCGCAAGGCTATATCGTTCATGAAGCGCACATCGTCGCCGCGCGCCAGCCAGTCAGCCTCGGCGGCAACCGCGCCCAGCATGTCGGTCAGCGGCTCGATCTCGGCCTTGGCGTAGTTACCGAGCACATAACCGGTCACGCGGTCGCGGTGGCCGGGATGGCCGATGCCAAGGCGGACGCGGCGAAAGGCATTGCCGATATGCGCTTCGGTCGAACGCAGGCCGTTATGGCCGGCGGTGCCGCCGCCGATCTTCACCTTCACCTTGAACGGCGCGAGGTCGAGCTCGTCGTGAAAGACGGTGACGTCGCTTTCCGACAATTTGTAGAAGCGCATGGCCTCGCCGATCGCGCGGCCGCTTTCGTTCATGAAGGTGGCCGGTTTCAGCAGCAGGATCTTGTCGCCGCCGATGCGGCCTTCCTGCGCCCAGCCCTGAAAGGCCTTCTTGACCGGCGAAAAATTGTGCACTTCGGCGATCGCGTCCACGGCCATGAAGCCGACATTATGCCGGTGCATGGCGTACTGTGCGCCAGGATTGCCGAGGCCTGCCCAGATTTGCATGGGGGATATAGCAAAGCCGGCGGCGCGCGGTGCGCGGCCGCCGGCCCTTTGCCTGCGTTACTCGCCGGCTGCTTCTGCAGCGGCGTCTTCGCCTTCGCTCGACTTGAGCGCCGAAGGAGCAACGATGGTTGCGATCGTGAAGTCGCGGTCGGTGATGACCGATTCGGTGCCCTTGGGCAGCTTCACGTCGTTGATGTGGATCGCCGCGCCGACATCGAGGCCAGCAAGCGAGATCACGATTTCGTCGGGGATGTTCGCTGCGTCGCAAGCCAGTTCAAGCTCGTGGCGAACGATGTTCAGAACGCCGCCGCGCTTGATGCCCGGTGCGTCGTCTTCGTCGGTGAATGCGACGGGAACCTGAACGTTCACCTTGGCGTGCTCGCTGATGCGCAGGAAGTCCACGTGCATCGGACGATCGGTGACGGGGTGGAACTGGACGTCCTTGGGAAGCGTGCGAACGGCCTTGCCGCCGACTTCGACCATGATGACCGAGTTCATGAAGTGACCGGTGTTCAGGAGCTTAGTCAGCGCCTTTTCCTCGAGGTGGATCGAGGTCGGTTCTTCGTTGTTACCGTAAATGACGGCAGGTACGCGGCCTTCGCGGCGGTGAGCACGGGAGGCTCCCTTGCCAGCCCGATCGCGCGCCTCGGCCGACAGCTGAAGCAGATCGCTCATGTGCATGTCTCCAAATTGCTTGCTTGTTCAACCCGTCACGCCTCCAGGGATGACCATAACGGGAAGCGGGCCCTATAGGCGGCAGGCCCTCGAAACGCAAGCGCGGCGGCTCACTGGATGCGCTTCACCTTCAGCCCTTCGGCCTTCAGCATTTCCTGCACCGATTCCTTGCCGGCCAGATGGCCCGCGCCAACCGCCATCAGCACGGTTCCCGGCGTGTCCATCCGCGCCTTCACCCAGCGCGTCCAGTTCTGGTTGCGCTTGCGCAGCAGCACGTCGGTCAGCTCGGGGGTCATCTGCAGTTCGTCGTCAAAGGTCATCGCGATCTTCGACGTGTCGCCGCTCGCCCAGGCGCTCATCATCTTGTGAAACTCGCCCTCGGCATCCTTGCTGCTGTCGATGACGCTCAGCAGGAACTGGCGCTGCACCGTTTCGGGCAGCGTGTCGAAATAGCCCAGCTGCTGCTCGGTCGTCTCCAGCCCCGCCACGGTCTTGCCGGCCTTTTCGAAGCTGCCGGTCAGCTGGCGTTCGACGCCGTCGCTCGCACGGATGTTCGCCTGCGCCAATGTGGTGGCGGCCAGCGTCGTCGCCGCGGCCCAGGTTTCCATGCCGTCGAGAAAGTCCATCGGGATCTTCGCGCTCTCGATGATGGTCTTCAGCTCGGCGCGCTTTTCCTGCGGTACGCGGTCGAGCAGCGGGGGCAGGCCGGGGGATCGGCCCAGCCGCGTCATGATCTCGGCGGTCTTGGCCGGGTCCTTGTCCATCACGACTTCGAGCATCAGCTCGTTCGCCTGCGCTGCTGCCTTGTCGAAATTCTTCGTCCGCCACGCATAATCGGGCGGCAGCATATGGATCGTCCCGAACAGATAGATGGTCGTGTCATGGTCCGACACTTTCCAAAGCCCGGGCTTTGCGGGCGCAACCGCTTCGGTGGGGGAGGAGCAGCCGGTGATCAGGCCGAATGCGGAGAGAATGATCGTCAAGGGGCGCAACATGGCGCCCCTTATTCCCGCTCCTTCCTGAACGGGCAACAACGGCGTGTTGCCCGTCGTCGGCTTTCGCATCAATATTGAACGCGCTGCGTGTCGATGCTCAGCGCCTTCAGCTTGGTCTGCACGCTCGCTTCACCCGCAAGGTGCCCGGCGCCCACCGCAAGGAACACCGTGCCGGGCTGCTCCAGCCGGGTCTTGATCCAGCCGGCCCAGTTGGTGTTGCGCTCGCCCAGCAAGACGCGGTCCAGCGCTGGCGTGTTGCCCATGCCCTCCTTCATCGCATTGCCCACGCCCTCGACATCGGCGGCAGACCACAGCGCGATCAGGTTTTCGATGGCAGGCGCGATCTCGTCCTGCATGCGGACGGTCACGTTCAGATAGTCGATCTGCTCGGCATCGGTCAGCTTGGCGAAAAAGCCCAGCTGCTCTTCGGCCGTCTCCAGCTGGCCAATCTTCTTGCCCGCGCGCTCCGCCGCGTCCTGCAGAATGCGTTCGGGCCCATTGGCTGGATCATAGCCGAGCTTTGCGATCGGCAGCGCGGACAGCGTCATTGCCGCAAACCAGGGACGCGCCTGTTCGAACGCCTGATAAGGGATGCCCAGGGCTTCCAGCGCCTTGGTATAGGCGGCCCGGTCCTGCGCGCCCAGCTGCTGGCTCAACGGGGCGGCGCCCGGGTTCATCGCCAGTTTCTGGATCACGCCCATCATCGTCTGCGAGTCGGGTTCGATCATCTCGATCACCAGTTCATCCGATGCATCGAACGCTTTTTTCACGCCATCATCGAACCATCCGAGGCCGGGCTTCAGCATATGGATGGTGCCGAACAGATAGATTGTCGTGTCCTCATCCTTCACCACCCAGAGCGCGGGATCGATGTCGACCGTCGGTTGTGCGGCGGGCGCGGCGGTCGTGGCCGGTTCGGCGGCAATGGCCGGGGCACAGAACAGGGTGGCGCCAAGCAGGGCGCTGATCAGTTTTTTCATGGAAAGTCGTCCTTTGAGAAGGGGAGAAGGGGAGAGGGGCGGCGCCGGTTAGCGCCGCAGCTTCATCGCGAAATAGGAAAGCGCGCCGCCAAGCGCGGAGATGATGAACATGCCTTCGGCGCCGGGGGCGGACAGCAGCCCCGCCTTGCCGAGCAGCAGCCATGGCACATAGGCGGCCAGTGCCAACGTACCGCCGATCGCCGCCGCGTTCACATTCTGCGTCCATTCATGCTCGTCCATGATCCGGCGCGACCAGAAAAGCATCAGGGCGAATGCCGCGATCACCATCGCCGATAGCGCGATCGCTGTCATCGGTGCAAAGGCCAGCGCATCGGCGCCTTGGCCGAGCCGTGCGGCAAAAAATCCGAACGCCGCGCCCAGCAAGCCCACGCCGGCAATCCCGCGCAGATACCGGCGCGTGCGGAGCCGTGCGCGGTCCTCGCCCGAAAGAATGGGGGTGTCAGCCATTGGAAGCCTCATCATGTTCGTCATCGAAAATCTCCTCGATCGGCATGCTGAAAAGCCGACCGATCTTGAAGGCGAGGGGGAGCGACGGGTCATATTTGCCCGTCTCGATGGCGTTCACCGCCTGTCGCGAAACGTCGAGCCTGCCGGCCAGCTCAGCCTGGCTCCAGTCCCTCTCGGCTCGCAACACCTTGAGCCGGTTCTTCATGCGCTCTCCTTGGATCCTTCGAGGTCGCGGCATCCGAAGCAACATCGCGCGCTCCTCTCCGGTGTATGTCACTATCGCGCGACTTTGTGTCAAGTATGCTTGACTAAATGTCATCGACTCATGTCCATGTCAAGCATGCTTTACAAATCGTCGCTAGGGGCTGACATTCCTCGCGATCCTTGACCGCACGGGGCGCATCCGCCAAAGGGCGGCCGGGTAACTTTTTGCATCTGCGAAGGCTCTAAATTGACCGATTCGAACGCGGCAAAACGCCCGGGAATGAGTTTCCAGCGGCTGATCCTCACGCTCCATGATTATTGGAGCGACAAGGGGTGCGTGATCCTCCAGCCCTATGACATGGAAATGGGTGCGGGCACCTTCCACCCGGCAACGACGCTGCGCGCGCTTGGTCCCGATCCGTGGAACGCTGCCTTCGTCCAGCCCAGCCGCCGCCCGACCGATGGCCGCTATGGTGAAAACCCCAATCGCCTGCAGCATTATTACCAGTATCAGGTGGTTCTGAAGCCGAGCCCGCCGAACCTCCAGGAACTCTATCTGGGGTCGCTCGAGGCCATCGGCATCGATTTCACCAAGCACGATATCCGCTTCGTCGAGGACGATTGGGAAAGCCCGACACTGGGCGCCTGGGGCCTTGGCTGGGAAGTCTGGTGTGACGGGATGGAAGTCACCCAGTTCACCTATTTCCAGCAGATGGGTGGTTTCGACTGCAAGCCCGTGACCGGCGAGCTGACCTATGGTCTCGAACGTCTCGCCATGTACATCCAGGGCGTCGACAATGTCTACGACCTCGCGTTCAACGATCACGGCGTCACCTACGGCGATATCTATCACGAGAACGAGGTGCAGATGAGCACCTGGAACTTCGAGATCGCCGATACCGATCGCCTGTTCGATGCCTTCCGCAAGGCCTCGGCCGAATGCGAACTCTGCCTCGAAAACAAGCTGCCGATCCCCGCTTATGAGCAGGCGATCAAGGCAAGCCATTATTTCAACCTGCTTCAGGCGCGCGGCGTGATCTCGGTCGCGGAGCGTCAGGCATATATCGGCCGCGTCCGCGATCTCGCAAAGGGCGCGTGCGCTGCGTGGATGGAAAAGAACGGATGGGCGGCGTAATGGCGGATTTTCTTCTCGAGCTGCTGTCGGAGGAAATCCCGGCGCGCATGCAGGAAAAGGCGTCGGCTGATCTTGCCCGTCTTTTCGCGGAAGAGATCGGCAAGGCCGGTCTCAAGCCCGCATCCATCGAAAGCTTCGTCACCCCGCGCCGCATGGCGCTGATCGCACGCGGCCTCCCGCTTGAAACCGAGGCGGTGAGCGAGGAACGCAAAGGTCCCCGTGCCGATGCGCCCGAACAGGCGCTGCAGGGTTTCCTGAAGTCCACCGGATTGACGCGCGAACAGCTTGTCGAGCGCGCGGACAACAAGGGCAATGTCGTCCTGTTCGCGGTGATCGAAAAGCCGGGCCGCCCGACCGCCGAGGTGATTGCAGAGGCGATCCCGGCTGTCATCCGCGCCTTTCCCTGGCCGAAATCGATGCGCTGGGGCGCGGCGTCTTCGTCCACCGAAAGTCTGCGCTGGGTGCGCCCGCTTCAGGGTATCATCGCGCTGCTCGGCAACGATGTCGTTCCGCTCGAGGTCGACGGCGTCGTCTCGGGCTCCGACACGGTCGGCCACCGTTTCCATCATCCGGGCCGCATCACCATCGGCAATGCCGATGATTATGCCGCCAAGCTGCGCGCCTGCCATGTCATCGTCGACGCCGCCGAACGCCGCCGCATCATCGCCGACGGCGCGGCCGCTGCGGCCAGCGCCGCGGGGCTGACGTTGGTCGAGGATCATGGGCTGGTCGCCGAAAATGCCGGCCTCACCGAATGGCCGGTGCCGCTGCTTGGGGGCTTCGACCCGGAATTTCTTCAGGTCCCGCGCGAGGTGATCCAGCTCACCATGCGCACCAACCAGAAATATTTCGTGCTCAACGATGCCGACGGCAAGCTCGCGCCCAATTTCGTCTGCACGGCGAACATCGCGGCAGCCGATGGCGGCAAGCTGATCGCCGACGGCAATGCCAAGGTGCTCGCCGCGCGCCTCTCCGACGCCAAGTTCTTCTGGGAACAGGATCTGAAGGTTCCTCTCGAGGAACAGGCAAAGAAGCTCGAACAGATCGTCTTCCACGAAAAGCTTGGAACGGTCGCCGACAAGGTCGATCGGATCGCCAAGCTCGCGCGTTGGCTGGTTGAAGGGGGCATCATAGAGGGCGCGAACCCCGATCAAGCCGAACAGGCCGCACGCCTCGCCAAAGCCGATCTCGTCACCGGGATGGTCGGCGAGTTTCCTGAGCTTCAGGGCGTCATGGGCGGCTACTACGCCCGCGCGCAGGGCTTACCCGATGCGGTCGCCGACGCGATCCGCGATCACTATAAGCCGGTCGGGCAAGGCGATGATGTGCCAATTGCGCCGGTGACGGTGGCGGTGTCGCTGGCGGATAAACTGGATACGCTTGTTGCATTTTTCTTCGCGGATATGCCGCCCACGGGCTCGAAAGATCCTTTCGCACTGCGGCGTGCCGCACTTGGCGTTTTGGAGTTGGTTACGCGCAACAAGTTACGGATGAGCTTGTGGGAAGCGATAACCCGTGGGCTCCATGGAATGACGACGTTACGTTGTTCGCCCGACATGACGGACGAAGCTTTCGAAGCGCACAATCAAGCAATGCGGGCGACTTTCGAAACACTGCCTCCATTTTTCGCGGACCGCCTGAAAGTCCAGCAGCGCGAAGCGGGCGTCCGTCACGATCTCATCGACGCGGTGTTCGCGCTCGGCGGTGAAGACGATCTCGTGCGCCTGCTCGCCCGGGTGAAGGCGCTTCAAGCGTTCGTCACCACCGATGACGGCGTCAACCTGATCGCCGGCTACAAGCGCGCCGCGAACATCCTGAAAAAGGAAAAGTTCGAGGCCGCATCGGTCAATTACGAACCGCAGGCCGAGGAAGCAGCACTTCTCGCCGCGCTCGACGCGGCCGAGCCCAAGGGCGCGGCGGCCGTCGCGGCGGAGGATTTCGAGGGCGCGATGGCCGCGCTCGCCTCGCTGCGTGCGCCGATCGACGCCTTTTTCGACAAGGTGACGGTGAATGACGCTGATCCCGAAAAGCGTGCAGCCCGTCTGACGGCGCTGGCGCGCGTGCGGGATGCGGTTCACCGGGTCGCGGATTTCTCGAAGATCGAAGGCTAACCGCGCGCCAAGACGCGGGGCAGGGTAAACTTTAGCATGTCAACTTAGTCGCCAACGTGTGGAGACAATGGCGGCCAGGCAGGGACGGACGATTGATGACGAAATATGTGTATCGCTTCGGCGGCGGCGTGTCCGACGGCGGCCAGGGGGACAAGAACCTCCTTGGTGGCAAGGGGGCCAATCTCGACGGCATGGCCTCGATCGGCCTGCCGGTGCCGCCGGGCTTCACGATCACGACCGAAATGTGCACCCGCTATTATGACGATGGCGAGGTCTTCCCCGAATCCCTGCGGGAAGAAGTTGCCAACGGCATCGCGCATATTGAGGGCGTGACCGGCAAGAAGTTCGGCGACGTCGCCGATCCGCTGCTCGTCTCGGTCCGTTCGGGCGCGCGCGTCTCGATGCCGGGCATGATGGATACTGTCCTCAACCTCGGTCTCAACGACGAAACCGTGACGGGTCTCGTTGCGGCTTCGGGCGATGCGCGTTTCGCCTGGGACAGCTATCGTCGCTTCATTCAGATGTATTCGGACGTCGTGCTCGAACTCGATCACGGCTCGTTCGAAGAAGCCCTTGAAATCGCCAAGGAAGATAAAGGCTTTACGCTCGACACCGAACTGTCTGCCGAGGATCTTCAGGCGCTGGTCTCCACCTATAAGAAGCTGGTCGAGGAACAGTGGGGCAAGCCGTTCCCGCAGGATGTGAACGATCAGCTCTGGGGCGCGGTCGGCGCGGTGTTCGGCTCGTGGCAGTCGGAACGCGCCAAGGTCTATCGCCGTCTCAACGATATTCCCGGCGGTTGGGGCACGGCCGTCAACGTCCAGGCCATGGTCTTCGGCAATATGGGCGATACCTCGGCCACCGGCGTTGCGTTCACGCGCGATCCGGCAACCGGCGAACGCGCCTATTACGGCGAATTCCTCATCAATGCGCAGGGTGAAGACGTCGTCGCCGGCATCCGCACCCCGCAATATCTCACCAGGCAGGCGCGTGAGCGCGCCGGCGCCAAGCCCGCCTCGATGGAAGAGGCGATGCCTGAAACCTATGTCGAGCTCGCACGGGTCTTCGATCTGCTCGAAACCCATTACCGCGACATGCAGGACATCGAGTTCACCGTCGAGCGGGGCAAGCTCTGGATGCTCCAGACGCGTTCGGGCAAGCGCACCGCCAAGGCCGCGCTCAAGATCGCGGTGGACATGGCCAATGAAGGCCTGATCACCGAGGCGGAAGCCGTCGCCCGCGTCGATGCCGCCGCGCTCGATCAGCTTCTCCACCCGACGCTCGATCCCAAGGCGCCGCGCGATGTGCTCACCAAGGGCCTGCCGGCCTCGCCGGGTGCGGCTTCGGGTCAGGTCGTGTTCGATGCCGACACCGCCGAGCGTCTCGCCGAAATGGGCGAAGCGGTCATCCTCGTCCGCGTCGAAACCAGCCCCGAAGACATCCACGGCATGCACGCGGCCAAGGGCATTCTCACCGCGCGTGGCGGCATGACCAGCCACGCCGCCGTGGTCGCGCGCGGCATGGGCCGTCCCTGCGTCTCGGGCGCGGGTTCGCTCGCGATCGATTCCAAGGCGAAAACCATGCGCATCGGTTCGCGTGAGGTGAAGGAAGGCGACATCATCACGATCGACGGCGCAAGCGGCGAAGTGATGTTCGGTTCGGTCGCCACCGTCCAGCCCGAACTCGCCGGCGATTTCGGTACGCTCATGGTCTGGGCCGACAAGGTGCGCCGCCTCAAGGTGCGCACCAACGCCGAAACCCCCGCCGATTGCCGCACCGCGCGCGAATTCGGCGCGGAAGGCATTGGCCTGTGCCGTACCGAGCATATGTTCTTCGACGCGGCGCGCATCACCGCCGTCCGCCAGATGATCCTCGCCGACAGCGAAAAGGGCCGCCGTGCGGCACTCGACAAGCTGCTGCCCGAACAGCGCAAGGATTTCGCCGAGATCTTCGAGGTGATGGCCGGCCTTCCGGTGACCATTCGTCTGCTCGATCCGCCGCTCCACGAATTCCTCCCGCATCAGGAAAGCGAATTTGCCGAAGTCGCGCAGGCGGCGGGCGTCAGCGTCGACGAACTCAAGCGCCGTGCGAACGAACTGCATGAATTCAACCCGATGCTCGGTCACCGTGGCTGCCGTCTCGGCGTCACCTATCCTGAAATCTACGAGATGCAGGCGCGCGCGATCTTCGAGGCGGCCTGCGATATCGCCGAAAAGTCGGGCGCGGCACCCATTCCCGAAGTCATGGTTCCGCTCGTCGCCACCAAGCGTGAGCTTGAGCTGATGAAGGACGTGATCGACACCACGGCGAAGGCGGTGTTCGCCGAAAAGGGGCGTACGATCGACTATCTTGTCGGCACGATGATCGAACTGCCGCGCGCTGCGCTCAAGGCTGGCGAGATCGCCGAGGTTGGCGCCTTCTTCAGCTTCGGCACCAACGATCTCACGCAGACGACGCTGGGCGTCAGCCGCGACGATGCGGGCCGCTTCCTGACGACCTATGTCGACAAGGGCATCTTCCCGCGCGATCCGTTCGTCAGCATCGACGTCGAAGGCGTCGGCCAACTGATCGAACTCGCGGCCGAACGCGGCCGCGCGACCCGTCCGGACATCAAGCTCGGCATCTGCGGCGAACATGGCGGCGATCCGGCGTCGATCGCCTTCTGCGAGCAGACCGGCCTCGATTATGTCTCGGCCTCGCCCTACCGCGTTCCCATCGCCCGCCTCGCGGCGGCGCAGGCGGCGCTCAAGGCACGCTGATGGATCGGGGCGTCCGCGCCCCGACACAGCCAATTAAAAAAAAGGGGCGGCCGGATCATCCGGTCGCCCCTTTTTATTGCCTTGGTGAGCCGGGTGTCAGGCCTTGCCGTTGACGAAGGTATCGCTGATCGAACAGGCCGCCGGGCCGAGAATGACGACGAAAAGCACCGGCAAGATAAACACGATCAGGGGCACGGTCATGATTGCGGGCAGACGGGCCGCCTTTTCCTCGGCGCGCATCATGCGTTCGTTGCGGAACTCGGCCGAAAGCACGCGCAGCGCGGAGGCGAGGGGGGTGCCGTATTTTTCGGTCTGGATCATGGTCGTGACAACGCCGCGCACGGCATCCAGATCGACGCGCGATGCCAGATTTTCGAATGCCTGGCGGCGTTCGTTCAAAAAGCTCAGCTCGATCCCGGTTAGCGCGAATTCCTCGCCCAGTTCGGGATAGGCGCGGCCCAGTTCACGGGCGACGCGGTGAAAGGCCGCATCGACGGTCAGGCCGGCCTCCGCACAGATCACCAGCAGGTCGAGCGCATCGGGCAAGCCCTTGCGGATCGCGTCGGACCGCTTCTGAATCTTGTTCTTCAGGAAGATGTCGGGCGCCTTGTAGCTGCCGATCAGCGAGGCGGCGACGAGCCCGTATTTCTTGATCGGCGTCCAGTCGGGGAACCAGTCCAGAAAATACACGCCGACGATCATGGTGCCGCCGATCACGATGGGCAGCACCATCCGGCTGAAGATGACGACAACGGCCAGGTCTTTGGACCGGATACCCGCCTGCGCCAGCTTCACCTGCGCAACCTTCACCTGATCGTCCTGAAGAACCTTCAGCGATTTCAGGAAATTGCGGATGCGGTCGGTGGTGTCGTTCTGGTGAACGATCTTGGCTCGGCGCTTCGACGTGGAGGCGACGATGCCGGCTTTCAACTGTTCGCGGCGTTCGTTGAGCGCTTTTACGCGTTTGCCCATCGGGTCACGCACGGTCGCCGCCGAATAGATGGCGACAAGCATCGAAAAGGTGGCGATTGCGGCCAGCACGGTCGCCAGCCAGATCGCGTCGATGCCCATGATGGTGGTCGGTTCTTCCATCTCGCTCTATCCCACCGTCAAATTTCGAAACTGACCATCTTCGCCATCATGAAGGCGCCGATGGACATCCAGATGAGCCCGCCAATCCCCGCGATCATCAACCGCGTATCGACGAAAAAACCGCCCATATAATCGGGGCTGATCGTATAGATCAGCGCAAAGACGATGAAGGGCAGCGATCCGACGATATAGGCGGATGCCTTGGATTCAGACGACATCGCCTTGATCTTCAGCTTCATCTGCGCGCGCTTGCGCAGCACCTCGGCAAGGTTGGAGAGCGTCTCGGCCAGGTTGCCGCCGGTCTCGCGCTGGATCGCCAATGTGATGCAGAAAAACTGGAATTCGGGCGTGCCCAAGCGATCGGCGGTTTCCTGAAGCGCGGCATCCATCGTCCGCCCGATCTTGATCTTGTCGCTTACAATGCTGAATTCCTGCCCCACCGGGCCGGGAATTTCGCTGGCCACCACGTTCAGCGTTTCCGAAATCGGAAGCCCTGCGCGCAGGCCGCGAACCAGCAATTCGATCGCGTCTGGAAAGCGCACGGTAAAATCGTTGACGCGCTTCTTCATCAGATGGCCAACCGCGACGTGCGGAATGGCGAGACCGAGCAGCAGGCCGATGAAAAGTGCCAAAAGGAACGGCAAGCCCTTCAGCAGCACCAGTACGAAAGTGACGAGCGCAATCCCGCCGGAAACTGCCAGATATTGTCCAAGCGTCCAGTTCTTGCCGGTGGCGCCAATGCGCTTGCGCAATTGTTCTGGGTTGGGAATGATCTGCGAAGCCAGTCCGTCTCCCTTGCTGCGCCGGGTCGAGATGGCGCGCCGCATCTGGGCCTCGATCGAAGCCGAGGTTGATGCTGCGTGGCGATCCTTGAGCGCCGCCAGGCGCCGCGTCTTGGCCTTGCCGACGGATGGGCCGGAAAAGGCGAAGAACAGCATCGCGATCGCGACAAGGCTTCCTGCCAATAGTCCGAAAATGGGCAACATCGCGCTCATTCCTCGTCAAAAGCCTTTGCCGCGCGTGCATTTCTGCGTACGCGGCAAAGGCATCATGCCGGCAGTTTCACCGATTTCTTGGGCATCAGTGCCTTGAAATCACCCAGCTTGCCGAGCAGCGACTTGCTCTTTCCCGATGCAACGGGGTCTGTCCCATCGACCTGGGTAAGAACGTGCTCAGAAAGCGCGCTGAGGGCGGATCCCGCCTTTGTCGTCCGCGCGGCTTCGACCAAAGCCTTGCCCATCTGGGCGGCCTGAACCGCCGACTTGCTGTCGAAAGGAACGACAAAGTCGACACGTCGCTCGATCGAGCTTTCGAAATCCTTGCGGCTCACTTCCTGCGGCCCAGTCGTATGGACCCGGTTGGCCACGATCGTCACACGGGCTTGCGGGCTGGAGGATTTGAGATGCGAAAGCACGCGGATCGTATCGCGCGCGGATGCCAGCGTCATCTCGGTCACGAGCACGATCGAATGCGCGTCGTGAACAAGATGGGCATGCTGGACCAGCATGTGCCGCGGAATGTCGATCACTGTGCTTTCGAACGACGAACGCATCTCTTCCTGAAGCTGATAAAATGCGCTTCCGTCGGTCATGAGCGGTTGGTGAAGCGGCGCCTCGGCAGAGAGGATAGCGAGCTTTTCCGTCGCCCGAACCATCGCGCGTTCAAGGAAAAGCCCGTCGATGCGCGCGGGGTTTTCGATCGCATCGGTCAGGCCGCGGCCGGGCTCAAGGTCCAGCGCAAGCGCGCCGGTTCCGAAATGGACGTCGAGATCGAGCAGCGCGGTCGAACGCCCTGCCTTTTCGGCAAACAGCCAGGCCAGCGAGTTTGCAACGGTCGATGCACCAGCACCGCCACGCACACCGATGACCGCCGTCGTTACATGCGGCTGTTCCGAGCCGGCATCATTGGCGCGCGGTGCGCTGAAGATCGCCTGTGCCTGTGTGAAGGCGTCGCGCAATTGCTCGACGTTCAGCGGCTTGAGCAGGTAATCCTGAATGCCGCTGGCCACCAGATCGCGAAACAGGCGGACATCGTTGATCTGGCCGGCGGCGATCACCACGGTACCGGGTTCGCATACTTCGGCCAGTCCATTGATATCATTCAGCGGATCGCTGCTTTCCGAAATGTCGACCAGCAGGATGCTGGGGCTCGCGGACACCGAGAGCGATTGCACGGCGTTGCGCAGTCCGCCCTTGTTCACCTTTTCCGGCGGCCAGCCCATTTCAGTGGCAACCTGTCGGATCGTGTCGGCGGACGCATCGTCGCAGACATAGGCGGTGAAGGGGTCGCGCTGCAACGGACCACGGCTAGACCAGGGAGCGTTCATCTCAATTGCCTTTCGTGGTTTCGGACTTGAGCGCACCCGCCCCGGTGGGCGGCTTGGTACGGAAGGTACGAATTGCCTTGGCGGCGGTGCTCGGATCGCTCGTGCTGCTGCTCTGACCCCGGATCAGATCTTCGGGGTTTGCGATCATCGCGGCGAGATTGCTGTTGGTGGCGCAGCCATAGTTGGACATGTTGGCATTGCCATATTCGGGCTGGGATGGCCGGCTCCAGTCAGGGCAGCCGGGAACCGAAGCCGTCACGCGGCTCACCACCACTCGAACATGCCCGGCGGGAATGCTGCCGGCCGTCACGGGCGCGCCGTCGGCAAGCAATATTCCATATTGGTTCGCCTGCGCCGCCACGGCATCGCGCGCGGCGCTGTCATAATCCGGCGCATCGACGGAAACCCGGTCGCCATAGCCGATTTCAAGGGACTGGAACCATCCGGCCAGACGCTTTGCCTCGCCATAATCCAAACCATTCCCGCCTGTGCGCAGGTCGATGGCATAGTCGGTCCGCGCCACCACTGGCTGGTGTGTCGGCTCCATCCCGGCATTGTACGTTCCGGTGCCGCAAGCGGGAAGGGCAAGCGCGATGGCGAGGCCGCTCGCAATGCGGAATGTCCTGAAGAAAGGGCTTTTCATGGTCATTTTCCCTATCAATCCAGATTGAAGCCGGGCTGTGCGCTTTGGGCGTCGGCGTCGGGCTTTACAGTTCGGGGGGCACCGGCGCGCGGAGTCGGCCGCGTTTCGCCCGTGGTGCCTTCGAAAGTTTGCCCGAGCAGGAAGTTCTCGCCGTCGTTCGGTGCGCGATAGCCATCGGTCGGCAGTGCGATCCGGTTCGCGGAGACTGGTTTCACCAGATAGGGGGTGACGATGATCACCAGCTCGGATTCGGTGCGCCGGAACCGCTTGGAGCGGAACAGGGAACCCAGCACCGGCAAATCGCCCAGCATCGGCGTCTTGTCGACGGAGTTATTGTGCAAATTGCTGAGCAGGCCGCCGATCATGAAGCTTTGCCCGGAGCCGAGCTCCACGGTCGTCTCGGCCCGTCGGGTCAACAGCCCCGGAATGGTGAAACTGTCCATCTTGATCGAACCGGCATCGGACAATTGCGACACTTCGGGACGTACCCGCATCGAAATTCGGCCATCGGCCAAAACGGTGGGCGTGAACGCTAGGCTGACACCATATTGCTTATATTCGATCGAAACCGAGCCCAGCCCCTGCGACGCCGGAACCGGAATTTCGCCGCCCGCAAGGAAGCTCGCCGTTTCGCCCGACAAAGCGGTCAGGTTCGGGTTCGCAAGCGTCGTGATCAATCCGTCGCTTTCGGCGAGGTCGAACGCTGCCTGCATATCAAGCCCAAGGAACTTATCGATAAAGCCCGTGGTCGCGCCTGAACCCGTACCCTTGATGATATGACGAACATCGTTGGGAATGGCCGGCGTCAGCGGATTGAGTTCGGTCGTGATCGCGTCGGCGCGGCCCTGTGAAAAGAAGAAGCCGCCGCTGCTCGCCAGCAGGTTTACCCCGACCGATTTGACAAAATCGCGGCTCACCTCGGCGATGCGCACCTGCAGATTGACCTGCAGCGGCGTCGCGGTCTGGAGCCGGGTCACGATCTGGGTCGCTTCGCCGACAAAGGCCTGCGCGAGGCGTTCGGCCTCGGCCACGTCATCGGGGGAGGCGACGGTGCCGGTCAGCAGCACCATGCCGTTCATCGGCGTTGCGGTGATCTTGGCATCGGGCATCGCCAGCTTCAGCATCTGGTCGACGCTGCCGATATTGGTGCCCACGCGGACATTGGCGGCATAAACGGTACGGCCGTTGCGCCCCGAGGCGTAGATCGTGGTTTCACCCGGCGCCTTGGCAAAAATGTAAAGCTGGGTGGGAGAGCGCACCTGGACATCGGCGATCGCGTCGTTCGCGACGAACAGGTCGCTCATCGGCGATGACAGGTTTACCAGCGTGCCCTTGCCGGTCGACAGGTTCACCGTGGTGCCCGGTTGCGAAGCGCTTGCCTGCGCCGCTGCGGTGGCAAGGCCGCCCGCGCTCGGCCCGGCGAGCAGCGCCAGCGCAAGCGCGGAGCCAGCACCGGCCCGTTTCAGCTTGGATATGAAATCCATCTTATTTTCCCCCCACAGGAACGACGGTCACATTGTTGCCGCGCGCGACGCGGACGACCGGACCGGAATGATAGACGGCGGCCGGCGCATCTGCCGGGGCAGCATTGCTTTGTGCAGGTGCCTGGCTGGGCACGGTGCGGCGCTGGAAGCGCGACACGTCGCCGCCGGTGACGAAAGTGGTGTCGCTATCGATCGGGCGCGAGGCCACGGCGATCAGCATCTGGCGATCCGCCTTGGCGTCCTGCCCATCGGGCACGGTCACTTCACCGGCAGCAATGGCGCGCTCCAGATCGGCGGTATTGTCGGCGATCGAACGCAGCGACAGGGAAAGCTGGCCGATGGTCTGCGCAACCGCAATCTTTTCAGCGATACGGGGTGTCGCTTCAAGCGTGACCGTCGAGAAGGTGCGAACGTCGGCCTTGCCTTCTTCATTGGTGTTGGTTGTGCGCTGGTCGGTGGCGAGCACGCGCAGGTTGCGCACGATCGTCTCCGACGCATTGAGCGTGGGGCCATCGCCCGACACCGATTGCGTCAGCACCAGATCGATCCGGTCGCCGGGGAAGACGAAACCGGCCACGCCGCTTGCGGCCGAAACCGAAACCGTCACCGCGCGCATGCCCGGGCCAAGCGCCGCTGCCAGGAAGCCGCGGTCGCCCGGCTTTACGAGCGCGCCCTGGGTGATCGGCTGGCCCGCGGTCATCGCATAGCGAACGACCGTGCCGGCAAGCGCTGCCGGGTCGGCCTCGTTCTTCAGGAAATAGGCGCTCTGGACCAGGTCCTTGGGCCAGGGCTGGAAGCGGAAGCTGCCAGGGTCGATGATCGTGCCGACCGGCAATGGCCGAGTCGCGACGAGCACTTCCGGGCCGCCGGGCTCGGGCATTGATGCGTTGGCCTGCGGCGATGCCGCGCCGCTGAACATATTCTTGGCCATGATTGCGGTAAGGGCGGCAATGAACAGCGCTCCCACCAGCAATGCGATTTTCTTGACATCCATGATGACAACCGCCTCCGAAGAGGGCCCCCCATTGGCCCCTTGCGTAAATTAATCAGGTAAATTGGTTAAAATATAGTTCGGGCGAAACCCACAATCCCCCGGCGGCAATCGCGACGCCGTAGGGAATTTCCAGTTCCGCCTGCGATTTCGTGATCCTGTGATGGATCAGCATCGCGGCGGTGAGCACGCCGCCGGCAATCGCCATCACGAACAGCATCGGCATCAGCAGCCCGAGGGGCAACCAAAGCGAAAGTGCCGCGATCATCTTCACATCGCCGCCGCCCATTGCGCCCATCGCAAAGAGGATGGCGAACAGCGCGAGGACGATCAGGCCGGTCAGGATCTGCAGCGCCATGTCGGGCCAGACGGGCAGTCCCGCGCTCCACCAGAAAAGGGGCGCCATCAGCGCAATCGTGCCATTCAGCCCATTGTCGATCTCGCGTCGGCGGATATCCGTCCACGCGGCATAGATCATCATCGCGGCCAGCGCAGCGATCAGCACAAATGGCAAAATTCCCCCGTTCATGCGGGCAGGGCTAGACGCGAGGCATTACGAAACCGTAACCCTCCCGGTCATGGCCGAACATAATTTCGATCGTCGATCCATTCCGGCGGGCGCCGTGATCGGCGCGTGCACCGTCAATGGCTGGTCGCTGCGCACGCTGGATTGGGCACCCGGGGGCGATCCGCGCGGCACCATGCTGGTCCTTGGCGGGCGCGGGGATTTTCTCGAGAAATATATCGAGCCGATCTGTCATTGGCACTCGCAAGGCTGGCATATCGCTTCGTTCGACTGGCGCGGGCAGGGCGGCTCGGGGCGACTCACCCGTAATCCGCTTGTTGGGCATATTAACGATTTGTTAATCATGATCAATGACCTCGCGGCTATCTGGTCCGAATTGACGTTACGGACACCGGGGCCGCATGTCGTTGTCGCGCATTCGATGGGGGGGCATCTGGCGCTGCGCGCGTTGGTCGAACATCGGATTGATCCGGTTGCTGCTGTGCTCGTCGCGCCGATGCTTGGCCTCAACGCCGATCCTTTGCCGCCGCGCGTCGCGGCGTTCGTTGCCAGCATCATGGCACGGATATGCAGCCCCGAGCGCCCCGCCTGGCGCAGCAATGAGCGGCCCTCGCTCGGCATTTCCCGTCAGAAACTGTTGACCCATTCGCTTGAACGCTATGCCGATGAAATATGGTGGGGTGAAACGCATCCCGAACTGGTGCTCGGGCCGCCAAGCTGGCAATGGCTGCGCGCAGCCTATCGCTCGACTCTGGGCAGTTTCGCTCCGGGGCGGCTGGAAGGCGTGGAGGTGCCCAGCTTGTTGCTCTGTGCGGATCATGACCGGCTGGTGCGCCCGCGCGCGATCCATGAGGCCGCCGCGCGCATGCCCGATGCCCTGCTGGTCCGCTTCGGCGCCGAGGCCGCGCACGAATTGTTGCGGGAGGCCGATCCGGTCCGCCACCGCGTCTTTGCCGAGATTGACATGTTCCTGAAGGAAAGGGCGCCGCGCCCGTGAAGCGTTACGATATCGTGATTGTCGGCGCCGGCATTGCCGGGGCCAGCCTGGCAGCAGAAATCGGCGGCAGGGCAAGCGTCGCGATATTGGAGGCGGAGGACCGGCCGGGCGTTCACGCCACGGGCCGTTCGGCGGCGTTCTGGAGCGAGACCTATGGCGGCCCGGGGATCGCGCCGCTCACCACCGCGTCGGGTCCGGCACTATGGGCGGGGGGCTATCTCGCCCCGCTCGGTTCGCTCCATATCGGCCGACGCGAAGATCGCGCCGCGATCGACGCCCTTCTGCAGGAATTTGAGGGGACGGGGATCGAACTCCACGAAACCGATCCCGCCACCGCGATACCTGGTCTGCGGGGTGACTGGGTGTACGGCATCAGCGAACCGACCTGCGCCTATATCGATGTCGCCGCGCTCCACGGTGCCTGTCTGGCACGCGCGCGGCACGCTGGTGTCGATATCCTCGTTCGGTCTGGGCTGGTGTCGGCTACGCGCGACGGGGATGGCTGGCTGCTTGAAACCGCCTCCGGGGCCATCCGCGCCGGCGTGCTGGTCAACGCGGCTGGCGCCTGGGCCGATCAGGTGGCGGCCTGCGCGGGCATCCCGCCCATCGGCATTTCGGCCTATCGCCGCACCATGGCGCAACTGCGCGTCGATCCGCCCGTGCCCGAAGGCATGCCGCACGTCGCCGACATTGGCGGCAAATTCTATTTCAAGCCCGAAGCGGGGGGGAAGATCTGGCTCAGCCCGCATGACGAGATCCCGTCGCCGCCCTGCGATGCCGCGCCCGAGGAAATCGATGTCGCGGTCGCGATCGACCGGCTCGAACAGGTCGTCGATTGGCGCGTCGACGCGCTCGAGCATAAATGGGCGGGGCTGCGCAGCTTCGCGCCGGATAGGCTTCCGGTCTACGGCTTCGATCCGACCGATCCGGCATTCTTCTGGTGCGCGGGGCAGGGGGGCTTTGGTATCCAGACCTGCCCTGCTGGCGCGCGGCTCGCCGCATCGCTGCTGCTGGGCGAGGCGGCGCATGAAAGCGTCGCCGCCATCGACCCGCGCATCTATGCGCCCGCCCGGTTCGAGCGCCGATAAGGGGCGATCAACGGCGTCTCAGCGCGCCACGGTCGCCATATCGACGAGCAGCGAGTCTCCGCTCACATAGCTGGCCCGGTCCGAACAGAGCCACACCACCGCTTCGGCAATTTCCCTCGGCGCCGCCATCCGGCCCGAAGGGATGCTCGCCATGATCATCTTGCTCACATCCTCGTTCGCATCCATCCCCTCGCGGATCATCGGGGTGTCGGTGGAACCTGGGAGGACTGCGTTCACGCGGATGCCATGCGCCACATATTCGCGCGCCGCGGTCTTGGTCAGGCCGAGCACGCCGTGCTTGGCGGCGCAATAAGCCGACAGGTTGGGCACCGGGATCAGCCCGCCGCCCGAGGATGTGTTGACGATCGATCCCGCGCCGCGTTCCTTCATCAGACGCAGTTCGTGCTTCATGCACAGGAACACGCCGGTCAGGTTGACCGTAATCACCCGGGTCCATTCGGCCAGATCGAATTCATCGATCGGCATGCCGACGCTGTTGACCCCGGCATTGTTGAAGGCGCAGTCCAGATGGCCGAAACGCGCTTGCACATCGCCCAGCAAAGCCTCCACCTCGGGCTCGCTGCTCACATCCGCCGCCCGGAAATAAACCTCATGGCCCTGCGCCCGCAACTCCGCGGCCAGCGCCTCGCCGGCATCGGCATTCCAGTCGGTCAGAAACAGCCGCGCGCCTTCCTCCGCAAACAGATGCGCCGCCGCCGCCCCGATCCCGCTCGCCGCCCCGGTGATCAGCGCGGTCTTGCCGTCCAGCATTGCTGCCATATTCCTCTCCATTATTGTTTTCGGATTGGCTCAATCACACGAAAAATCGCACGGGAACAGCCTTTTATGGAGGTTGTTTCAGTTCCGAGCGAACATCGGTCCGCTTGAACGTATTTGTCTTTTCAACCCGATGCTTCGTGCTAGCCTGCGCTTCTCATCTCCAGGGAGAGAAGAATGGCGCACAAGTTTGTGATCGAAAAGAACAAGGCCGGCGAATATGTCGCCAAGTTCAAATATAACAGCGAACTTATCTGGTGGACCGAAGGCTATACGAGCAAGGCCTCGGCCCAGAATGCGATCGATTCCATCCTGAAGAACGGGCCGAACGCCGTTCAGGAAGACAATAGCTGATAAATCTCTGATTCGTGCGGCGCCGTTTCCTGATCGTCAGGGCCGGCGCTGCGCTTCCGCCGCGGCTGAGGCAAGCTGGTCGGCGCGTTCGTTTTCGGGGTGGCCGGCATGGCCCTTCACCCATTGCCATTCAATCTGGTGCGGGCGGATCGCTTCGAGCAGTTCCTGCCACAGCTCGGCATTCTTCACCGGCTTTTTCGCGGCCGTCATCCAGCCGTTCTTCTGCCAGTTGAACACCCATTTCGTGATGCCGTCCTTCACATAAACGCTGTCGGTGTACAGCGTCACGCGGCATGGGCGCTTCAGCGCCTGCAACGCGCGGATGGCGCCCAGCATTTCCATGCGGTTGTTGGTCGTGTGCGGCTCGCCGCCCGACATTTCCTTTTCATGCGCGCCCATGCGCAGCACCGCGCCCCAGCCGCCGGGGCCGGGATTGCCCTTGCACGCGCCGTCGGTAAAGATTTCGACATGCGACATTTCGCTCATGCGCCCAGCAGGTTCTTGAGATCGGCGTCGCGGTAGAAATCGAGCCGGCGCAGAAAGGCGATCGGATCCTTGCGCGTCACCATCGCATCCGCCGGGGTGTTCAGCCAGTCCCAGGCGCGGGTCAGCAGGAAGCGCAGGCACGATCCGCGCGCCAGCACCGCAAAGGCCGCGCGTTCCTCGGCCGAAAGCCCGAAGCTCTCGTCATAACCGGCGATCAGTTCGCGGGCATTGTCGGCGTGATAGCCGGTGCCATCGCTTTCGAAACACCAGGCGCTGTGCGTCACCGCCACGTCCCATGCGCGGATTTCGGTGCAGGCGAAATAGAAGTCGATCACCCCAGTCACCGTTTCGCCCAGCATCAGGACATTGTCGGGAAACAGATCGGCATGGACCACGGCCTTGGGCAGGTGATGGGGCCAATGCGCTTCGAGGAACGCCAGCTCGTCTTCCACGCGCTGCTTCAGCCCCGGCTGGATCGCATCCAGATCGTCGCCGCAGCGCGTCGCCAGTGCGCGCCATCCGGCAAGCCCCAGCGTGTTCGGGCGGGTTTCCTCAAAATCGGCAAGCCCTGCATGCATCCGGCCCAGCGCGGCGCCGGCGGCGTGCGCTTGCCCGGCGGTCGGGTGGCTCACCGAGACGCCCTGAAGGAATTCGATCAGGCAGGCGGGGCGCCCCGCCACCGTCTGGATCTGGACGCCGTCGCTGTCCTTCAGCGCGCGGGGGACGGGGTTGCCCTTGTCGGCCAGATGGTCGAGCAGCTTCAGGAAAAAGGGCAGGTCGCCCGCATCGACGCGCTTTTCATAGAGCGTCAGGATGAAGCGGCTAAGGTCGGTCTCGACCAGATAGTTGCTGTTCTCCACCCCTTCGGCAATGCCCTTGGCGGAAACCAGCTGGCCGCCATTATAGCGATCCAGAAGCGCGGCCATCTCCTCGGCCGAAACCTGCGTGTAAACTGCCATGTTCGTATATCTCAGGCGGGTTCGAGGCCGCGGGGAAGCTTGAAGGAAATATCCTCGACCGCCGTTTCAACCTGGCGTTCGTTGACGGTGAAGCGTTCGGCCAGCCGGTCGACAACCTCGCGCACCAGCAGTTCGGGCGCAGAGGCGCCCGCCGTGATGCCCAGCGTGGTCACGCCGTCCAGCCATTCGAAATCGATCTCGCTCGCGCGCTGGATCATCCGCGCGGGAACGCCCGAGCGTTCGGCCACTTCCACCAGCCGCAGCGAGTTCGACGATTTGGGCGATCCGATCACCAGCACCAGCCCGCATTGCTCGGCGATCGCCTTTACCGAGGCTTGCCGGTTCGACGTGGCGTAGCAGATATCCTCGCCGCGCGGCGACTGGATGGTGGGAAAGCGCTGCTGCAGCACGGCTACCATCTGCGCGGTGTCGTCCACCGACAATGTGGTCTGCGTCAGGAAGGCGAGATTGTCGGGGTCGGCGGGCTGATAGGCCAGCGCATCCGCGACCGTCTCTATGAGCGACATCGATCCCTCGGGCACCTGGCCGAAGGTGCCGATCACCTCGGGGTGGCCCTTATGGCCGATGAACAGGATATGTCGGCCGGCCGCGACATGGCGTTCGGCCTGGCGGTGGACGCGCGACACCAGCGGGCAGGTCGCGTCGAGATAGCTCAGTCCACGCTCCTGCGCCTTGGCGGGCACCGCCTTGGGCACGCCGTGCGCCGAAAAGACGACGGGTACGTCGTCGGGCACTTCATGCAGTTCCTCGACAAAGATCGCGCCCTTGGCCTTCAGCGTGTCGACCACATATTTGTTGTGGACGATTTCGTGGCGCACATAGACGGGTGCGCCGAACTTCTCGATGGCCAGCTCGACAATGCGGATCGCGCGGTCAACGCCTGCGCAAAAGCCGCGCGGCGCGGCGATCAGCAGGTCGAGCGGGGGGAGGGGAGCAATGGTCTCGGTCATGTCACGCGCCCCTCTACGCTATTGCTCGGTCGCACGAAAGCGCTTCCTAAAGCCTATCGCGCTATTGCCCATCGCCTCGCTTGCTGGCAATCGTGCCGTCTCAGAATATTCGGGGATCCTGTCTGTGCCACGTATCAAGCCGCTTCTCGTCTGCACCGCGCTCGTTGCGCTTTCGGCCTGTGGAGGCAAGGACAACCAGCTCGTGATCGGCG
The DNA here is from genome assembly GCF_033025475.1 of Sphingomonas sp. C3-2. Classification (NCBI taxonomy): domain Bacteria; kingdom Pseudomonadati; phylum Pseudomonadota; class Alphaproteobacteria; order Sphingomonadales; family Sphingomonadaceae; genus Sphingomonas; species Sphingomonas sp. C3-2. The sequence continues at coordinate 3,327,880 of NZ_CP130322.1, forward strand.
GCATCACCGCCACGCGGTCGGCCTGCACCGCGGTCGGCGTGCCCGCGCAGACCGGCGATATCACGCTGTTCAGTCCCGAAAACAGCCGCGACGCCAGCGCGATCGACGTGGTGGCAACGATCACCAACGTCCAGTCGACCTGCGACGATACCGGCCCTGAAATCCTCACCAACGCCACGTTCGACGTGCTCGCAACGCGCACCGATCCGCGCGGCGCGCGCGAAGTGGTGCTGCCCTATTATTCCACCGTGCTGCGCGCCGGTCGCGTCGTCGTGTCCAAGCGGGTGAGCCATGTCGCCATCCGTTTCGAGGATGGTCAGACCCGTGCCACCGGCCGCGGCGGCGCCTCCGCGCAGGTCAACCGCGCCGCCGCCACGCTGCCCGACGATATTCGCGAACGCATCACCCGCAAGCGCAAGCCGGGGGAAGAAGACGCCGCGATCGATCCGATGGCGCTGCCCGAAGTGCGCGACGCGGTCTCGCGTGCCAGTTTCGAACTGCTGATCGGTTTCCAGCTTACCGACGCCCAATTGCGCTACAACGCGACGCGGTGATCACGAGCGCGATTGACTCGAATCGCTTGTACGACCAAGGCTGAAAAGGTCATCGGCGGGCAACCGCCGGGGATCGCGCGGGAGAGCGTATCCGGTGGGCTTCAAGCCCATCCGGGTTCCGCCGAAGGAGCAACCGCCCCGGAATCTCTCAGGTAAAAGGACCGCGCGGCCCTGTGACACTCTGGAAAGCGCGACGGATCAGCCCGTCGCCACCGAAGGGGTAAGTCCGTCTCCCATATGGAGGCGAACGAAAGCTCTCAGGTTCCCGTGACAGAGGGGGCAGTGAAGGACGGCACGAATCCGTGCGTCGTTCATTGTCTCTTTATGATGTTACGGAGTGCCCGAATGAGCGACGACGCTGAACAGAACGACATGACCCCGCTGCCCCTCGATGCTTGGCATCGTGCCCAGGGCGCGCGCCTCGTGTCCTTCGCCGGCTATGCCATGCCCATCCAGTATGAAGGCATCATGGCCGAACATCAGTGGACGCGCGAAAATGCGGGCCTGTTCGATGTCAGCCATATGGGCCAGCTCGGCTTTGGTGGGGCAGGCGTTGCCAAGGCGCTCGAACTGATCCTGCCCGGCAATATTCAGGAACTCGCCCCCGGCAAGATGCGCTATTCGCTGCTGCTCGACGAAAGCGGCGGCATCCACGACGATCTCATGGTTACGCGCCTGCCTGAAACCGGCCCGTTCGACGATGCCGCCATCTACATGGTCGTGAACGGCGCCACCAAATATGACGATATCGGCTATCTGCGCGAATATCTGCCCGACGAAATTTCCATGAACCATATGGACGATCAGGCGCTGCTCGCGCTGCAGGGCCCCAAGGCGGTCACCGTGCTCCAGCGGATCGTTCCGGGCGTCGAAAATCTCTATTTCATGGAAGCCGGCGCGTTTGAATGGAACGGCACCACGCTCTGGATCAGCCGTTCGGGCTATACCGGCGAGGACGGCTTTGAAATCTCGGTCCCGGCCGACAATGTCGAACAGCTGGCGCAGGCACTCGTCGATCAGGACGAGGTGAAGCCCATCGGCCTCGGCGCGCGCGATTCGCTGCGCCTTGAGGCGGGGTTGCCGCTCTACGGCCATGACGTCACGCTCGAAACCGATCCCATCACCGCCGATCTCACCTTCGCCATGCAAAAGCGCCGGCGCGAGGAAGGCGGCTTCATGGGCGCCGATATAGTGCTGAAGACGCTGGCCGAGGGCCCCGCGCGCAAGCGTGTCGGCCTGTCGATCACCGGGCGTCTGCCCGCGCGCGAAGGCGCTGAAATCTTTGTCGGCGATGAAAAGGTCGGCGTCGTCACCTCGGGCGGTTTCGCGCCCAGCGTCGGCGCTCCCATCGCCATGGGTTATGTCACGGCGGCGCTCAGCGCGCCGGGCACCCCGCTGCAGATCGAGGTCCGGGGCAAGCGGATCGACGCGGTCGTCGCGTCGACGCCCTTCGTGCCCCATCGTTATCATCGCAAAGGAGCTGCGAAATGAGCCGTTATTTCACCGAAGATCATGAATGGGTTGATGTAGACGGCGAAACCGCGACGGTCGGCATCACCGACTATGCGCAGGAACAGCTGGGCGACATCGTGTTCGTCGAAGTCCCCGAAGAGGGCAAGGCCGTCTCGAAGGGCGATGAAGCCGCCGTGGTGGAATCGGTGAAGGCTGCATCGGACGTCTATGCACCGGTTTCGGGCACCGTCGTCGAAGGCAACGCCGCCCTGGTCGACGATCCCGCGCTGGTGAACAGCTCGGCCGAAGAAGATGGCTGGTTCTTCCGCATCACCCTGTCCGACGCGTCGGAACTCGACGGGCTGATGGACGAAAACGCTTACAAGGCGTTCGTGGAAAAGCTGTGACCGAGCCGAACGCCGCGAGCCGCTGGGATGCGGGCGATTACGCGAAAAACGCGGCGTTCGTTCCTGCGCTTGGCGCGCCGGTGCTTGCCCTGCTCGCGCCCCGTGCGGGGGAGCGGATCCTCGATCTCGGCTGTGGCGACGGCGTTTTGACGCAGGCGCTGGTCGAGGCCGGGGCTTCGGTCCTCGGCGTCGATGCGTCGGCGGATATGGTTGCGGCGGCGGTGGCGCGCGGGCTCGATGCTCATGTCGCCGATGGCCAGGCGCTCGATTTCGTCGAGGCGTTCGACGCGGTGTTCAGCAACGCCGCGCTCCACTGGATGCTCGACGGTGCCGCCGTTGCGGCGGGCGTGTTCCGCGCGCTTCGGCCCGGCGGGCGCTTCGTCGGCGAAATGGGCGGCCACGGCAATGTCGCGGTGCTCCGGCGGGCGCTGCGCGCCGAACTCGCCGAACGCGGCTATCCGCTTCCGGCAGACGACCCGCAATGGTATCCGACGCCCGAGGCCTTTTCGGCGATCTACGCCGCGGCGGGCTTTGTCGATATCGAGGCGCGGCTCATTCCGCGTCCCACCCCGCTGCCCGCCGGTGCCGCCGGCTGGTACAAGACTTTCCGGGCCGGTTTCCTCGATACCGCCCAGGTGCCCGATGCCGAGCAGGACGGCGTTGCCGCCGCCGCGGCAGAGCGCGCTGCCCCCGAATTGCTTCAACCCGATGGACAATGGATCGCAGACTATGTCCGCCTGCGGTTCACGATGAGAAAGCCTGATTGATGCGCTATTTGCCCCTCACTGCCGAGGATCGCACCGCGATGCTCGCCAAGATCGGCGCCAAGTCGATTGACGATCTGTTCGCCGATGTGCCGGCCGTCGCCCATCTCGACGGCCCGGTTGCCGGTCTGCCCAACCATGCCAGCGAACTGGCGGTCGAACGCCATCTGACCAGGCTCGCCCGGCAGAACCTCTCGGCCTCCGAAGCGCCGTTCTTCCTCGGCTGCGGCGCGTACAAGCATCATATCCCCGCATCGGTCGATCATCTCATCCAGCGCGGCGAGTTTCTGACGGCGTACACGCCCTATCAGCCGGAAATCGCGCAGGGCACGCTCCAGATGCTCTTCGAATTCCAGACTCAGGTCGCCCGCCTGTTCGGGTGCGACGTGGCGAACGCCTCGATGTACGACGGCTCCACCGCCTGCTGGGAAGCGATCGTCATGGCCCGCCGCGTCACCAAGCGCGGCAAGGCGATCCTCTCGAACGGTCTCCACCCGCATTATGTCTCGGTCGCCAACACCATGGCGGGCTTCACCGGCGATGTGCTCGAAACCGCGCTTCCCGAACTCGATGCCGCCGGCGACGCCGAAAAGCTTCTTGGCATGATCGACAAGGACACTTCCTGCGTCGTCGTCCAATATCCCGATATCCTCGGCCGGATCACCGATCTTGAACCGATCGCCGCCAAGGCGCACGAAAATGGCGCGCTCTTGATCGCGGTCGTCACCGAACCCGTGGCGCTCGGCGCGATCAAGTCGCCCGGCGAAATGGGCGCGGACATCGTCGTTGGCGAGGGGCAGTCGCTTGGCGTCGGCCTCCAGTTCGGTGGTCCCTATGTCGGCCTCTTCGCGTGCAAGGAACGCTTCGTCCGCCAGATGCCGGGTCGTCTCTGCGGTGAAACCGTCGATGCAGAGGGCAAGCGCGGCTTCGTGCTCACGCTCTCGACGCGCGAACAGCATATCCGCCGCGAAAAGGCGACGTCGAACATCTGCACCAACGCTGGGCTCTGTGCGCTCGCTTTCTCGATCCACATGACGCTTCTGGGCGAAGAGGGCTTGCGCGATCTCGCGGCGCTCAACCATGCCCGCGCGGTGCAGGCGGCCGATGTGCTCGCCGCGGTTCCCGGTGTCGAACTCGTGAACGACAGTTTCTTCAACGAATTCACGCTCAAGCTCAGCAAGCCCGCGCGCCCCGTCGTGCGCCAGCTTGCCGAACAGGGCATTTTGGCGGGCGTCTCGCTCGGCCGCCTCTATCCGGGTGAAGAGGCGCTTGAAAACGCGCTTGTGGTGGCTGTCACCGAAACGGTGACGGCGGAAGATGTCGATGCGCTGGCCGCAGCGCTCAAGGAGGTGCTGGCATGAGCATGAACCGCGAAGGACGCGTCACGCGCCCCGAAGTCGAAGGCATCGCGCCCGCTGCCGCAACCTTTACCGGCAACCGCGCGCTGATGCTCGAAGAAGCGCTGATCTTCGAGATCGGTGACACGCATACGACGGGCGTCGATATCGATGCCGCGCCCAAGGTGGCCAGCCGTCTCGGCAATCTCGCGCGTTCGCGCCCGATCGGCCTGCCGGGTCTGTCCGAACCCGAAACGGTGCGCCACTATACGCGCCTCAGCCGTCAGAATTACGCGATCGATCTCGGCCTGTTCCCGCTCGGTTCGTGCACGATGAAGCACAATCCGCGTCTCAACGAAAAGCTTGCGCGCCTGCCGGGCTTTGCCGACGCCCACCCGCTTCAGCCGATCGATACAGTTCAGGGCGGCCTCCAGCTGATCCATGAACTCGCCGACTGGCTGTGCAAATTGACCGGCATGCCCGCCGTCGCGATGAGCCCCAAGGCGGGCGCGCACGGCGAACTGTGCGGTCTGCTCGCGATCCGTTCGGCGCTTGAGGCGCGCGGTGACAAGCGCTCGGTCATCCTCGTTCCCGAAAGCGCGCACGGCACCAACCCGGCAACCGCGGCGTTTTGCGGCTATGCGGTCGAAAACATCCCCGCGACCCCCGATGGCCGCGTCGATCTCGAAGCGTTGAAGGCGCGCCTCGGCCCCGATGTCGCGGCGGTGATGATCACCAATCCCAACACCTGCGGCCTGTTCGAACGCGATATGAAGGCGATTTCGGACGCGGTCCACGCGGCCGGCGCGCTGGTTTACTGCGACGGTGCGAACTTCAACGCGATCGTCGGCCGCGTCCGTCCGGGCGATCTCGGCATCGACGCGATGCACATCAACCTGCACAAGACCTTCTCCACCCCGCATGGCGGGGGCGGTCCGGGTGCCGGCCCGGTGGTGTTCTCGGCTGCGCTCGCGCCCTTCGCGCCGCTGCCCTTCGTCGAAAAGACCGAGGAGGGGTACCGCCTCGTCGAAGAGGAAAATGCCGGCGAGCATCACCCGCAGACCTTTGGCCGCATGACCGCGTTCAACGGCCAGATGGGCATGTTCACCCGCGCGCTCAGCTATATCCTCAGCCACGGCGCCGATGGCCTGCGCCAGGTTGCCGAGGATGCGGTGCTCAACGCCAACTATGTGCTGCGCAGCCTTGATGACGTGCTCGACGCGCCCTTCGCCGCCAGCGGTCCGTGCATGCACGAGGCGCTGTTCTCCGATGCGGGCTTTGCCGAGGGCTTCACCACGCTCGACGTCGCCAAGGCGCTGATCGACGAGGGTTATCACCCGATGACCATGTATTTCCCGCTGGTCGTCCACGGGGCGATGCTGGTCGAACCCACCGAAACCGAAAGCAAGGCCGCGCTCGATCAGTTCATCGGCGCGCTGCGTTCGGTCGCCGAACGCGCGCGTGCGGGGGATCCGGCGCTCAAGTCCGCGCCGCACTTCGCGCCGCGCCGCCGCCTTGATGAGACGCTTGCCGCGCGCAAGCCGGTGCTCGTCTGGAAGGAAAAGGAGGTGGCGCTCGCCGCCGAATGACCGGAGACGCACGGCCCTGGTTCGTGAACGAGGCTGGCGGGGAAGCGCGCAAGCACGCCCCCGCCACGCTGCGTAACCGGGAACCGATCGTCGATATTCTCCGCACCGTGCTGCCCGAAAGCGGCACGGTGCTGGAGGTGGCGAGCGGCAGCGGCGAACATGCCGCCTGGTTCGCCGCGGCTTTTCCCGAACTGCGCTGGCAGCCCAGCGATCCCGACGGTCAGGCCTGCGCCTCGATTGCCGCATGGTGCGACGGACTTCCCAATGTCCTGCCGCCGCTCATGCTCGATGCGTCGGCGTCTGACTGGCCGGTGGGCGCGGTCGATGCGATCCTGTGCATCAACATGATCCATATCAGCCCGTGGGAAGCCACTATCGGCCTGATGCGCGGGGCAGGGGAACGGCTTTCAACCGGCGCACCGCTCTATCTTTACGGCCCCTATCGCCGCGCAGGTGTCGAGACCGCCGAAAGCAACGAGGCGTTCGATCGCTCGCTCAAAAGCCGCAACCCCGCATGGGGGCTGCGCGATGTTGACGATGTAGTTTCAGTTGCTACTAGATATGGCCTTGCATTCGAGACGGTGGTCGAGATGCCGGCCAATAATCTCTCCCTAATCCTCAGGAAAACATGACCCAAAACGCCCTGGACCGTATTCAGACCATCGAGCTTCTCGACGAACGGCTCCGCTGGCTGTCCTCCTGGACGATCCATAATGCCAATCATGTCCGCGAAAGCCGCGACGGGCTGAAGGTCGGCGGCCATCAGGCCAGTTGCGCCTCGATCTCAACGATCATGGCCGCGCTCTATTTCCATGCGCTCGGCCCCAACGACAAGGTCGCCGTCAAGCCGCATGCCGGGCCGGTTCTCCACGCCATCCATTATCTGCTCGGCAATCAGTCGCGCGAGCAGCTTCAGAATTTCCGCGGTCTTGGCGGCGCGCAAAGCTATCCCAGCCGCACCAAGGATCGCATTCCCGTCGATTTTTCGACCGGGTCGGTCGGTCTCGGCGTCGCGATCACCGCCTTTGCCAGCCTTGTTCAGGATTATCTGATCGCGCATGGCGGGCTGGCAGAGGGCGATGCCGGCCGCATGATCGCGCTGATGGGCGATGCCGAGCTCGACGAGGGCAATATCTACGAATGCCTGATCGAGGCGTATAAGCATCAGGTCCGCAATTGCTGGTGGGTCGTCGACTATAACCGCCAGTCGCTCGACGCGACGACGGCGGACCGCATGTTCCGCCGCTTCGACGATATTTTCGAAACCTGCGGCTGGCGCGTCGTCACGCTCAAATATGGCAAGCTGCAACAGGCGGCCTTCCGCGAGCCGGGCGGCGAAGCCTTGCGCGACTGGATCGAAACCACCCCCAATGTCGAATTCGCGGCGCTCACCTATCAGGGCGGCGCGGCCTGGCGCGCGCGGTTGCTCGCCGATCTGGGCGGTGTTCCGGGGATGGCCGATCTTCTCGCCGCGCGCGATGATGCGGCGCTGGCGCGGCTGATGACCAATCTGGGCGGGCACTGCGCCGAATGTCTGGTCGAGGCGTTCGACGCCTGCCAGGACGATGTTCCCACGCTCTTCATCGCCTATACGGTCAAGGGCTATGGTCTGCCCTTTGCCGGGCACAAGGACAATCACGCCGGGCTGATGAACCCCGCGCAGATTGAGGGGTTTCGCGATCAGCTCGGCATCGCGCCGGGGGCGGAATGGGAACCCTGGGCCGGGCTCGGTGAAAATGCTGCTGCTGCGGCGCGCGCGCTGGCAGAGGCATCGCCGCTCGTCCGCGCCAAAAGGGGCCGGGCAGCATCTGTCGATGTGCCCGCGCTCGCCACGCCCGAGGGGGCCGAGCAGTCGACCCAGGCGGCCTTCGGCAAGATCCTGCTCGATCTCGCCAAGGGCGGCTCCGAATTTGCGCGGCGCATCGTCACCACCTCGCCCGACGTAACCGTCTCCACCAATCTCGGTGCCTGGGTTAACCAGCGCGGGCTCTTCCGCCGTCAGGAACTCGAAGACGTGTTCCTAAAGGCCCGCATTCCCTCGGCGCAAAAATGGGGCGGCAGCAGCGCGGGCCAGCATATCGAACTTGGCATTGCGGAAAATAACCTTTTCCTGATGCTCGCCGCGCTCGGGCTGGCGGGCGATATTTTCGGCGAACGGCTGATCCCTGTCGGCACCGTCTATGATCCCTTCATCGCGCGCGGGCTCGATGCGCTCAACTATGCCTGTTATCAGGATGCGCGCTTCATGCTCGTCGCCACGCCCTCGGGCGTCACGCTCGGGCCCGAAGGCGGCGCGCACCAGTCGATCAACCCGCCGCTCATCGCCATGGGGCAGCCGGGGCTCACCCATTACGAACCCGCCTTTGTCGATGAACTCGCGGTGCTCATGCAGCACGGCTTTGCGCTGATGCAGCAGCCGGACGGCGAAAGCGTCTATCTGCGCCTGTCCACCCGCGTGATCGATCAGGTCGCACGCGAGGGCGCGGATTGGGCGGCGGATGCCGTCAAGGGTGGCTACTGGCTGAAAAAACCGGGGGCGGGCGCGCAGGCCGCAATCGTCTATATGGGCGCGCTGGCGCCCGAGGCCCTGGCTGCATGGGACGCGATGGCAGAGGACATGCCCGGCCTCGGCCTGCTCGCGATCACCTCGCCCGATCTTCTCCACCGTGATTGGTCCGCCGCCGAGGCACGGCGCTGGACGGATGGCGCGCGCACCCCGGCGCATGTCGAAACGCTCCTGTCCGTGCTGCCTCAAGGGGCCGGGCTGGTGACGCTGCTCGACGGTGCGCCCGCCGCGCTCTCATGGCTCGGCGGCGTGCGCGGCCAGCGCGTGGTGCCGCTCGGCACCGATCGCTTCGGCCAGACCGGCGATCTTCCCGATCTCTACCGCGCCTACCGGCTGGATGTGGACGCGGTGGTGGAGGCGATGGCCGGGCTTATCGCCTGATCGCGGCCATCACCGCGTCGGCCGCGCGCGCGATCGCGCCCTGCCAGCGCCCCATGGCATATTCCACGGCCGCGCGCTGGCGCGGGGCCGTGGTGTCATGGCCGGCCACCGCGCGGTCGATCGCGGCGATCATGTCGGCGGGGCCGTTCGCCACTTCGCCCAGATGCCAGTTGGCGTAGCGCAGGTCAGTTTCCCAGGCCACGCCGTGCGTGTTCAGGAAGGCGGCCGGGCGCGGCTGCGCGATGAATTCGTAAAACTGGCTCGATACGTCGCCCAGATAGATGTCGGCGCCCAGCGTATAGGTCATGTCCGTCAGTCGGGGGGAACGCAGGTCGATCATGATCTGGCCCGGTATCGCCAGCGCCTGCCACGCGGCCATGGTTTCTGCCGACATGTCGTCGGACGCGCGGATATGCGGGGCATAGACAAGATTATACCGATCCTGCGCTGCGAACGCCGCGATCACCTCGCGCGCCGCATCCAGCGATGAAATCGCCGGGTCGAAATGCGGGTTGTAGAGTACTACCGGCCGGTCATTGTCGAACAGCGGCGGGCGGGACGCCGCCCCGCGCGCCAGATAATCGAGCTTCACATAACCGATCTCGACCAGCCTTTCGCGCGGGATCGCCTGTGCCTCCACCGCGCGCTTGGTGTCCTTTTCGCCGGGAACGAGGATCAGGTCGAATGCCTTTAACCGCTTTTCCGACTTGGGCGCGCGGTCGCCCGCGCCGTGGCGGAAATGGATGAGCGGCGCGCGCGTCAGGTGAAACGTCTTCAGCGCGGCCGATGTTCGCTCGGGCGTCGCGATCACCGTCGCTTTGCGCAGCATCCGGGCAAAGCGCAGCAGCAGCGGCCCCTTGGTCGCGGTCTTGCGCCCGGTGATACGCGCCAGCCAGTGGCCGCTCGCCGGAATGGCGACTTCCTCGATCGACAGGGCCGGGGCCTCCATCGCGCGCGCCACCTCGGCAATGGCCTTGCCCGTTTCCGGGTCGGCGTGGAGGCAGCGTACGTGTGCATCTGGCATCCGGCGGCTCAGTTCGGCGGCCACGGGGGCAACATGCGCCACATGGTGCGTGCCACCGATGAACAGAAAGGCGATTTCGGTCTTGGCCATCTTGGTCGTGATCAGCTCGGTTGTGATGTGGTTGCCGCCACCGTGTTGGCGCGCGCCAGACGGTGCTCGCGCCACACGATGTAAAGTCCGCTTGCGATGATGATCGGCGCCCCGATCCAGGTCGCGGGCGTCGGCAACATCGCAAAGAACACCCAGCCATATAGCGTGGCCCAGATCAGCGCCGAATAGTCCATCGGCACCACCAGCGATACCGGGGCCCAGCGCAGCGCGGCGGTCAGCGCCATCTGGCCCAGCCCGCCGATCACGCCGATCGCGAGCAGCAGCGCCCAAGTGACGGGGTCGTGTGATTGCGCGACGAAGAGATAGGCGATGCCCAGCGGCGGCATGGAGAGGAGCGAGAACCAGAACACCGTCGTCGGCGCGGTTTCGGTCCGGCCGATCTGGCGCAGCAAGATACTGATAAACGCCACCATGAACGCCGCGAACAGCCCCACCGCTGCGCCGTAAAGCGGGAAATGATCGCCCCCCGCACCGGGCTGGACGACGATCAGCACGCCGACAAAACCGACGATTACCGCGCCCCAGCGGTGGATGCCGGGCATTTCGCGCAGCATCATCACCGACAGCAGCGTGGCAAAGATCGGCACCGTGAACTGCAGCGTCGTCGCTTCGGCCAGCGGTAGCAGGATCACCGCGCCGAAATTGGCGATCATCCCGATAACCCCCGCCGCGGTGCGCGAGATGTGCGCGCCGATCCGCCGCGTCGCGAGCGACTGGATGCCCGGTCCCATCATCACGAACGCAACGACGATCGGCACCGCCATCCCCTGGCGAAAGAACATGATCTCGAACAGATGCGCGCCGCGCTCGGAGGCGATCTTGATCAGCGCCGACATGGTCGAAAGGCAGAAGATCGCCGCAAGGCGCAGTCCCAGCGCGTAGAAGGGACGTTCGCGATGCGCTGGATTCTGACTCATGCCAATGCTTTATAGGCTGGACCGTCCGGATCAAGGACGATCCGGTTGAAACCCGGTCGCGAACTGCTTAAGCGCGATGGCGAACGTCTATCGAAAGAGAACCATGAAACACGCGTTGCCCGTCACCCGCGAACAGGATTTCGCCGCCTGGTATCAGGCGGTTGTCTCGGAAGCCGATCTTGCCGAGGAATCCGGCGTGCGCGGCTGCATGGTCATTCGTCCCTGGGGCTATGGCCTGTGGGAACGTATCCAGAAGCTGCTCGATGCCGAGATCAAGCGCACGGGCCACGAAAACTGCTATTTCCCGCTCTTCATTCCCTTGAGCTATTTCGCCAAGGAAGCTGAGCATGTCGATGGTTTCGCCAAGGAAATGGCGGTCGTCACGCATCATCGCCTGACCGCGAAGGACGGCACGCTCATCCCCGATCCCGAGGCGAAGCTTGAAGAACCGCTGGTCGTTCGCCCCACTTCCGAAACCGTCATCGGCACGGCCTTTTCGCGCTGGGTGCAGAGCTGGCGCGATCTGCCCGTGCTCGTCAACCAGTGGGCGAACGTCGTCCGCTGGGAAATGCGCACGCGCATGTTCCTGCGCACCACCGAATTCCTCTGGCAGGAAGGGCACACCGCCCATTCCAGCCGCGAAGAAGCGCTCGAAGAAACGCTCAAGATGCTCGAGGTCTATCGGAATTTCTCCGAATCCTGCCTCGCCATGCCCGTCGTGGCCGGCGAAAAGCCGGAAAATGAACGCTTCCCCGGCGCCGATGCCACCTATTCGATCGAAGCGATGATGCAGGACGGCAAGGCGCTCCAGGCGGGCACCTCGCATTTCCTCGGCACCACCTTCTCCAAGGCGCAGAATATCCGCTTCCAGAACAAGGAAGGCGAGCTTGAACTGGCGCAGACGACCAGCTGGGGCGTCTCCACCCGCATGATCGGCGGCGTCATCATGACGCATGGCGATGACGATGGCCTGCGCGCGCCGCCGGTGATCGCGCCCTGGCAGATCGTGATCGTGCCGATGCTGCGCGACAATGACGAGGACGAAGCGATCCTCGATTATTGCAAGGCGCTGGCAAAGGAATTGAACGCCCAGTCCGCCTTCGGCGAACCGGTTCGCGCGATGGTCGATGCCCGCGCGCAGAAGGCGTCGAACAAGCGCTGGTCGTGGGTGAAGAAGGGTGCACCGCTCATCGTCGAGGTCGGCCCGCGCGATCTGGCGCAGGGCAATGTCGCCGTGCTCCGCCGTGATCGCCTGTACAACGAAGCCGGCAAGCCCGCTTCGGCCTTCCTGCCGCGCGCCGATTTCGTCGCGCAGGCCGCTGAAACGCTCGTCGACATCCAGAACAACCTCTATGCCGAGGCAAAGGCGCGCCAGGACGCGAATATCGTCCGCGGCGTCACCGACTTTGCCGAACTGGAAGCCTTCTACACCTCGGGCAAGAAATTCCCCGGCTGGGTAGAGGTGCAGTGGGCCAAGCCCACCGGCGAGGCGCTCGACAAGGTCGTCGAACGGCTGAAGGCGCTCAAGCTCACCATCCGCAACACCGCGCAGGATGCGCAGCCTGCGGATGGCGCCTGCATCTTTACCGGCGAACCGGCGGTCGAACGCATTCTGGTCGCCCGCGCGTACTGATCCTTTCGGGCGCATGCGGTGGGGCCAGGGCATTGGCCCGCTCCCGCCGCATGCGCCTTTTCTATCTATACGATAGAAAAATTATCAGCGCTTTCATCACTTCTGTTTTTGCCATGGCGCCGCGTCTGGTTAGACATTGCATGTCATCAACGCTGACCGGATCACCGGAAGACCATGTCAAAACGCGCCCTTATCGTTCGTCACGTTCCTTACGAAGGCATTGCCGGCTTTCGTGCGCCGGTTGAGGCTGCGGGCTACACGATCGAACGGATCGATGTGTCCGACCCCGAATTTCCGGGCGTCGATCTCGTCTCGCCCGATCTCGTCCTGCTCATGGGCGGCCCGATGGGGGTGTACGAGCATGCGGAAAATCCCTGGATCGTGCACGAGATTGAGCGGCTCGCCGAACGCATGGCGGCTGATCGGCCCACCATCGGCGTCTGCCTTGGCGCGCAGATGATCGCCGCCGCGCTCGGCGCGCGCGTCTATCAGGGGCCGGAAAAGGAAATCGGTTTCTATCCGCTCGCGATCAACGACAATGGCATCCGCTCGCCGGTCGCGCATCTCGCCGATCAGCATATCCTGCAATGGCATGGCGACACGTTCGACCTGCCCGACAATGTTGAACTGCTCGCCTCCACCCCGCGCTATCCGCATCAGGCGTTCCGGCGCGGGCGTAACGTGCTGGCGCTCCAGTTCCACGCTGAAATGGGGCTCGATCCGCGGATAGAGGCGTGGATCGATCAGTCGCAGGACAGTCTCGACCAGCTTGGCCTGTGCCCGCACGGCCTGCGCGCCGATTATGCGCGGATCGGCCCCTCGGCGGTCGATGCGGGGCAGCGCATGGTGGGGGAATGGCTCCAGGCGGTCGGCTGATCGTCGCGCTTCGCGATTGCGCTTTGTCCTTCCCGCTTCCATCATCGCATGGTGATGGGGAGGGGAGGCGGTTCGATGGACCTCGATGTTTCGGAACTGGACGGGGCCTGCCACTGCGGCGGCGTGAAATTCCATGTCCAGCTGAAAAACGGGCTGCGCACCGCGCGGCGCTGCACCTGCTCTTATTGCCAGATGCGCGGCGCGGTCGCCGTATCCGCCGCGCTGGGCGGGCTTACCATCACCGAGGGGCAGGATCTGCTCACGCTCTACCGGTTCAACACCGGCACCGCGCAGCATTTCTTCTGTTCGCGCTGCGGTATCTACACCCATCATCAGCGGCGCTCAAACCCGCAGGAATATGGCGTCAACGTCGCCTGTCTGGAGGGCCTCGGCCCGTTCGATTTTCCCGAAGTCCCCGTCAATGACGGGGTCAATCACCCCTCCGATCCCGGCAATGCGCCGCGCCTTGCGGGCTGGCTTCGCTTCGAACCGGCGGGCTAGGCGGGGCCTGAGATGCTTTTGGTTCGAACAAAGCTTGCACGGCCTATCCCCCCGGGCGTAGGGGAAGATAACGTCGATCGGATCGGTGTCAGCGCGGGTGATGATCCGCGCAAGGGCATCGCAGAGATACGCATAGGGGGTGATGCCCAGCAGCAGGTTTCAACCTGAAGCAGCGTTTTGAGGCAGGGCACCTCACGATAGAGAGCGTTAGGTAAAAGCGATGGAATGGGTTCCGATAGTCTTCGTTATATTCAAGGTTGGCGCGTTCGGCACCTGCATGTTCTTCGCCATCAAGTGGCATTACGATAAGGACAAGCAGAAGAAAAACGAAGCCAAACGATCGCAAGCGCCCGTCGAGCGCGCGCCTGACGCTTCAGAGTAATCGGCCGATATTCAAAAACTAACGCGCGCGACCTGCGTCCGTTCTCACATCGCGAACGTCAGCCGTCTCGCCCCACCAGCGCGTGAACGCCGCGCGTTCGTCCGCCGTCATGTGCAGCCCCAGCTTGCTGCGGCGGTACAGGCAGTCCTCGGCGCTCTGCGCCCATTCGCGTGTGCGCATCCAGTCCGCCTCCAGCGCGGTGAACCCGGCGCCAAGCGGGGTGCCCATGTCCGCCGCGCTGCGCACCGCCGCCAGCATCTCGTACAGCCTTGTGCCATAGGCGCGCGCCATCCGGTCGGACCTTGCATCGCCCAGAAACGGCCAGCGCGCGCGCACGTCCGCCAGAAAGGCCGTAAAATCGGCGATATCGCCGCCCGGAAAGGCGCGACTGCGGGTCACCCGTTGCGCGGCGAACCCCATGGCGGGCGCCAGACGTTCCAGCGCGTCCTCCGCCAGATGCCGCGCGGTGGTAATCTTGCCGCCGAACACGCTCAGCAGCGCGGGGCCGTCACCGTCCAGCTCCAGCACATAATCGCGCGTTACCGCCTTGCTCTCCTTGGCGCCGTCATCATAGAGCGGCCGCACCCCGGCATAGCTTGAGGCGACGTCGCCCGGCCCGATCTTTGCGGTGAAATAGCGGTTCGCCGCCGCGCAGAGATAGGCGATCTCATCGTCCGTAATCCGCGCGTCCCCGGCCGTCTCCACGGCAATATCGGTGGTCCCGATCAGCGTCTGGCCTTCCCAGGCGATCGCGAAGACGATCCGGCGGTCGGGCTGTTGCAGCATATAAGCGTGCTGCCCCTCGAACAGGCGCGGCACCACGATATGGCTGCCCTTCACCAACCGCACCCGGCTCGTGCTGTGTCCGCCCGCGCTTTTGAGCACCTCGGTCACCCAGGGCCCGCCCGCATTCACCAGCCCGCGCGCGGCCACCATGCTTCCGTCGGACAGCCGCGCCTGCCACTGCTCCCCGTCGCGCGCAGCAGAGATCAGCGCCACATGCGTGCGGATTTCCGCGCCATTTTCAGCGGCGTCGATCGCATTGGCCAGCGTCAGCCGCGCATCGTCTACCTGGCAGTCCGAATAGACGAACCCCCGATGCACGTCCTTCAGCGGCACGGTATAGGCCGCATCGCCCCGCCGCAGCCCGCGTGATCGGGGCAGGCTGATCCGCCCGCCGATCCAGTCGTAAAGATACAGCCCCAGCCGGACGAGCCACCAGGGGCGCACCGCATGCGCATGGGGCAGCACGAAGGGCAGCGGGTGGATGAGGTGCGGCGCCGCCGCCAGCAGCCGCTCGCGCTCCTTCAGCGCCTCGCGCACCAGCGCGAATTCATAATATTCCAGATAGCGCAGCCCGCCGTGAATGAGCTTGGTCGAGGCGGAGGAGGTGTGCGCCGCCAGATCGTCGCGCTCGACGAGCAGGACCGACAGCCGGTTCAGCGCCGCCTCGCGCGCAATGGCGGTTCCGTTGATGCCGCCGCCGACGATCAGGAGATCATAGTGCATCGCTATCTTCTTAGCCGTTGGACGTCGGCCTGCGAAAGCCTATGTGAGCAGAATGTCTAAGCAAAAGCGCGGCACGCTGCCGACCCCCAAACAGATTCTCGATTTCATCACGAAATCCGATCAGCCCGCCGGCAAGCGCGAAATCGCCAAGGCTTTCGGGCTGGGGGGCGCCGAAAAGATCGCGCTCAAGGCGCTCTTGAAGGACATGACCGATGAGGGGCTGGTCGATATCGCCCCCGGCCGTGCCTTCCACAAGATGGGCGGCATCCCCAAGGTCACCGTGCTGCGCGTCACCGATGTCGACGATGCCGGGCAGGCCTGGGCCGTGCCCGAACGCTGGGAGGCCTCGGGCCCCGAGCCGCGGCTGCGCGTCAAGGAAAAGAGCCGCAAGGGCGCGCTGGGGGTGGGGGACCGTATCCTCGCGCGCACCGAGGAAGCGGGGAAGGGCTGGATCGCCCATCCGCTCAAGCAACTGGCGCGCGGCTCCGAACTCATCATGGGGGTGCTGCACGATGAAGGCGGCAAGCTCTGGCTGAAGGGGCTGGACAAGAAGGAACGGCGCGACATGGCGGTGTCCGATGCGGGCGGCGCCGAGGCGGGCGATCTCGTCCTCGCCGAAAAGACCGGGCGTCCGCCGCGCATCACCGCGCGCGTCACGCAGCGTCTGGGCGATCCGTTTGAACCGCGCAGCTTCTCGCTCATCGCGATCCACAAGCTCGGCATCCCGCACATCTTCTCCGAAGAGGTGATCGCAGAGGGGCGCCGCGTCGCTGATTACGACATCACCAAGGACCGCGAAGACCTGCGCCATCTTCCCATCCTTGCGATCGATCCCGTCGACGCGCGCGACCATGACGATGCCGTCTGGGCCGCGCCCGATGAGGATCCCGCGAACAAGGGCGGCTGGCAGGCGATCGTCGCCATCGCCGATGTCAGCTTCTATGTCCGCCCCGGCTCGCCGATCGATCGCGAGGCGCGCCGCCGCGGCAACAGCGTCTATTTCCCCGATCGCGTCGTGCCGATGCTCCCCGAAAACCTCTCGGCCGATATGTGCTCGCTGAAGGCGGGCGAAGACCGCGCCGCCATGGCCTGCCATTTGCGGATTTCGAAGGACGGGGAGATCAAGTCCTGGCGCTTCACCCGCGCCATCGTCCGGCTCGCGGCGAACATCGCCTATGAAAACGCGCAGGCCGCGATCGATGCCAGCGCCGCATGCGCCGGCGGCACCGAGGTGTCCTCTTCGCCCTGCAGCCTCGATCCCGCCGATCTCGCGGGGCACGGCGTCGATGCCGCGCTGGTCGAAGGCGCGCTCAAGCCGCTCTGGGCGTGCTGGCGCGCGCTCAACAAGGCGCGCGAGAACCGCGAGCCGCTCGATCTCGATCTGCCCGAACGCCGCGTTGTGCTCGATGAAATGGGGCGCATCCTCTCGGTCGCCCCGCGCGAACGGCTCGATGCGCACAAGCTGATCGAGGATTATATGATCGCCGCCAACGTCGCCGCCGCCAAGGCGCTCGAGGCGAAGAAGGCGCCCGTCATGTACCGCGTGCACGAGCCGCCCGCGCGCGAAAAGCTCGCTGCGCTCAAGGAATATCTCAAGACCTTCGATATCGAATTCGCGCTGGGGCAGGTGATCAAGCCGCAGACCTTCAACCGCGTCATCGCGCGGGTGGGGGATGCCGATTTCAAGCCGCAGGTGATGGAACAGATCCTGCGCACCCAGACCCAGGCCTATTATGCGCCCGAAAATCACGGCCATTTCGGCCTGTCGCTCGGCTCCTATGCGCATTTCACCTCGCCCATCCGCCGCTATGCGGATCTGCTCGTCCACCGCGCGCTCACGGCGGCTTACGGGTTGGGGGACGGCGCGCTCTCGGCCGAGGATGCGGGCGCGATGGGCCGGGTGGGCGAATTGATCAGCCAGCTCGAACGCCGCGCGATGGAGGCCGAACGCGATACCGTCGATCGCTATGTCGCCGCCTATCTCAGCGAAAAGATCGGCCAGATCCTCGACGTGCGGATCACCGGGGTGCAGAGCTTCGGCTTCTTCGCGACGGTGGAAGGGCTAGGGGGCGACGGCCTCGTTCCTGCGCGCGATCTGGGCGACGAATATTTCCGCTATGACGAGGCGAGCCAGAGCCTGATCGGCGACGACACCGAAACCCGCTACACGCTCGGCCAGCGCCTCCAGCTGCGCCTCGCCGAAGCCAACCCGGTCAACGGCGCGCTCCGCTTCGAACTCCCCGAGGGCAGCTACGGCAACACCCGCCCCAAAAGCGGCCGCGACAAACGCGGCCGCCCCATCGTCCGCCGGGGGCGGCCTGCCAATATCCGCCATCAGGGTAAACGGCGTTAGGTGGGGGGAGGGGCACTCAGAAACAGCAGGGTAATGGCAGCGTTTGGCCGATCTCGGAATGGCGACTTACCCCTTAGGAACAGCAGATAGCTGCCTATCGCCTTCCGGTGCGGTGCGTCACCGACTAACGAGATTTTCTGCCGTTCGGAAAGCATCTACACTCTAGCCATTCCGTCTCTTCGCGCCGAGACCGAAACTGCCCCCAATTCACTTAAGGGACTAATTGCATTTGCTGCTAACAACGGCGCGTGCATATGAATTCTCAGCAAGCAAAGGGCAGAGGGTATGACAGAAGGGCAATGGCAGATCGTTATCGGTGTGGCGGCTTTGATTGTGGCTATAATCAGTATCCGCGTTGGCGCGGCGGTTATAAATCGTCGCCATGTCAGTCAGCGACAGCGAACCGCTAAAGGATCAATTTCGATCCAATCAGGCCGGGACACGAAGGTCGATCGTATCAAATGAGCTCACGGCAAGATCAGAGGGTGGGGGAAGGGGCTACCGCTATTCAGAGTCAGCGGGACACCATTATTCATCAAGGCCTTAGTTCCGAAGATGTGCGGACTATTGTGGAGTCGTTGGCCGACCAGATGCCGAAGTTAGCAGCAACCGCTGCAGCCGTGATGGAGGTCAGACTTAAAGCGTTCGAAGAAAGCATAATGAAGCGTTTCGACGAGGATGCTGCAAGCAAGAGAGAGGCCTTTTCTGATCCTGACTTCCAGCACGTTGTCATTGAGGCACAACGCGCCTATGCCCGAACGGGCGATACGGAAACGCATGGAACCTTGGTTGATCTCATCGCCAAAAGGTCGAGTGAGGGCACCGGATCACGCCGCGCTTTTGCAATAAATGAGGCGATTACAATTATATCGCGGCTCACTAGAAATGAAATAAGCGAACTTGCATTCGTATTTTTTTCGAGGTTTACGCAGAATTTTCGAGTCAATAATTTAACCTCATTCTGCGCGCATTTGAATTCATATATAGATGAATTATTGGATGATTTAGAGACTGATCAACAGTCCTACGAATATTTGGTGGCACAAAGGTGTGCCACGATATCCATAGGGGAAATTGGTCTTCTTCAGATTTGGAAGAACGTTTATCCAGGCCTCTTCATGAAGGGTTTTAGTGCTGAACAGGTCGATAAAATCGTTGGGGAGACATCGCCGGATATTAAGTCGCTGCTGGTTCCATCTGTATTCAACCCAGCATGCTACCAACCTCGGGCGATGTCCTTGGAAGTCTTATTGAGTATCCAACGGCCGCCATCAGTTAGCGAGGAAAACGTTCAGCATGTATGGGCCCAGGCCATCGCAGATCTAGCTGACGATGCTGCTATCGTACAGAAGTTGAAGCCGCTATGCCCTCGAATTGAGGAAGTCATCGGCAAGTGGCATTCCACTCCGTTGAAGTCGCTTGATCTCACTACACTTGGTCAAGTCATCGGTCATGCTAGATTGACGCAAATCCCCGATTTCGGAACACCAGATCTCAGTATTTGGATCAAGTGAGCGGAAAGTGGCGGATTCAACAATTCATAACCTGTAATTCTCGTCATAGTGCGGCGAGGTCAGATCCACGCTTGCGGTCGTCACAACCTAGCTGGCCGCACCCACTCATCCCAGTTGGTGGCCGATCATTTCGGCTACCTTACCGGACAGGCGGCTTCCTGGATCGTCAGATGCCGTCTTGAGCGACTGACAAGGGCGCATAGTGGACATTGTGCTTCATGCTGTCAGGCAGCCAAAATTGGTCGTTTTCTATCGGGCCGTTTAAAGCCGTCTGGGTGGTTCAAGTCTACCCGCTTCTTGCACAACATAGCCACTCACCCCCCACATCCCTCAAACTCCCGCCGCAGCGTCTGCACCAGTTCGGCGGCGGGCATATTGCGGGCGAGGGGGGCGCCTTGTCCGGCCCAATGCGCGCCAAAGCGGTGTTCGCCGCGCGCCCTGGCGGCGGCGTGGAGCGCCTTTCCAGCATCATAGGCGATGGGATAATCGGGCGGGGTTCGCCCGCCGTATGGGGCGGCGAGCGCGGTGAAGCGGTTGGGAAGCGCGCGCGCCGGGCGGCCCGAAATGAGCGGCGTCAGCACCGTGTGATACGCGGCTGGCCCCGTCAGCGCGGCGCGATAGCCATCGTCCGCCGCCGATTCCGGGCAGGCGATGAACGCGGTGCCGAGCTGCGCCGCAACCGCGCCGAGATTGCGCGCGGCGGCAATCCCGGCCCCGTCCATGATCCCGCCCGCAGCAATCACGGGCAATCCGGCCTCGCGCACCAGCAGCCGGGTTAGTGCGAAGCTGCCAAGCGCATCGTCGGGTGCGTTTGGATCGAAAACGCCCCGGTGGCCGCCCGCCTCGATCCCCTGCGCGACGACGGCGTCGATCCCCGCCGCCTCGATCGCCCGTGCTTCCGCAAGGCTGGTCGCGGTCGCCATCAGATAGATGCCCCGCGCGCGGAGCGCCGCCAGTGCTTCAGCGGGGGGCAGTCCGAAATGAAAGCTGACGACGGGCGGCGCCAGTTCGATGAGCAGCGCGAGCATGTCGGGGTCGTCGGCAAAGCTCTTGTAGATGGTGCGCAACTGCGCGGGCGGTTCGGCGCCGAATTCGGCGAACCGCGGCGCGAGCCATTCGAGCCATGCGGCCTCGCGCACGGGATCCGCCCTCGCGGTGCCATGGGCGAACAGATTGACGTTGAACGCCCGCGCCGTGCGCCCGCGCACGTCCTCGATCATCGCGCGCGCGCCCGCCGCATCGGTCGCGCCGACCGCGATCGAGCCAAGCCCGCCGGCCTCGCACACCGCAGCCGCCATCCGGGGTGTCGATACCCCCGCCATCGGCGCCTGGATCAGGGGCAGGGCAAGGTCGAACCGCTCGGTAAAGGACATAGGGGCGCCGCATCCATCAATGGGGGATCGCCCCGGTTATGGGGATGGCAGCCCAAGGTGTAAACGCGGCGAAGCGCGCGCGCCTCATGCGGTGCGGCTGGGTTCCTCGGCGGCGTCGCGTTCGATATGCTCCTGGGTGCCGACGGCTTCCCACGGAAAGACGAACCAGTCCTTGGTCACTTTGCGGTCGATCGTCTGTACCGAATAATCGACCTGCTCGATCGAGCTGACATTGTTGATCATCACCGCGACGCGGACGTTGCTAAGATCGCCGCCCGCCGCTTCGATCGCCTCGCGCAGCACGCAGATCGTGTTGCCGCTGTCGTTGATGTCGTCGACCAGCAGCACCTTCTCCCCCGAAGCCGAGCGGAGCGCGACCTCGGCCAGCAACTGCTCGCCAAAGCCATAGATTTTCGAGGAATAGTCGATGGAAAGCATCCGCACATCCATCGCATGCGAAAGATACACCCCCGGAACCAGGCCCCCACGGCCGATCCCGATGATGAAATCCGGAATCCATCCGCTCGCCCGCACCTTTGCGGCAAGGGTGTGGATACCGCTTACGAACTCTTCCTGCAGGATCGGCGTCAATATCGGTGTTGTCATGGCTTTGGCTGCCTTGGCAAATATCTGGTCGCAGGTGCTGCTATCCGATTTCTCTCGCGCTGCAAGCTAATTATTAATGATTTGTAAAAGCGATCAAAGTTATGAATTTCCTCAATTAGTTGCCATGGCCGGGGCGCTGGCAAGCGCATCGCGCGCCTCGATCGTGATCTCGTAGGAACGCTTGCGCGCCTCATGGTCGAACATCTGGCACGCGATGATCAGTTCGTCGGCCTGCGTGCGTTCGATAAAGGCACCCATCTGCCGGCGGATCGTCTCGGGGCTGCCCACGGCCGAGGCATTCAGCATATGATCGAGCAGCGCGACCGAGGGGGGCGGCAGCGTCGCGCGGTAATTGGGCACGGGCGGCGGCAGCTGGCGCGGCTCGCCGGTGCGCAGCGCGACATAGATCTGCTGGACCGATGTGGCGAGCAGCTCGGCCTCGGCGTCGGTTTCGGCGGCATAGACGTTGTACCCGGCGATCACATAGGGGCGCGAAAGCTGGGCAGAGGGGGTGAACTGGCTGCGATAGACGGCGATCGCCTCGTCGAGCTGCGCGGGCGCGAAATGCGAGGCAAAGGCATAAGGCAGGCCAAGCGCCGCCGCCAGATGCGCGCCAAACAGGCTCGATCCGAGGATATAGAGCGGCACATTCTCGCCCGCGCCGGGCACGGCGTGGATGCCCAGTTCCGGGTTGGCGGCGAAATAGGCCTGCAGCTCCACCACATCGCGCGGGAATTGGTGCGGATCGGTGTCGAGGTTGCGGCGCAGCGCGCGCGCGACGCGCATGTCCGATCCCGGCGCGCGGCCCAGCCCAAGGTCGATCCGCCCCGGATGCAGAGCATGGAGCGTGCCGAACTGCTCGGCGATCACCAGCGGCGAATGATTGGGCAGCATGATCCCGCCCGCGCCGATCCGGATGGTCGATGTCCCCGCCGCAACATGCGCCAGCGCCACTGCGGTCGCCGCGCTCGCAATCCCGTGCATGCCGTGATGCTCGGCCATCCAGAAGCGCTTGTAACCCAGCTTTTCGCCGTGGCGCGCCATGTCGAGCGAGTTGTTGAGCGCAACGCCAGCGGTGCTGCCCTCGGCGATGGTCGATACATCGAGAATGGATAATGCCGTCATGGCGCGAATATGGAGAGCCAAGGGCCTAGGGGCAAGCCGCTGGGCTGCGCATTATACCCCCTTTTGCCGCCGCGCTCATGCGGTTGCGCAATGTCGCCCCGTTTCTCCCCATGCCATCTTGGCGGTGATGCCAGACAGGGCCAGACAGGGGACAGCCATGGATATCGCCAGCAACCATCGCCGGGCCGCGGCCGGCTGGCCATGGCGCAGGCCGCCTATGGCGGGGCGCAGGGCCGGGGAGGGGGTGGTGGCGCGCGTCAATGCGCTGCTCTCCGCCGCGCTTGTCGTGATGGCGCTCGCGCTGTTCGGGCGGATCATGGCCTATCCGCTCCAGCATGACGAACAGCTCTTCATGGCGGCGGGCATCCTGCTCTCCGACGGGCGGCTCTATGCCGATCTCGGTTTCAACCATCTGCCCAACTATCCCTGGCTGCTGAGCGGCGTATTCCAGCTGACGGGAACCGACCATTATCTCCTCGTCGCGCGGCTGCTCACCTTCACTTTCTGGCTCGCGGCGGGGGCGGCGCTCTGGTGCATCGCGCGCGATCATGCGCGCAGCCGGCTCGTCGGGCTCGTCGCCATCATCCTGCTGTTCGGCAATGCCACGCTGCTCGGTTCGCCGGGGGTGCTCGCCAGCAACAATTTCGCGCCGATGACCTTCGCGCTCTGGGGCTTCTACGCCTTTCTGCGCGGGGTGGAGGCGGCGCCCTTGCGCCCCGGCCTTGTCGCGCTCGGCGGGCTGCTCCTCTCGCTCGCGATCGGGTTCAAGGCCAATTACGTCTTTCTGGCGATCCCCTTTGCGGTCGCCTCGCTCTTCGTCCCAAGCGGGCTTTCGCTGCCCCGTCGCCTCCTCCTCGTCACCCTGCCGCTTGCGCTGGGCGGGGGGATCGGCGCGCTGCCCACGCTTTATTATCTCCTCTCCGATCCCGCGGGCTTCTTCGCGCACACGCTGTATTATTTCACCGATCTCCACGTCGCGCATTGGCAGGGGCTCGATGTTCCCAAGGTGATGGGGATCGCCGGCAAGGTAATTCTTGCCGAGGGGATATGGCTTTCGGGCAACATCCTCCTCGCGCTCACCGGTGCGCTCGCCTTCCTCCTCGCGCGCGGTCTTGCGGGGGCGGGGGGCTGGCGCCAGCCCTGGCCGATCTGGGTTGCGCTCGCGCTCGTCCTTGCCGGCATGGCGGTCTCCTTCGTGCCCACCCCGGCGTTCCCGCATTATTACGTCCCGCCCATCGCCTTCATCCTGCTGCTCTTCATCCTCGCCTTTGCGCCGCTCCCGGTGGCGCCCCGGCGGATGATGGTGCCGCTGCTCGTCGCGCTCGGGCTGCTCGGCATGGTCGGCGGCGCATCGCGCCTTGCGCCCTCGCTCTTCGATCTCGTGCGCCCCGCGCAGTGGACGGGCCTGCGCATCCACGCCGCCGCCGCCCAGATTGCGCAATTGAGCGGGGATGAAGGCACCCGGATCGCAACGCTAGCCCCGCTCTATGCGCTCGAGGGCGGCCGCCCCATCTACCGTGAACTTTCGGCCGGCCCCTTTGTCTACCGCGTCGCCGCGAGCATCCCGGCGGAGCAGCGCCGCCATTATGCCGCCGTCTCACCCCAAGGGCTGCCCGCGCTCCTCGATGCTGATCCGCCCGCCGCCATTCTCGTCGGGCTTGAGGGGGAGCTGGATGACGGCTTTACCCGCTATGCTCAGGCGCGCGGCTATCGCGAGGTGGTGTTTCCGGGGGCCCGCGCACGCGAGGGCGATCTACGCCTCTATGTCCGCTCGGACGGCGCCGCGGTCGTCACGCCCGACAACTGAGCCTTGCGCCGCGCGCCGCGTGGCTGGCGGTGTGCCATCGGGAAAATCGGGCGTGATCACCAAATTGGTCCAGCGCTCGATGATCGGGTCCATCGCGAATTTGGTGATCGACCGGCGCGCCGCCATGCCCAGCGCGCGGCGCTGCTCGGGGGCAGACAGCAGCGCATCGATCGCGCGGCTCAGTCCGGCGACGCTGTTCTGGGGGACGAGCAGCCCATCCTCGCCGTGCGTGATCATCTCGGCGGGGCCATAGTCGCAGTCAAAGGCGATTGCGGGCAGCCCCGCCGCCATCGCCTCCGCCAGCACATTGGGAAAGCCTTCGAAGCGAGAAGGCAGTACGAAGAGCCCGCTCTGGTGCACCCAGTCGCCAGGTGTCGGGCTCAAGCCCGGAAACGCGATGCGCTCGGCCAGCCCCAGCGACGCCGCATGAGCGACCAATTTGGCGCGCGCCGGGCCTTCACCCCAGATGACAAGCCGCCACGCGGGATGGCGCTGCGCAATCCGGGCAAAGGCGTCGATCAGCCGGTCGAACCCCTTTTGATGCGTCAGCCGGCCCACTGCGGTGATGATCGGCGGCGGATCGGCGGGGGCAGGGATGGTCGCCACTGGGGTCAACACGGGGTTGGGAATGGTCGTCGCGCGCAATCGGTCGGGCGCGGGCAGCGCGGCGCGGCTCGCCTCGGTCTGGATCACGATCTGCCGCGCGCGGCGATACAGCAGCGCCAGCGCGATCTTCCACGCCGGGTTCACCGCCTGCAGCCGCGCATTGTTCCGTTCGGATACGATCACGCGCAGCCCCGTGCCCAGCGTGGCGAGCAGCGTCAGCGCATTGATCTTGGTCAGGAAGGAAATCGTCACATCGGGGGACAAGCGGTTCAGCGCGGCGCGCAGCTGCTGCGCGCGCCCGATCACCGCACCCAGGCCGCTGCTCGGAATGGCGAGGCGGATAAACTCCACCCCAGGCGCAAAGGCGTGGAAAACCGGGTCCTGCGGGGCATCGAAAGCGATGACGCTGACCTGCCAGCCCCATTCCACCCATCTGGATGCGATCAGGCTGACCACGCGTTCGGCGCCCCCGGCGCCAAGGCCGGCCAGTACGAAAGCGATCCGCATGGCGCAAAACTATGCACGGCGCGCTGTCAAACAAGCGCGCCTTGCGACGTAATCCTTAAAGACAGTCAAATTTGCCAATCTCCGAGGTAAAAATCCCCACGCAAACCAAGGGGGGAGGTGCCCCCCATAGTTGATAGCTCCCCTTGCGTACCTCTCCTGCGCCCGTCCGGTCGGGGTGGTTGGGATGTAGGATGTCTTCCGAAGCCGGATCGCCGGTCCCGAACGGGGCCGAGCCGGCATGGAGAAGGGGGCATCCCAGATGAAGACGGTACTTCTGGCGGGCGGGCTCGGTTCACGGCTTGCTGAGGAAACGAGCCGCATTCCAAAGCCGATGGTCGAGGTCGCCGGGCGGCCGATCATGCTCCATGTCATGGATATCTACAGCCATTGGGGGCATCATGATTTCATCGTGGCATGCGGGTATAAATGCATGCTTATCAAAAGCTTCTTTCACGAACTTCATCTGCTGACGAATGATTTCACGGTCGCGCTCGGCAATGGCGGGATGACGCTGCGGCCCACCCAGTCGATCGACTGGAACGTCTCGGTCGTCGATACCGGCCAGTTGACGATGACGGGCGGCCGCCTGCGCCGCCTGCGCGACTGGCTGGATAACGAGACCTTCATGGTCACCTATTCGGATGGCGTCGGCAATGTCGATATCGATGCGCTGCTCGCCTTTCACCGCGCCCATGGCGGGCTCGCCACGGTCACCGCGGTGCAGCCGCCCGCGCGCTTCGGCAATCTCGAGCTTCAGGGCAATCAGGTCGTCGAGTTCACCGAAAAGGTCCAGAAATACGAAACCTGGATCAATGGCGGCTTCTTCGTCTTCGAACCCGGCGTGCTCGATTATCTGCAGGGGGACGAGGAACCGTTGGAACAGGGGCCACTCGGTCGGCTGGCGCAGGATGGTCAGCTTTTTGCCTATAAGCACAAGGGCTTCTGGCACCCGATGGATACGGTGCGCGATCGCGATACGCTGGAGGGGCTGGCCGAAAAGGGCGCGCCGCCCTGGCTCCATTTTCACGACACAAAAGTTCCGGCATCGGCGCACTATATCCATGCATGACGCTACATTTTCCGGCGCGTTTCGCGGAAAGAACATCGTCGTCACGGGGCATAGCGGCTTCAAGGGCGGGTGGCTCAGCCTCTGGCTCGCATCGCTCGGCGCGCGGGTGACGGGTATCGCGCTCGCCCCGCCTGCGGGGCCGTCCTTCTTCGCCAGTGTCGGGCTGGACCGGCTGGTCGATCACCGCATCGCCGATATCCGCTCGGCCGAACAATTCGCTGCGGCCTGCGTGGGCGCGGAACCCGAAATTCTCATCCACATGGCGGCGCAGGCGCTGGTGCGGCCCTCCTATGCCGCGCCGGTCGAAACCTTTCACACCAATGTCGTCGGCACCGCCGTGGTGCTTGAAGCCGCGCGCGCCATGCCCTCGCTCAAGGCGATCCTCGTCGTCACCAGCGACAAATGCTATGAAAACCGCGAATGGGTCTGGCCCTACCGCGAAACCGATCCGCTGGGCGGCGCCGATCCCTATAGCGCGTCCAAGGGCTGTACCGAGATCGTCGCCGCCGCCTATCGCCGCTCCTTCTTCTCGGCTCCCGATGGCCCCCGGCTGGCAACGGTGCGCGCGGGCAATGTCTTTGGCGGGGGCGACTGGGCGGTTGATCGGCTGGTGCCCGATATCATCCGCGCGGCGATCGCGGGGTGCCCCGTCGTCATCCGCAATCCGCACAGCGTTCGGCCGTGGCAGCATGTGCTCGAACCGCTGTCGGGCTATCTCGCGCTCGCCGCGCGGCTGCTGGCCCCCGATGGCGCGGATTTCGCCGATGCGTGGAATTTCGGGCCCGATCAAAGCGCATTCATCGATGTCGAGACGCTGGCGCGCGGGCTGGTCGAATGCTGGGGCACCGACGCCCCTGAACTCGCCATGGCCGATCCCGGCAGCGGCCCGCACGAGGCGGCGATGCTCACGCTCGACAGCAGCAGGGCGCAGGCCCGGCTCGGCTGGCGGCCCCGGCTCTCCAATGCCGAAGCCGTGGCCATGACCGCCGCGTGGTACCGCGCTTATGCGTCGGGCGACAGTAATCTGCGCGCGCTCAGCCTGGCGCAGATCGCACAATTTTCGGGGTGCGGGGCCCCCGACATCCAGCATCAATCGCTTGAGGGAGGAACGCGGCAATGCGCGTGAATTATGGCCAGACCGTCCACGGCGAGGAAGAGATCGCCGCCGTTGTCGAGGTGCTGCGCAATTCAACCCAGATGGGCCGCAACGTCCGCGCGATGGAAGCCGGGGTGGCCGCGCTGTTCGACAAACCGCACGGCGTCATGGTCAATTCGGGCTCCTCGGCCAATTATCTCGCGATCGAGCTTCTGGGCCTTCCGGCGGGCAGCGAGGTGATCACCCCCGCGCTCACCTTCGCGACCACGGTCGCCCCCATCGTGCGCAACGGGCTCGTCCCCGCCTTTGTCGACGCGGCGGAGGGGACGTATAATATCGATGTCGACGCGATCGAGGCGATGATCACGCCCAATACCCGCGCGATGATGATCCCCTCGCTCATCGGCAACCTGCCCGATTGGGATCGTATCCGCGCCATCGCCGATGCGCACGGCCTGATGGTGGTGGAGGACAGCGCCGATACGCTTGGCGCCACGCTGCGCGGCAAGAGCACGGGCGCGCGGTCGCATATCAGCACCACCAGCTTTTATGGCTCGCACGTCATCAACGCGGGCGGCAATGGCGGGATGATCTGCATCGCCGATGACGAGATTGCCCGACGGGCGCTGCTCTTGCGCAGCTGGGGCCGGTCCTCCTCACTCTTCGTCGATTCCGAAACGATCGAAAACCGCTTCAGTGTTTCGCTCGACGGGATCGAATATGACGCCAAATTCCTGTTCGAGGAGCTTGGCCATAATTTCGAGCCTTCGGAAATGGGCGCCGCCTTCGGGCTCGTCCAGCTCGGCAAGCTCCAGCAGAATATCGCCGCGCGCGAGCATAATTTCGCCCGGCAATATGCATTCTTCGAACGCTATGCACACTGGTTCGTGCTGCCCCGCCAAATGCCGCAATCGCGCACCGGCTGGCTCGCTTTCCCGCTCACCGTGCGCGCCGACGCCCCGTTCACCCGGCGCGAGCTCCAGATCCATTTCGAGGAACGCGACGTCCAGACCCGCCCGGTCTTCACCGGCAATATCCTGCGCCAGCCCGCGATGCGGCAGGTCAGGACGCATGTCGCGCCCGGCGGCTATCCCGTGGCGGATGATGTCATGCGCGGCGGCATCCTGCTCGCCTGCCACCACGGGCTCGAAGACGCCCAGATCGATTTCATGCACGCCTGTTTCGAGGAATTCGCCGCCCGGTTCAGCGGGGACGAACGAAGCGCCGTGAATGGCTGACCCAACCCACGCCCAAATATTTTGATGGGGGAGAGAGACATGACCACACTCGATCACTGCCGCGCCTGCCTTGCGCCCGATCCGCATCTCTTCCTGCCGCTCGGCGATCATCCGCCCGCCAACATGTTCGTCCGGCCCGAAGAGCTTGGCGAGGCGCAGCCCGCTTTCCCGCTCAACACCCAGGTCTGCCTGAAATGCGGGCTCATCCAGGTCGCCGATCAGATCCCGGCCGATTTCTTCCGCCACTATCTCTACATTCCGTCCGCAGCCGCCTCGATGCATTCGCATTTCGAGGGGCTTGCCGCCGCGCTCAGCGAACGGGCGGGGGATGGGCTCATCGTCGATATCGGCTGTAATGACGGGCTGTTGCTCATGGCGTGCAACGCGCTCGGCTGCGCGACGCTCGGGGTCGATCCGGCGGCGAACATCGCCGAAATGGCGCGCGATCGCGGCGTTGACGTGCATCTCGCCTATTTCGGCCCCGAAACCGCGCAGGATCTGCTTCAGTCGCGTGGGCAGGCCAAGGTGATCGTCACGACGAACACCTTCAACCATATCGGCGATCTCCATGATTTCATGAAGGGCGTCGATGTCCTCCTCGCCGATGACGGCACCTTCGTGCTCGAATTGCCCTGGGCCAAGGATCTGCTCGATCGCAACGAATTCGACACCGTCTATCAGGAACATCTGTCCGAATTCAGCCTGTTGTCGCTGGTCAAGCTCGGCGGCTTTTTCGACATGCAGGTCACCGATGTCACCCGGCTCTGGGTCCATGGTGGCTCGATGCGCGTCTTCATGCGCCGCCGCTCGCAAAAGGATGTGCCGACCTCGATCGTCCGGCAGATGCTCGACGAGGAACTGGCCGCCGGCATGCTCGACGTCGCGACCTATGATCGTTTTACCGACCGGGTCGGAACCGTCCGCGAAGATCTGCTCGCCATGCTTGGCGATCTCAAGGCGAAGGGGCTCAAGATCGC
Organism: Sphingomonas sp. C3-2; assembly: GCF_033025475.1. NCBI lineage: Bacteria > Pseudomonadati > Pseudomonadota > Alphaproteobacteria > Sphingomonadales > Sphingomonadaceae > Sphingomonas > Sphingomonas sp. C3-2. Next base: position 3,358,154 of record NZ_CP130322.1, read on the forward strand.
TGGATACGGCGCTCCGGCCAAAGGCAACACGCTTCTAAACTATTTCAAGATCGGTCCAGAACATCTTGATTTCCTTGCCGATAGAAATCCTCTCAAGCAGGATCTCTATTCGCCCGGCATGAAAATCCCGGTGCGCTCGACCGATGCGATCTCGGCTGAAAAGCCCGATATCCTCCTCGTCCTCGCATGGAACTTCTTCGACGAGATCAAGGAACAGCAATCCGATTTCCTCGCGCGCGGCGGCAAGTTCCTCGTGCCCTTGCCAGAGCCCGTTCTCGTCGGCTGAACGCACGAAAAAGGGCGGCGGGGGAGTTCATCCCCGCCGCCCTTTTTGTGCCTGTCGCAAAGGCAACACTCAGGCGCGCGTCATGTCGCCTTTGAACGCATCAGTTCACCGCACGCCCTGCCAGCACCTGCGCATGGGCATAGTTCAGGAAGTCGTCGAGGTTCGACCAGCCATTGCCGTCCTTGTCGCCCCAGGCGTCATTCTGCGCGGGGTTCAGGCCGTTGGCGACTTCCCAGCTGTCGGACATTCCGTCCTTGTCGGCATCGGCATAGGGCCTGCCTGCGGCCAGCACGGGCAGGATTCCGGGGTCGGTGCGCTGCGCGCCGGTGCGGGTGCGCACTTCGCCCACGATCCGCTCGTCCACGCTGTCGCGGGGGAACGCGCCCGAGGATTGCAGCACCTGGGTATAGGCGGCGCTTGCCGGCATGACCGGGCTGGCCAGCGGGCAGGTGGGATTGCGCACCAATATGGGGGCCACATTGGGCGTCTGCGCGCTCAACAACCCGTCCAGCTGGTTGTCGAGCACATAGACCTGCGCATTGCCCTTGCTCTCCACCGTCTGGCGGGTGATCGCCGCGGCCACCGCCTTGGTGTTGGGGCCGGCCTTGAAATAATTGCCGACGATGCTGACCGGCGTTCCGCCATAGCTTTCCCAGACCTCGGCAAATTCGACGCTGGCATTGTAGAGCACGTTGTTGATCACCTCGACGCACGAACCCGGCATGAAATTGATATCGGGGTTCCTGTCGCCATTATGCGCGCACAGGTTGCGGATGAAGCTCAGCCGCTGCGGCCCGCGCGGGTCGCTGCTCAGCAGCGCGCATTTGTCGTGCCGCGGAATCCCCTCGGCAAAGATCGACGACGAAATGGTGACATCGGTATTGGTGGCATAGCCGCCGACATTTTCATCGAGAGCCCAGGATGCGCTGACATGGTCGAGCACCACTTTCGAGCTGTTTTCGATGATGAAGGCGCTGTTGCTCGCCCGGTCCGTACCGCGCCGGTCGGTGCGTACACGGATATGGCGGACGATGACGTTGCTCGTATTCTTTACCACCAACGGGGTCAGCCCGTTATTGCCGCCCGCATGGGTTAGCAGGATGCCGCCGCCCGGCGCGGTCTGCCCCGCGATCGTCAGGTTGCCATTGCGGATGATCGGGCGCTCATTGGTAAAGCGGATCACCCCGCCCACGCGAAACACGCAGACGCGCGGGCCCGATGCATCGATGCACGCGCGCAACGAACCCGCCCCGCTATCGGCCAGCGTCGTCACCTGGATGATCCGTCCGCCGCGTCCGCCCGTTGCCACCTTGCCATAGCCCTCGGCGCCGGGGAATGCGGCGTTGTTGAGGTTGGCGGCCAGCGCCTCGACGGTCCCGCTTTCCGAGCATCCCGAGAGCGCCGCGCCAGCGCATCCCAGAAACAGCCCCGCCGCCACCGCCCGCATTTTGCGGGCATGGGGAATTTTCGATCGCTCCGAATGGCTCTGGCTCATGCGCCGCTTCCTTCTCCATGATCGGGCGTGGCGGCGCCCCGCGCTTCAGAAACGAAGCCGGACGCCCAGCGTGCCCATGAATTTGTCGAACTTGTCCAGCCGCTGCTCGGCGGTCCGCTTCATGTAGCTGAGGTTGAAGGTGATCGCCGAAAAGCGGTTGAGCAGCCATTCGCCGCCCACATCGCCGCCCCAGTTGGTCTGATCACGCAGCGCCGCGCCGCGATAGGATGTGTCGCGCATCGAAACCCCGGCGCGCGCGATCAGGTTATGGCGCACTTCCTGATCCACCCGCAGCCCGACGCGCGTATCGATACGCCCGGTCGCGCCCGAACGGATGGTTGCCACATTGCCGCGAAACACGTCGAGCGACACGGCGGTGCGGATGCGCGGTCGCCAGGTGATCCGCCCATTGGCCGAAACGCCCGAAAAATTGGGCGTGCGCGGGTCTTCGGGGTTGGCGTTGAAATAACCGATACCCATTTCGCCGGTCAGCCGGTCGGCAATCGCCACGCTTGCGCCCAGCGTCCCGCCCCAGGTCGTCGTATCGCGGTCAATCCCGTTGCGGTCGAAGGGCAGGCGCGCATCGCGGAAATTGCCATAGCCTTCAACGAACAGGTCAACCTTGCCCGACAGCTGATAAATACCGCGGATCGCCGCGCGGTAGGTGGTGAGATCGCGGTCTGCATCCTGCGCCGAGCGATAGTCGACCTTGGAAATGCCAGCACTTGCGCCCACGCCGATCCGGCCGGGCTTGTAGCGATAGCTGTATTCGGCATCGACCACATCGATATTCGACGGCTTCAGGCTGAGATCGGGGTTGGCTTCCGGATCGGTGCGGCGCTCGAAGGTGCGGTCGTAACGCACCGAAAGATTGGCGGTGTGCTGCGGGTCGCCGATATAGCCGATATTCGTCTCTGCGCCGAAACTTTCGGCATTTTCGCGCTTGTGGTCGGCAAAGCGCAGGATCGAGGCATAGACATCCGCCTCCACCCGTACCTTGCTCATCTCGCGGCTGGCGCGCAGGCTGGGCGCGATCCGGAAGATCGCGTCATCCTCTTCATTGGCCGATGTCGCATAGACATTATTGTCATAGGTCGCGTCGAGCGAGAGCGTGGGCTCGAGGATCGTGCCGCCAATATTGATGTTGCGCGGTTCATAACCGGGGCGGGGCAGGTTATCGATCGATCGGTCGCGGTTGCGATCCTGCGCGATCGCGCTGCCCGATCCGGCAAGCCCTATGGCGATGAGGGAAATGGCTGCGGTCGCCTGGCTGAAGATTGTCCGTGTTTTCATGGTCGTCCAGGCCCCCCTTGGCCATTGTCAGAACCAGCTTTCGGATACCTCGATTGTGTCACCGGGCCATACCTGGCCATCGGGGCCGGTCTGGCCCTTCACCATCCCTGTTTTGGTCTTGCGCTTGATCACGACCGCCTTGGTGTTGGCCCGAAACGTATATCCGCCAGCAATCGACACCGCCGAATTTACAGTCAGCCCGGGCACATAGGGATATTGCCCCGGCCGCTGGACTTCTCCCATGATGAAGAAGGGGCGGTATTTCTGGATCTGCGCGCTCACGCTGGGCGCGCGGGCCACAAGCTGGCGCGCGCTGATCGCGCTGGCGATCGCAGATTCCACTTCGGGAATGGTCTTGCCGTCCACCGCGATCGTCTCGATCAGCGGCATTGATATCGTGCCGGCATCGCCCACGACATAGCTGTTGTTCATCGGGTCCAGCCCGTACACCGTCACCCGGATCTCATCGCCCGCGCCCAATCGATATTCGCCGGCCGCCAGCGTCGGCAGGGCGGACATGCCGCCCTGGGCCGAGGTGCAGCCCGTTGTCAGGGCAAGCGAGAGCACAATGAGTGCGGTGCGAAAGCGGGTCATGACGGTCAAACCTCCCCACGGACGTAAAATCTCTATCGAAATCGCGGCTTTGACAAGAGGGCGCCTGCAGACCAACGCTGCCATGCCCGTTCGGGCATTGCCACTGGTCTTGCGAGGTAGAAGCAGGGCGCCATCCCCAACAGCAGCGGCGCGATCCACGCGCGGGCGTACATGTGCGGCGCGGCGTTCGAAAAGGCGACGAAGGTCAGCAGCACCGACAGGCCAAGCGCGGCCGCCAGCCGATCCTGCGGCACCGCCCGTATCGCGCGGACGGCGAGCAGGATCATCAGCCCCAGCCATCCGAAAAGCGAAATCAGGCCGCCCTCCGCCCAGAGCAGCAGATAGATATTGTGCACGGGCGCGCCGTCCTTGCTCATCTTGCGATACTGGTCGACGCCAAGCCCCACGACCATGCGGTTCTCGACGATGCCCCAGGCCTCGCGCATCAGCTCGGCCCGGTCGGAAAAGGTGCCCGCCTGCTGCAGGTCGCCTTGTTCCAGCGCGGGGGCCACGCGGTTCTCGAACGCCTTGGGAAGGCCATATCCCATGCTGAACATGATCGTGATCGCGGCCAGCCCCGCCAGCACGAAATGGAAGGATGGGCGCACCTTGCCAATGACGAGGAAGAACAGCACGCCCAGCGCCGCCGTCACCGTGCCGGTGAACGACGCCGTCAGCACCATCCCGATGATCAGGATGGTCACGGAAAATCCCGCCGCTGCTGCGCTGATCTGGCGCTTCAGCCGCAGATAGAGCGCGCAGGGCAGCGCCATCGCGATCACCGCCGCATTCCAGTTGGCATCGCCCAGAAACGCGGTCAGCCGCCCCGCGCCGGTCACGAATTCATGCGAAAAACGCTGCAATTCCAGATAGGAACCGTCATAGACGAAATAGGCTGCCGCGCCGAACAACTCCATCGCCACCACCCCGGCAAGCGACGCTTTCAGCAACGCATAGGTTCGCCGTTCGCCCTGGCCCATAAGGATCATCGGCAAAAGGATGAGGCTGAACAGATATTGTAGCCCGGCAACCAGCCAGCGGTCGAGAACGCCGTTCGCCATGCTGCCGATGAACAGCCCGATCACCAGCGCCGCCGAGGTGAGCAGCCACAAGGGCGTCGAGTCGTTGAAAGGCTGCAACGGCATCCGCCGCGCCAATATCACCAGCGCTATCCCGATCACGAACAGCCCGTCGCTCAGCGTGAAGAGCATCTCGCTGGGGCGCCAACTGATATAGGGGCAGAAAAAGGCACCCGCGAGAATGAACGGGCGCGCCAGTTGCCATGATAACAGGGCGGGGGCGGATGGCGGGATGGTGCGATACATGGCGCTCAGACCCTGCTCGTCCTCGCCTCTGGGGCCACCAGCCAGGGGGTCAGGTCGCGGCCCAGCAGCCGCCCGAGATTTTCGACATCGCTCAAGTAATATTCGGTCAGCCGCGCGCGCAGGTCGTCGGACAGGGGCGGATAGCGGATTGGCCGCGCAATCGTGTCGCGGATCGCCCGAAACCACGGCCGGTCGCGGTACTCGCTCACCATCTGCTTGAACGGGCGCGCCACGCGGCGCACGGGCAGGGGCAGGATCGGCGTCGTGCTGTCGTTCTTGCGCGTCGCCATCTCGGCCGGGGCCATGGTCAGCGGAACGCCGATATGCTGGCTCACCGCGGCGATCACTTGTTCGGGCGCGCGGGTCACGTCCTCGTGCAGCAGCGTGCAGATCTGCTCGCGCGGGAAATGATCAAGATAACGGGCAAGATGCTGGCCATACAGGCCATTGTCCAGAAACCGCCGGTCTTCGGGATTGGCGGTCCGCAAATAGCGTTCGGGATCGCCCGTTACGGTGCCCCGGCGAAACAACATGCAATAATCCGAATAGGCCCGGTCGACGGGGTTGCGCAGCAGCACAATCAGCCGTGCCTCGGGCAGCTTCATCGCCAGCCGCGCGGGCGCCTGCGGGTGGGACAGATAATCCGCCGATTTCTCGCCGATCTTCTGCGCGGGCGCGGCGGCGGCGAACAGCGATCCGTACCAGCCGGGGCCGCGATGATATTCGGTGCTGAAATAATGCGGCTCGGGGCCGGGCAGGTACAGGTCGGGATGCTGGCGCAGCTGGTGCGCCACCCAGGTCGTCGCGGCCTTGATCGCGCCGATGATCACGAAATCGGGCAAACGCGCGGGGGGAGGCGCCATCGTTTCAGTTCCCCTTTGCCGATGCGGCGTCGAGCACCGATCGCAGCACTTCGCCCATCGTCCGGATGCTGTCGTCATCCAGCGTGTGGTCGATCGGCATCATGATGCTTTCCTCGCCCAGCTGGCGCGCGCTCCGCAGCACGCTTTCGGGGCGGTATCCGGCGCGAATACATGCCTGTTCGCGGTAGATTTCGGGGCAGGATCCGCTCTGGCACGGCAGCCCTGCGGCAATTGCCGCCTCCAATATCGCGTCGCGGCTCCAGCCGGGGGCCAGCCTTTCAGGCCGGACAAAGGCGTAATATTTATAATAAGCGGGTTCGCAATCGTCGGCGGGAACGATCAGGCGCAGCGCGCGCTGCCCCGCCAGTATCTCGTTCAACATCGCCGCGTGCCGCCGCCGCGTCTCCAGCCAGTCGGGCAGCTTGCGCAGCTGTTGCAGCCCGATTGCAGCCTGCATCTCGGTCATCCGGAAATTGCTGCCAAAGCTGTCATGGAGCCACAGGAAACGCCCGCCGCCGCTGGCCTGCGGCATCGTGCGCGGGTTCTTGCCATGGTCCTTATAGGCCCAGGCGCGGGCCCAGTCCTCTTCCTCGCGCAGCAGCAGCATCCCGCCTTCGCCGCCCGTCGACATGATCTTGTCGGTGCAAAAGGAAAAGGCGGCGGCATGGCCGAACGATCCCACCGGGCGCCCGTTGAACCGCGCGCCGTGCGCCTGTGCGCAGTCCTCGATGATCTTGATGTCATAGGCCTCGGTTAGCACCGTCAGCTCGTCCATCGCGCAAGGGTGGCCGGCCAGATGCACGGCGATCACGGCACGGGTCTTGGGGCTCATCGCCTGCGCCACGGTTTCGGCGTTCAGGTTCTGCGTGTCGGGATCGACATCGGCGAACACAGGCACCGCGCCAACGGCAACGATGCAGCTTGCCGACGCCATGAAGCTGCGCGCGGGCACGATCACCTCGTCGCCCGGCGCGATGCCCACCGCGCGGAGCGCCAGCTCCAGCGCCAATGTGCCATTGGCCACCGCAATCGCATGCGGCACCGCGCACATCTGGGCGAATTCGCTCTCGAAGCGGTGGCAATTGTCGCCGTGGTGCAGCGCGTTCACCCGGCCCGAATGCAGAACTGCGGCCACCGCATCGATCTCGTCCTGCGCATAGACCGGCCAGCGCGATCGGATCGGCTCGATATGATGGCCGGTCTGGCGCCGCCGTGTCCGGGCGGTTGTGCGGTTGAGGCGGGGAAGCGGTTCCGAAAAGGTGGAGGCTGCCATATGCGATCCCTCCTATGCCCGGTTGGGCAGGCCGGCCGGGGAAGGCCGTGTCATTGCAGATATGGTGGCGGGTTCGACCGTCCCATCCATTGCTTCGGTCGCGTCGGCATCGGGTCGCAACAGCTGGCGGATACCCGCCAGCACCGCGTCATTGTCGCCGCGGCTCGCCGCCTCGGCCAGTGCGTCGAACGCATGATGCAGCGTTTCGATCGCGATCGCCTGGGGCTCGGCCTCGAACACGCCGGGGACGGAGGAGGGGAGACGCTTCTCGCTCTGGTCGAACAGTTCCTCATACAGCTTCTCGCCCGGCCGCAGCCCGACGATATCGATGCGCACATCCTTTTCGGGCTCCAGCCCGGCCAGGCTGATCATCCGGCGCGCAATGTCGATGATCTTGATCGGCTGCCCCATGTCGAGCACGAAGATCCGGCCCCGCCGCATCTGGCCTTCCAGCGCGCTCGCGGTGCTCTGCAGGATCAGTTGCACCGCTTCGTGCACCGTCATGAAATAGCGTTCGATTTCCGGATGCGTCACGGTCAGCGGCAAGCGCCGGACCAGCTGGCGCTGGAACAGCGGGATAAGCGACCCGCTCGATCCCAGCACATTGCCGAAGCGCACGGTCATGAAGCGCGGCGAATGCTCGCTATGTGCCCCGTCAAGGTCGAGCGCCTGGGCATAGAGCTCGCCCAGCCGCTTGGTCGCCCCCATCACGCCGACGGGGTTCACCGCCTTGTCGCTCGAGACCTGGACGACCGCACGCGCGCCATAGAGCAGTGCCGCGTCGGCCACGTTGCGCGTGCCCAGCACATTGGTCTGCACGCCCGCGCAGGGGTTGGTCTCCACCAGCGGCACATGCTTCAGTGCGGCGGCGTGGAACACCAGCTCGGGCCGGTGTTCGGCAAAGGCCTGCATCACGCTGGCCCGCTGGCGGATCGAGCACAGCACCGAACTGCGCGGGATATGCGGGTAATTTTCCTGCATCTCCAAGTCGATGCTGTAGAGGTTGAATTCGCCGGCATCGAGCAGCACGAGGTGCGATGGTTCCAGCGCCGCGATCTGGTGCACCAGTTCGCGGCCGATCGTGCCACCGGCGCCGGTGACGAGCACCTTGCGCCCCGTGATCACGCGCGTGACGACGCTGTTGTCGAGCTGCGCCTGCGGCCGGCCGAGCAGCACCGAAAGGTCCACCTGTTCCAGCTGCAGCGGCGTCGCGCCGTTCTTGTCGAGCCGTGCAGGCGCGCCGGTGCGCGCAACGGTCAGGCCTAGCCCCTGCGCGCGGGTGACGAGATCGACCATATGGGCGGGCAGCGCCCGGTCGCTTTCATGCGCCAGGATCAGGCATTCAGGCCGCGCATCCTGGCTGTCGAGTTGCTTCACCACATGTTCCAGCGCATCGAACGTACCGAGCACTGGCACGCCGCGCAGCCGCAGGCGGACATGGTGTCCGCTATCGTCGAGGATGCCGACCGGCCGATAGCCCGAACCCGGGCTGTGTTCGATCTGGCGGAGCAGCAGTTCCACCTGCTCGGCGGGGCCCGCGATGAGCGCGCGGCGCAACGCTGTCGAGGGCGTTGCAACGCGCGTAGGCGCCTTGGCCTTGCCGTTATAGGCATTGCGCACCGCGATACGCATCAGGCGGACGCCGCCCAGCATGACGACAAGGACGAACCACTGGATGATCGGCACCGACGCCGGCATCCAGTCGGCGCGGCCAAGCACCATGAGCGTCAGCACGGTGACGAGGATCGCGGCCGTCGCTGCTTCGAACAGCGCGGCGAGATCGGAAATACCCAGATAGCGCCATATCCGCCGGTGCAGCCCGGCTGCATAAAAGATGACGGCGGCCACCAATATGGCCACCGGCATCGCAAACTCCAGCCCTTCGGCCATATGGCGGGGTATGTTGCCGTTCATGCGCAAGGTGAGTGCCACCCCCATCGATGCACCGGCGGCCAGCGCGTCGATCATGATCACGGCCACGTTGCGCGCATATCTGCGCCACGAACGATGAATGGATATGGTGATCACTAGTTGCGCTCTCCCCCTCACCATCAGGCAAGGATTTGTCCGGCACGGCATTCGTTCCTGATCATGGCGGATCCCGAAAGGGGGTCATCGCATGCTGGAATGCGCCTGTGCGGAGCTGAATTTCCATACGCCCTGCAATCAAGGATAGTTAAATGGGGGGGGATGGAAATGCGCTCTTCGGAGCGATGCGAAATGGGGTAGGCAATGCCCCTCCTTTGAATGCGCAGGCGCATTTGCGGGCGGCCGTGATTGGCATATTTCATCGGATAATCGCCGTTTTGCTGTGCTTCTGCGTGGTGATCCGGGCGATCATCCGGGGCCAGGGCGTCCTTTGCTGCGCTGCACGGAAGGATGATGACCGAAAGATCGCATCCAGGCCCTCGTTTTCCTGCTTAGACTTTGCCCCGGTTGTTTCGCATCGGGCTGCGGCAACCGGCTGTTTCAGGCCGTTTCTCGGCATGGATAGCCGATGGCACGGCGTCGTAATCGCCCGAAAATGTCCATGGCTCAGGGGGCTCGATGAAGCTGCTGCACGTCATCACCGCGCTCAATGTCGGGGGTGCTGAAACGATGCTGGCCAAGCTGCTGGAGCAGCCGGCCTACACGCGCAATGGCGTCACGCAGGAAGTGCTTTCGCTGATGGCGCCGGGTCCGATGGCCGAACGCATCGGTGCCACCGGCGTCCCCGTTCATTCGCTGGATATGGGCGAAGGTCAGCTCTCGCTCGCGGCACTCGGGCGGCTGGTTCGCATCGCGCGGGCGATCCGCCCCGATGCGATCATGGGCTGGATGCATCATGGCCATCTGGCGGCCACGCTCGCCGCGCAGGCGGTGCGCCCCCGGCCCGCGCTCATCTGGAATGTGCGTCATTCGCTCAGCGACATCGCGCATGAAAAACGGCTTACCAGAATCGTCCTGCGATGCTGCGCGAAGCTTTCGAACCGCCCCGATGCGATCCTTTACAATGCGCAGGCGTCGCGCACCCAATATGCTGATTTCGGCTATTCCGATGCGCGTGCGCTGGTGCTCCCCAACGGGTTTGATTGCCGCCGCTTCCGGCCCGGCGCCGATGCGCGCGCGCTGCTCAGGGAAGAATTCGGGGTCGCCGAAAAATCGATGGTCGTCGGCATGGTCGCGCGCGCGCACCCGATGAAGGATCCCGAAACATTGATTTCGGCGGTGGAACGCGCGCGACGCGGTGGGCTCGACCTTCATCTGCTAATCGTCGGCAAGGGGATGGAATATCTGCGCGACAATGTCGCCGCCGCGCTCCCGCCTGATCGCGTCACGCTGATCGGCCAGCGCGGTGATGTGGCAGACTGGCTTTCCGGGCTAGACATGCTGGTGCTGCCATCGGCCTGGGGGGAAGGGTTTCCCAACATCCTCGGGGAAGCGATGGCGAGCGGCGTGCCCTGCATCGCCACCGATGTCGGGGACAGCGGCTGGATCGTCGGCAGCGCGGGGCGCATCGTCCCGCCGCGCGATGTCCCTGCACTCACCCGCGCGCTCATCGAACTGGCCATGCTGGGCGATAGCGGTCGCAAGGCGCTTGGCATGAAGGGGCGCGCCCGGGTGATCGAGCGCTTCTCGATGCCCGAGGTCTCGGCAAGCTATTCGCGGCTCTACGATGCGATGATTGATCGGCGACGGGGGACCGTGTCCGGCGTTCGCGGGCAGCCGGAGGTGGTGGCATGAAGATCGTCGTCGTCGCCAGCCTGGCCTATTCGCTCATCAACTTTCGCGGCGCCCTGCTTGGTGAAATGGTGGCCGCCGGGCACGATGTCATCGCCTGCGCCCCCGATCAGGATGCGGAGATCATCGCCGCTCTCGCCGAAAGGGGCATTTCCTTCCGCCAGATCCCGATGGACCGGGCGGGGACGAACCCGATCGCCGATCTCGCGACGCTGCGCGCGCTCGTCGGCCTCTTTCGGGCAGAGCGGCCCGATATCGTTCTCGCCTATACGCAAAAGCCGATCGTCTATGCTGGCCTTGCCACGCGCATCGTCGGAAAAATGCGCTTCTTTGCGATGGTCAGCGGGCTCGGCCATGTCTTCAGTGAGGGGGAGGGCAGCTGGCTCGTCCGCACCATATTGTCGCGCCTGTACCGTGTGGCCATTGCCCATGCCTCGGCTGTCTTCGTCTTCAACGGCGATGATGCGGGTGAAATGCGCGCGCTCGGCATCCTCCGGCCGCATCACCGGGTGATCCAGGTTCCCGGATCGGGCGTCGATCTCTCCCGTTTCCCGCGCCGCGACTTGCCCTTGGGGGCACCAGTCTTCCTCCTCGTCGCGCGGCTGCTGCGCGGCAAGGGGCTGGGCGAGTTCGTTGATGCCGCGCGTCAGGTTCGCCGCCAGCATCCCGAATGCCGCTTCCTGATATTGGGCCCGCGCGATGCCAATCCGGATTGCGTGGGGGAAGACGAACTCCGCCGCTGGGCAGAGGAAGGCGTGGTCGATTATCTTGGCGAAACCCGCAATGTCGCGCCGCATCTGGCTGCGGCCTCGGTGTTCGTCCTGCCGACCTATTACCGTGAAGGGCTGCCCCGGACGATACTCGAGGCGATGGCAACCGGCCGGGCGATCATCACCACCGACACGCCGGGCTGCCGCGAAACCGTGATCGGGGGCGAAAACGGCTTCCTTGTCCCCCCGCGAAACAGCACCGCGCTGGCCGAAGCGATGCTGTGTTTCGCGCGGGAACCGATGCTCGCTGCCACCATGGGGGCGCGCTCCCATGATTTTGCCGTCGAAACTTTCGCGGTCGAAAAGGTCAACGCAATCCTGCTTGGTGCGATGCGGCTTCGCCCGGGCGATCCGCCCGATCCCGTCCAGCCAAGGCGCGCACCGATCCGCCGTGCCGTCGATATCGCCGTATCCGTCGTCGCGGGCATTCTTCTCCTGCCCTTCATCGCGCTCCTCGCGCTATTCGTGTCGCTATCGATGGGACGTCCCGTCCTTTTCGCGCAGGTGCGCGGCGGGCAGGGCGGGCGCGCCTTCCGCCTCGTCAAGTTCCGCACGATGACCGACGCGCGCGATCGCACCGGCCAGTTGCTGCCCGATGATGCTCGCATCACGGGTTTTGGGCGGTTCCTCCGCCGCTCTCGGCTCGATGAACTGCCCGAACTCTGGAACATCCTGAAAGGCGATATGAGCCTGATCGGCCCGCGGCCGCTGCTTCCGGGCTGGGCCCCCGGAGGCACAGAGTCGATCGCTCAGCGTGCCGTGATGCGGCCGGGGCTCACCGGCTGGGCGCAAGTGAACGGCAACACGCTGCTTAGCGACGAGGACAAGCTGGCGCTCGATCTCTGGTATGTCGATCATGCGTCGCTGCGCACCGATATTTCGATCATCGCGCGCACCATCGGCGTCGTCCTGCACGGCGAGCGGATCAACCAACCCGAGGTGCGGAGGGCCTATGCGGGCCATCATCGTCGGGGCAGTTGAAAGCACGCGCGTCGCGCTGGAGGCGTTGGCCGCCGCACCCGACTGGCAGGTCGATGCGCTGATCACGCTGCCGCGCACACTCGCCGCGCGCCATTCCGATTTCGTCGATCTGGAACCGTTCGCTGCCGCAGCCGGCGCGCGCATGATCGAGGCGGCGGACAGCAATGCGCCCGATGTCGTTGCTGCGGTGCGCGAGGCTGTGCCTGACATGGTGTTCGTGATCGGCTGGTCCCAGATCTGCAAGGCGCCGTTCCTCGACGCGGCCTTGGGCAATGTCATCGGCTATCATCCCGCGCCGCTCCCGCAATTGCGTGGGCGGGCGGTGCTTCCGTGGACGATCCTGCTGGGCCATACGATCACCGCGTCCACGCTCTTCTGGGTTGATGGCGGGCTCGATTCCGGGCCGATCCTCGCCCAGCGCTTTCTGCATGTCGCGCCCGACGAGACAGCGGCCACGCTTTATGATCGCCATATTGTAGCGCTTCGTGACCTGCTTGATGAAAATCTGCCGTCGATCGCGAAAGGCTGCGCACCGCGAACCCCTCAGGATGATCGCTACGCCAGCTGGGCCGCGCGGCGTACGGCGGAGGATGGCCGCATAGACTGGCGGCGCGGGGCCGAGGATATCTGGCGGCTGATCCGTGCCGTTGGAAAACCCTATCCCGGGGCGTTCACCCATACCTCGGTGGGCAAGCTCGTCCTGTGGCAGGCCGATCTCTGGGATTGCAGCCGCCATCCCGGCGCGCTTCCGGGGCAGGTGCTGCTCCGGACCGAGCATGGGTTCGGCGTTTGCTGCGGCGACGGACGGGGCATATGGGTCAGCGACTGGCAGAGCGAAAGTGGCCGTCCGCCCGCACTTCACCGCATATTGGGGCAGGGAGGGGTGCGATGACCGGTTGGGAGGGGATTGACCGCGCCATGGTCGTGGCCCCGCATCCCGATGACGAGGTGTTAGGCTGCGGCGGCACGATCGCCCGGCTGGCGGCGCAGGGCGTACGTGTCGATGTCGTCATCGCAACAAAGGGGCGCGTTGCCGATTTCGGCGCAGAGCGCGTGGCTGCCGTCGAGGCGGAGGCTGGGGCCGCCCATGCCCGGCTGGGGGTAGCGGAAACCCATTGGCTCGATTTCCCGGCGGCGCGGCTCGATGGGGAGCCGCATGCCGCCATGAACCAGGCGCTTGGCGCGCTGGTCGCCGCGCTCCGTCCACAACTGCTCTTCATTCCCTTTGTCGGCGACGTCCATCTCGATCATCAACTGGTGTTCCTGTCGTCGCTCGTCGCCGCGCGGCCGCGCGGGACGGATAGTCCCGCTGCGATCTACGCCTATGAGACGCTGTCCGAAACCAACTGGAACGCGCCTTATCTGTCGCCTGCTTTCGCGCCCAATATCTTTGTCGATATTAGCGATTTTCTCGCGGCAAAGCTCGATGCCTTTCGTCTCTTCCGGTCGCAGGTCCAGCCCTTCCCGCATGAGCGCTCGCCCGAGGCGGTCGAGGCGCTGGCACGTTTGCGCGGGGCAACGGTGTGTCGGCACGCCGCCGAAGCGTTCGTGCTGGTGAGGGAGGTGTTATGAAACCTGAAATGCTGTGTCAGCGGAGCGATCTGCCGCTTCGGATGATGATCACCTCGGCCGGCCGCCGAGTCGGGCTGCTCAACAGCTTCCGCAATTCGGCGGCGGAATTGGGCCTGCCGCTCGAAATCCTCGCTTGCGATTGCAATGTCGCGATGAGCTCGGCCTGTCATGAGGCGGATCTCCGCTTTGCCGTGCCCCCGGCGTCAGATCCTAGCTATGTCGAGGCGCTTCTGGATATTTGCCGCACGCACGGCGTCGCGCTGCTGGTGCCTACTATAGATCCCGAATTGCAACCGTTGGCTGACGCGGATCAGCGCTTTGCCGAAATCGGCACATATGTGTCAGTCAGCGCGCCGGCACTTGTGGCCATCGCGCGCGACAAGCTGGAAACGGCCCGGTTCCTCGCCGCCGTCGATGTTTCAGCGCCGCGTTCGGCAACACCTCAGGATATTCTGGATGAGCCCGAAGGTTGGGCGTGGCCGCTGCTCGCCAAGCCGAGCCATGGAAGTTCCGGCCGTGCAGTCCAGCGTGTCGTCGATCTCGATGCCGTCCGACATCTTCCCACTGACGAGGACTTTGTCGTTCAGGAGTTTCTCGAAGGGCGGGAGCACACCGTCAATCTCTATTTCGATCGGTGTGGTCATATGCGCTGCGCCATCCCGCATGAGCGACTTCAGATCCGCAGCGGCGAGGTCGAAAAGGGCATCACCTGCCATGTGCCCGCGCTCGAGGAAATCGCCGAAAAACTAGCGCGGGCCTTGCCGTCTCCGCGCGGAGCCTTGTGTTTCCAGGCTATGGTGCGGGCCGATGGCTCGGCATCGGTGTTTGAAATCAATGCGCGGTTCGGTGGCGGCTATCCGCTGGCGCACCGCGCTGGCGGCCATTTCACCCGCTGGTTGCTCGAGGAAGTCTCGGGGCGCACGGCAAGCGCGAATAATGGGTGGCAAGAGGGGGTGCTGATGCTTCGCTATGACGCCGCATTCTTTGTAACGCCATGAACAGGACGCGCCGGCTCATCGTCTTCGATCTCGACGACACGCTCTATCTCGAGCGGGATTATGCGCAAAGCGGCTTTCGCGCGGTCGGGCGCTGGCTCGAAGACAGCATCGGCCCAAACCCCTTCGCCGATCTCGCCTGGAGGCAGTTTTGCATGGGCCGCCGCAACGACATCTTCGACGCGGTACTCGAAGAGATGGATATCCGGGCCAACGGGGCGCTCATTCGCCAGCTCGTTTCGGTCTATCGACACCACCATCCCGATATCCATCTCGCCCCCGACGCCGCGCGGCTGCTCGGCACGCATCCGCCTGAAGGCACGCGCTATGCGCTCATTACCGACGGTTTTCTGGCGGCGCAGACGCGCAAGCTCAGGGCGCTGGGCCTCTCGGAAATGGGGCTCTGGCCGCTGATCTGCACCGATATTTGGGGGCGGGTATATTGGAAGCCCCATGCGCGCGCCTTTGAATGCGTGCAGGCAATGCACGGACTGCCGTCACACGCGATCACCTATGTGGCTGATAATGCGACCAAGGATTTCATCGCGCCGCGTCGTTTGGGCTGGAATACCGTGGAATTGCTGCGTCCCGAACGCGTCAGGGCCAACGAGGATATGCCATCGGGGGAAGGGGCCGATCGTTCGGTTGTCAGCCTCGATGCGCTGGAAGAGCGCCATTTTCACTCACTCGGCTAGTATACGTAAAATTTCCATTCGCGTCAGAACCACGCCCGAGTTATAAAAATCGGGTTAACAAAATGTTGACCTTGTCACAGGAACTGGGCGGCATTTGTTCAACCTGCTGAAAATTCCGGTTCTGGCCGTAATTATCAGATAACTTACACAAGTGTTCATAGATTATTTTTTTAAAATAAAAACGAAAATACTTGTGTCTAAAGTATAGTATATTTTTGATGTAGGCCGTTAGTCATGGTCGTGGGAATTATAATTCTAATGGTCGCGTGATCCGAATGGCGCCAACGGGCGGCGCAACTGGAGGAAATATTATGCGCGAGAATATTCAGGTTTCCATCCTGGGGCGAAACGAAATCGTACGCGAAGGACTTCGCAGAATTCTTACCGAACAATCCTTTCATGTGCGTGCAGTGGTTCCCGATCCCGATGAATTGGGGGAAGAAAACAGTCAGGATGAAGAGCATTGCCTCTTCATCGTCGATTCCGCTTCCGACAGCGATGGACTCGATGCCTGCCGGCGCTTGCGAGAGCGGTTCCCGGATGGTCGCGTCGTTCTGATGGCGGACGATTATCGTCTCGATACCATTGCGCGCGCTTTCGATGCCGGTGCGCATGGCTATCTCGTCAAGGCGATTTCGTGCGAACCGCTCGCCGGCGCGCTCGAACTGGTCGCGCTGGGTGAAAAGGTGGTGCCCACGCAGATCGTTGACTCGCTCGCCAATCTCCGCTGGCGGCCGCATAGTGGCGATTGGGAAAGCAGCCGTGCTGCGGCCAATTTGTCCGATCGCGAAATCGAGATATTGCAATGCCTTGTACATGGTGAAGCGAACAAGATCATCGCCCGCCGTCTGGATATCACCGAGGCGACGGTGAAGGTTCATATCAAGGCGATCCTGCGCAAGCTGCACGTTCTCAATCGCACCCAGGCGGCTATCTGGGCGGTGCTCCGGGGGCTCAACGATCAGGAACCCGCTTCGGCTGCCTGTCACTGACGGCTGATCCGGTTCGGATATGCGCGAAAGGGTGGTCCCGAACAGGGGCCACCCTTTCCTTTGTCCAAAGCGCATGATTTCGCATCGGTGGGGGTAGGCGCGGCGCAAAGGAAGTGTGCGCTATCCCTTGGGCGTTATCACGATGCTCACTGGCCATGAACTTCCCCGGAACAATAGAATGAAGGCCTCCTTATCGGGCGCGCGGCGTGGAGTTGCCGCAGGGATTCATTGTGTCACGACAACAGCCAAGGGGGCGTTATGGCAAGCCGCGCACTGAAGCAGTTCGATGGACGGGGACTTGTGGGGCAACCCATTCCCCGCGAAGCGCCACCGCCACCGCACACTCCTCCGGGCGCCGCCTATATCGGCCTTGTCGAACTGATGCGGATCTTGAAGCGGCGCGGGCGGCTGGTGCTGGCGACCATTGCGGTGGTGATGGCGCTCACCATCCTCGCGCTGATGATGGCGACGCCCGTCTACAAATCGTCTGCGGTGATGCTGGTCGAACCCACCAGCGATCCGGTCGCGCAGTCGGGCACCCCGGTCGTCGCGAAACCCGATGAAGAGCTCCGGATCGCGACGCGGATGGAATTGCTGCAATCGCGGGCGCTGGCCCGGCGTATCGCGCGTAACATGCGGCTGGCCGAGGATCCCGAATTCGCTGTGGGCCGCGATGAAAATCCCGGGATCGTACGGCGCCTGATTGCGCTGGTGCGGCCCGACAAGAATAGCGGCGACCCCGAATATACCGGTGGGATGAGCGCGAAGGATATTCAGCAGGCGAGCGATCAGGCCGAGATGGAAGCCGTCACTTCGCGGCTGATGGATCGGATCACGGTCGAACGAGTGCAGAAGTCCCATCTGGTAAGCATCACGGCGGAATCGCAAAACCCCTATAAGGCTTCGCTGCTCGCAAACCGGCTGGCCGAAACCTATATCAAGGGTCAGGTGGTCGAGCAGGGCGATGCCTATAAGGCGCAGGTTTCCGGCCTCCGCCAGCGGGTTGAGCAATTGCGTGAACGCGTGAACCTCGCGGATCAAGCGGTGATCGATTATCGCCGTTCGAATAATTTGTTCGCCTCGCGCTCCGAAGAGATGAACACCGCCATGTATGCGCGCCTGTCCGGCGCGCTCGCTGAGGCGCGTGCCGCCAGTGCGCAAAGTTCCGCGCGCGCCAGCGGGATGAGCGGATCGGCCGCGTTGCTCGCTTCGTCGCCGCTGCTCAGCGAGTTGAAGGGCCAGGAGGCACTGCTCGGCAAGCGCATGGCCGAATTGTCGAGCTTCTACGGCCCCGGCCATCCGGACATGGTCAACGCCAAGGCGCAGCTGGACGATGTTCAGAAGCGCATCGCCGCCGAAACCGGGCGCGCGCAGGCGGCGGTCGGGCGCGAAGCCGCAATCGCCAGCGGCGCGGTCGGCGCAAGCGTCGGCACGCTCGCCTCCGAACTCGGCGCGCTGCGCAGCGCCAATAGCCATGAAGTCGCGGCGTCGGTTGGGCTGCGTGAACTCGAACGCGAGGCGGAAACGAGCAACGCGCTCTATGTGTCGCTCATGGCACAGCTCAAGGAAGTCGGCGGGCGCGGCGCAAACGACAAGCCCGATGCACGGATCGTCTCACGCGCGCCGATCCCCGACAGCCCCGCCTATCCCGAAGTGAAGCGGACGCTGGTGATCGCGTTCATCGGGGCGCTTGCGCTGGCCGCGATCCTCGCCTTTGTTGTCGAAAATCTCGACAACCGGGTGCGCACGGCCGATCAGGTCGATCGCCTGCTTGGCCTCCCCACGCTTGCGATGATCCCCGACGTGTCGGATCAACTGGCCTTCCGCCAGCCGCACGAGATTATTCAGCATGAACCGCGCTCGGTATTCGCGGAGTCCGTTCGAAATCTCTATATCGAGCTGCTCGCGCAGTTCGATCAGCCGGGCTCGAAGGTGGTGGTCGTCACGTCCCCGCTTGCCAATGAGGGTAAGTCGACGGTCGCCAACAGTCTCGCCGCCGCCGCCACCACGCTGGGGCATTCGGCGGTCATGCTTGATGTCGATCTGCGCAAACCCGCAGTATACGATGCACTGATCGGTGAGGAAGGGACGTCGCACGCTGCGGGCCACGCCGATATCGTCGCCTATCTCAATGATCGCGCGCGGCTCGATCAACTGATCGGCGCAGAGGCCGATATTGCCGATGGCGACCACGCTTCCTTTGTCCGTATCAATGCGCACGAGGCCGCGCAGGATCCGGGCGCGCTGATTTCGTCGCCGCGCCTTGCCAAGCTGATTGCGCAGTTGCGGGAGCGTTTCGATCTGGTCGTGCTCAACGCGCCGCCCATCCTGCCGGTGCGCGATGCCAAGATTTTGGCGGGCTATGCTGATGGCGCGCTGATGGTGTTGCGTTGGGGTTCAACCCATCCCGATGCCGCGCGCGTCGCGGTCGAGCTTTTCGGCGACAAGATGATGGGCGCGGTGCTCAACCGGGTTGATTATGCCGAGCATGCCCGCCGCAATTATGGCGATGCCATCCATTATTACGCGCAATATGCGGGCCAATATCCCGAAGACGGCAAGATGCCCAAGCCCATTGGCCGCATCTTTTACCGGGCGCTTGGGCGTACGGCACCCGCCGACGCCTGAAGGCTGGTTGATCGCGGGCCGGTCGCGCAAAGGCGCGGCCGGCCCTTTTTTGTTTTCAGGGCAGGTCAGGCCGCATCGTGCCGGAGCGTATCGGCGCAGCGATCGGCGGCAGGGCTCTGCTCACAGGAAGACGCGGCACGTTCATCCTCACGCCGCGCCTGCGCAAGCCCGCTCTTCAGCAGGATGGAAAGGCCCAGCAACCAGACGCTGCCCAGTACGATATGCGCGATATTGGCCCCCATCGGCCCTATACGGGGGATGAGCAGCGCCGCTGTCGCGAAGAACAGCGCGATGGAAAGGACGACCAGCCCGAAAATCTGGCGCTCGCGCCCCATGGACAGCAGCGCCACGCGCGCGATCGATCCGCTCAGCACAAGCGTTACCGCCACCATCTGCACCACAAGCAGCGGGGCCGCGCCCGCAAAGGCCTTGCCCGCCACCAGCAATATGACCGGCTTGGCCACCAGCAGCGTTGCGCAGAAAAGCGCCAGCCCGGCGCTGGCAAGCAGCATTTCGGTCTGCAGCACGACATTGCGGAACGCACGGATCGCGCCGGCCTGCCACAGCCGGGCGATCTCGGGATAGGCGACAGCCTGTACCTGCGCGCCCGCCTGCTGCACTGCGCGTCCGATCCGTTTGGCAATGTGGTAAAGCCCGGCCGATGCCGGGTCGGTCAGCGCGCCGACCAGCAACACATCCAGTTGCTGCGCGCTCGACCATAGGGTGAGCGAGAAATTGGCAGACCAGGTAAAGCCCCATATCCCCGGAAAGCGTGCGCGAATGCCTTTCAGCGACGCCTTGTCGAGCCGATGGAGCCCACGGCTGCGCAATTCGCGCCAGGCGGCGAAGGCAAGCAGCAACTGGCTCAAAATCTGCGTCGTCATCCAGATGACGGCAAATGCAAAGACCCCGCCGCCCATCGCAAAGGCGATCGCGCAGCCGATCAGGCGGGCGCCTACGCCCAAAACCTGCAGATAGGCCGTCGCCCGGAATTTTCCGGCCAGCCGCAGGATCGCGACGGGCGTACCGTTGACGCGAAACAGCAGGACCAGGCTGTACGTCAGCACCGTGGCGTAAACCGCCGGCTCCCACCCCAGCAAAAACCCTGCAATCGCGGTAACGCCAAGCGCGATCATCCATCCCGTAATGGCGGCCGCCATGTCGAGCAGCAGCCCATATTTGAACAGCGCCATCAACTCGTCACGGTGCGCCTCGTCATCAAGATCGGCGCCGTAGCGGATAAGCGGTTGCCACGTCTGGAAGTTGACGAAGGAATCGATCGCCTGCGCGCCGCTGATCACCAACGCTAATATGCCGTATTCATGCGGCCCCAGCGCACGCGCCGTGAGTGCGACGGCAAACAGCCCGATGACAAGCGTGGCGGCATTGCCCGAAAGAAGATGGCCGACATTGGCATAGCGGCGGCGAAAGGATTCGGCCGTAACCGCCTTGCGCAAGGCGCGCGCACGCCCCCTGATCTTTGTCATATCCGATGCGCCCGTAGCTGGTGCAGGGAATTTGGTAATGCAGATCCCACAGCCATGGGCAGCATAGTGGTCCAGCCCTTGGAAAATGCGCACCGATCTCCGGTTTTACTCCGAAATTGCCTGTCGCTCCGGGGCGCTCGGGATGGTGTAATCCGCGTGTCGCCAGGACGCCGTCATGTGCTCCGCAACACAGGCGAATGGGCGCGATTGGTTCGGCCGCAGCGACAATGGGGGCAGGCTAGATCAGATGACGTTGACCGCGACAAGCTTCTTCTCCGCCGATCCCGGGTCGATCAGCCCGCGGGCAGAGGATCGTTTCTTCGGCGCTATCCGAAACCGGAACAGGACGTTCAAGTTCACCGGCACGGCGCGGCTCACGGGGCTTGATGAGGCGCTGGTTCGCCAACTCGAAGCGCGCGGCCTGCGCGCGGGCGAGGTGCTTGATATCGGCATGTCCTCGGGCGTCACCACGCTCGAACTCGCCGATTGCCTGCGGCGTTCGGGGCATGATGCCATCGTCACCGGAACCGATCTCACGCTGCGGGCCTATATCGTTCCCGTCGCACCGGGATGCCGGGCGCTGGTCGATGCGAATGGCCATGTGCTGCAATATGAAGTCGCCGGCCGCGCGCTTAATCCCTGGGGGCGGCGTCTCGATTATTTCAACGGCATGGTCGCGGTGCGCGCGCTGGCGGATCGGCTGCTCGCCCCGCGTGCGCGCCGCGCGATGAATGCCGGGCAGGGCATTCGCCAGGTGGCGCTCGTGTCTCCGCGGCTGTCGGGGCGCGCGGATATCGGTGCGCTCGAAGATAATGTGATGATCCTCAATCCGCGCTTCCTTGGGCGTTTTCCGGTGGTGCGTGCCGCCAATATCCTCAATCTCAGCTATTTCCCCGAGGCCGCGCTCAACACGGCGCTGCGCAATGTCGCCGCCTATCTCGCCGGCCCCGGTGCGCTGCTGCTCGTCGTACGCAGCGTTCCCGGCATGGGAAATCATGGCAGCCTGTTCGAAGTCTCGCCCGATGGCGCAAGGCTGATCCTCGTCGAACGCTATGGCAACGGGTCTGAGGTTGAGCATCTGGTTCTGGCGACGCGGCGCGCGGCGGGCATGGCGGGTGAAACCAGCCATGGCTGAGCAACGGCCTTTGATCTGCTTTCCCTTTGTCGGCGACGATATCGGGGGAAGCCATATCTCTGCGGCGGGATTGATCCGCCGGATCGATCCCAACCGATTTCGGGTCCTTGTCCTGCTGCAAAATGTGAACGGGGCGATGGCGGCGTTTTTCCGCAAGGAGGGCATTGGCTTTGAAGCGGCGCCGCCCTCTGCCGCGCTCGCCCATGGGCAGCGGGCCGGGCTGGGGCAGGCGCTCGGGCTGGTGCGCGGCGTGATGCCGCTTGTGCACTTCCTGCGCCGCCGCGGCGTCGATCTGGTACACAGCAATGATGGGCGCACCCATGCCACCTGGGCGCTTGCTACCCGGCTCGCGGGGGCAAGGCTGCTCTGGCACCATCGCGGTGATCCCGATGCGCGCGGGCTGCGCTTCGTAGCGCCGCTGCTCGCCGATCATGTCGTCGCCGTGTCCCATTTTGCGGTGCCCAGGCCCGGAATTTACAGCGCGGCACGGCGCACCGATGTGGTGCACAGCCCATTCGATACCAGCGTGCACGAGGATCGCGATGCCGCGCGCGCCGCGCTCATCGCCGAACTCGGCCTTCCTGCCAATGCGCTCGTCATCGGCTTTTTCGGCGCGCTGATCGAGCGCAAGCGCCCCCTGTTGTTCGTCGATGCCATCGCTGCGCTTCGGGCGCGGTTGCCCGGCCGCCCGGTGTACGGCCTGTTGTTCGGCGAAGCATTCGATGGCGCCGAACGCGCCATCCCCGCGCGGGTGTCGGCACTCGGCGTTGCCGATCAAATCCGCATGATGGGGTTTCGCGCCCCCGGCACACGCTGGCTCGCGGCGTGCGATATGCTGCTTGTTCCCGCGATCAACGAGCCTTTCGGGCGCACCTTGATCGAGGCGATGCTCGTCGGCACCCCGGTCGTCGCCACCGCATCGGGGGGGAATATCGAGGCGATCCGCCACGGCGAAACCGGGCTTTTGGCGCCGCCCGACGATGCCGAGGGGCTTGCCGATGCCATGGCCCGCCTTGCCGACGATCCGGCGTTGATGGCCACCATCGCCGAACAAGCCGCGCTCGGCGCGCGCAGCCATTTCGGCATGGCGCGGCATGCCGACGCGATCATGGCGATCTATGATCAAATGCTTTCGCACGGGCCGACGCGCTCGGTCCGTGGCAATCGCCACGCCCGCCGGCCCGCACGCGGGATTTCCTGACTCGCAGACACGATGGTCGGGGAAGGGGGCGCTGCCCCGTTCCCCCCATCCTCAGTCGCGCATCGCCATGCCGCCGTTCACGCTGAACACCTGCCCGCTGATCCATTCGGAATCGTCAGAGGCAAGGAATGCCACCATCGCGGCAATATCGTCGGGTTTGCCAAGGCGCGGGCATACGGCGCGCTCCAGCCCGGCATCGACATATTCCTGCGTCAGATGTTCTTTCACCGCTTCGGTCAGCACCAGGCCGGGCGCCACGACATTCGCGCGCACGCCCTGTTTGCCATAGCGCGCGGCAACATGGCGCATCAGCGCATGCACGCCGTTCTTCGCGATCGGATAGGCCACCTGAAAGGCCGCCCCACCATAGGCCGCACCCGAACTGGTATAGATCATCGCGCCGCCTTGTTTCAGCAACTCGGGCAACGCCTTTTGCGTGCAGATCAGATAGCTTTTGAGATTAAGCTCGATTGACCGGTCGAACACTTCGAGCGGTACGTTGATCGCTTCGATGTCCCCCTGCGTGCCGCCGGCCGCATTGGCATGGAAGAAGTCGAGGCGCCCGTAATTCTCCACCGCCGTGTCGACCAGTGCCTGCACCGAATCCTCATTGCAGATATCAAGCGCGGTGCCGATCGCGATGCCACCGTTCTGGCGGATCTTTTCGGCGGTTTCCTCGGCCCAGTCGCCGCGAATGTCACCGATGACGACGCGCGCGCCTTCTTCGGCAAGTCGTGTCGCGGTTGCCGCACCAATGCCGCGGCCGCCGCCTGCAACAATACCAACCTTATCCTTTAGGCCTCTCATCCATCCTCCTCATGGCGCGTTTTTATTGAATCGCCAATCACTGGACTGTGGTCTAATTATTTCGAGAGGCCAAGGAAAAACGTGGGTTTACTCGTTATCCATCAGGCAGAAAATCAGGTCGCAGGCCCGGCGCAGATGATGGTGCAGGTCGTAATCCTCGGTGATCCGCCAATTGTGGATGATGCCGACATAGATGGCGACCGCCGATTCGATCACGGGATGTTCAAGCGTCTCATGCGGATCGGTGATGCCGTAACCCAGCATGTTGGAAAATGCCGCGCGCAGCCGCGCCATGCGCCCGGCGCCCGTATCCTCATGGATCGCAAGTTCGGAATAGCCCACCAGATGCTTGGCGCCGCGCCCAAGCTTGTCCAGCCCGTTCGCGCCATGGTCGAAAACGGCGATGGTGCGTTCCCGGATGGACGGGATGGTGCGGCACAGTTCGGCGATCGCGTCCATGAACGCATCGTCCATCAGGCTCACGATTTCATCGACGATTTCTGTTTTACTGGCGAAATAATTGAACAGCGTCGCACGCGAGATTTCTGCGCCCTCGGCGATCTCGTCCATCGTTGTGGCATAGATCCCGGCGCGCCCGAAACCCTTTCGGGCCGCATTAAGGATTGCAGCACGCGTCCGAGCCTTGTTACGCTCGCGCCGTGACAGTTTCTCCCCGGTGGAGCCCTGGTCTTTCAGCGTAGCCATCCTCTCGCTTTGTCTTTTTGCGACACTCACAACTGTAGACTTTCATCCATATTTGTAGTCCAGTCAATAATCACCGGACGGGCCGGCGCCAGGGCCGACGGAAAACAAAACGGCGCACGGAGAAGGATTGTGAACCAGATTTCCCAAAAGGATTTGGATTACTTCAATGGCGCCAATCGCGCCCTCACCACCGAAAGCTCGGTGCTGATCAGCTCGTCACCCTATCTCAATCATCCTCGTTTGCCGGGGCTGATTGCACAAGAAATGCTGCGCCGCAACGGGGCAGACCTTGCGACGACGGCCTATATCCCCGAAGTCGCCACCTGCCTCTTCGAAGTCGAGGATCTCGCCTATGTCGAGGGGCTGATCGCGGCCGAGCGCGTAAAGAACCCCGAATTCGCCGCCTGGCTCGATCGTCGGCACCTGTCGAACTTCGTGGTCGATGACGTCAAGGACTGCGCCCCCGGTACGCTCGGCAGCGTGATCCACGATTTCCTCGCCAACAGCGGCTACCAGATCGACTATTTCTTTCAGGGCATGCCGGTCGAAACCGATTACGATTATTACAAGAAAGAACGCGTCTTCACCCACGACATCGAACATATGGTGACGGGGTTCGAAACCGATTTCGCCAGCGAGGTCGGGCTGATCTTCGCGAATCTTTCGGCGTTCTACAAATATTTCACGCCCGAACTCGCCAGCGAATTCTGCCGCGTGAACGGTTATCTCTCGGCCAAGTCGATGATGCGCACGACGCTTTTCTATCCCCGCATCATGAGCACCTTCCTCGAGGCGCAACAGCGCGGCATCATGATGGGTCAGGGCTGGAAAAAGCCGCTGATGCTCGTCGCCTGGCGCGATCATCTCGATTGGACGATCCCGCAGATTCGCGAAGAATATGCGATCTCCGGCAGCCCCGAGGACGGGGCATGGAGCTGGACGACCGCCGCCGTACAAGATTGAGTAAAAGGCGGCGCGTAAGGCCGCCACGGAGACGCAGATGACAAGCCGTCCGATACCGAATTCCGTATCTCTGGATGCCAGCCGAAATCAGGTCAGCAAGGCATGGTATGCCCTTGCGATCCTGCTGATCATCTACACGTTCAACTATGCCGATCGCTATCTGATCGCCAGCCTGGCCGAGCCGCTGAAGCTCGAACTGGGGCTCAGCGACAGCTTTGTCGGTGTGCTGATGGGGCCGGCCTTTGCCGTGCTCTATACCATCTTCTCGATCCCGCTCGCGCGTCTGGCGGATCGCACCTCGCGCCTCGCGGTCATTTGCGGCGGCTGCGTCATCTGGAGCGCCTTCACCATCCTGTCGGGCATGGCGACCGATGGCTGGACGCTCGCTCTGATGCGCATCGGTGTGGGGATTGGCGAGGCCGCCTTTGTCGCGCCCGCCTATGCCCTGTTGGCGGATTATTTCGCGCCCAATCGCCGGGGGATGGCCTTCGCGCTGTTCGGGCTGGGCATCTATTTCGGCCAGATGGGCGGCTATATCGCTGGCCCCGCCATCGCGGCAACCGAGGGCTGGCGCGCCGCGTTCGTCTGGGTCGGTGCGCTTGGCGCGCTGTTCGCCGTGATCGGCTAT
The DNA here is from genome assembly GCF_033025475.1 of Sphingomonas sp. C3-2. Classification (NCBI taxonomy): domain Bacteria; kingdom Pseudomonadati; phylum Pseudomonadota; class Alphaproteobacteria; order Sphingomonadales; family Sphingomonadaceae; genus Sphingomonas; species Sphingomonas sp. C3-2. The sequence continues at coordinate 3,384,562 of NZ_CP130322.1, forward strand.
TTCACCGTGCGTGAGCCCAGCCGTGATACCAGCACGGGTACCGCAAAGCCCGCCGCACCGCCCGTGCTGGCAACCGTTGCGGCGTTGTGGCGCCGGCCAACCTATTGGCGCATGAACATCGGCGTGGCGCTTGGCAGTTTCTCGGGTCTTGCCTTCGGGATGTGGGCGCCAACGCTGTTCGTCCGTAATTTCGATGTGTCGCTGGCCGAGGCGTCGAGCAAGTTCGGGTCGGCCTTCGGGGTTGCCGGGCTGATCGGCATGTTCCTGTTCGGGGCGCTGTCCGATCGCCTGACCGCGCGGGACATCAACTGGCCGCTCCGGCTCTCGGCGATTGCGCTGCTCTCGGCCACGATCGCCGTATCCTGCGCCACGGTCGCGCCCAGCATGGATGTGGTTCTGATGATCGCCATTCCCAGCGGGCTGCTTGGTGGCGGCTGGGTCATCGGCGCGCTATCGTCGCTGCAGCGCATTCTCGATGACAGCATCCGCTCTACCGGCGTCGCGATCTTCAACTTCGTGACGACGTTCGCCGGACTTGTCTTTGGTCCGTTTGCTGTGGGCGTGCTCAGCGACGCGCTGGGTGGCGGGGCCGATGGGCTGCAAAATGCGGTGCTGCTCGCGATCTCGCCCGGCGTCATCGGCGCATGGCTGTTCTGGAGTGCGTCGCGCACGCTGAAACAGGACGTGACCGAAGCCTGATATGCAAAAGGCGGGGAGGAAACTCCCCGCCTTTTCACTGTACCCGGCCGATCAGGCGCTCCCAATTTTCCACGGTCATCGCCTGCAGATATTCGGCCTGCATTTCGGGCGTCAGCAACTCGATCATCTGGCGGCCCTCGATCCATAGTTCGATCACGCCGAACTGGCCGCCACGCTTGCGATATTTGGCCGGCCAGTTTTCGCGCGCGGCAATCTCGAAAACCCGCTCGCTATCCAGTGCCGTCCCGATCGCCGCATGGGTTGCCGTAAAGCGCTCGGCGGTTTGCTTGTCTCCACTCGCATCGGCATCGCCCTCCGCTTCGCGCAGCACGGTGCCCAGTGGATAGACCTCGATCGCGGTGCCGCGGTCATCCCCGGCCATGGCGATCCAGCCATCATCCGAAACCGGTGGGAAAGGGGCCGCCTTTCCGCCCCAGAATTCGGCCAGAACCTCGGCCACATGGCGCGGTTGTTCCGCCGCGATAGACAGGTGATACAGCATCGTCACACCCACATCTGAAAGGCGGCGCTCATAGCATGCGGCCTTTCTCAGATGGTGGGCGCAAAAGGGGAGCGCGAAGGGATAGGGTAAATTCCGCCTCGCGCTCAACGGCTCATACGTCGCGCGCTTCAGTGGCCCTTTGCGGCCATCGCGGCGTCGTTTTCCGCCTTCGAAATCATCCCGTCGCTATTGCTGTCGGTCTTGGCGAACCAGGCCGATTTCTTCGACATGAATTCCGATTGAGACATTTGCCCATCGCCGTTGCTGTCGGCCTCGCCCCATTTTTCGCCGGCCTTTTTCCCGGCCTCGGCCATGGTGAGTTGGCCGTTCTTGTCGGCATCCATGCGGGTCCAGGCGGCAGCGGTTCCGGCATCATATTCCGAACGGGAAATCTGCCCGTCCTTGTTCTGGTCCATGTCCTTCCAATGGTCATGGGCCTGCGCGGTAGCGGCCAGTCCGAGGCACAGGCCTGCGGCAATAATCGCGCCCTTCATAGACAATCCTCCTCCATATGACGGCGTCGGCCGTCCATGACGACCGAACGCCCGGGAACGCCGCTGCTATCCGTGCGGAAACGTCGAAACGGCACGTTTCACCCCGTTCTTCCGCATTATTCTGGGAGCGCGCCTCTTCTGCTATGATCCGCACGGGGACGCATGGAGGATTGTGCCGTGTCGGAACAAGTGCTGATCGTCGGCGCCGGGCCAACCGGCCTCGTCCTTGCCTTGTGGCTAAGCCAGTTCGGCATCCGGCCACGGATCATCGACCGCGTGGCGGAGCCCGGAACAACCTCGCGTGCGCTTGCCGTGCAGGCACGAACGCTGGAATTGTACCGGCAAATCGGCCTGGCCGACGATGTCATGCGCGCCGGGCACAGCGTCAAGGCGGTCAATCTCTGGGTGCGCGGGCAGCGCGCTGCCCAACTGCCCTTCGGCGCAGTTGGCGAGGGGCTGACCGCTTATCCCTTCCTCCACATCTTCCCGCAGGACGAGCATGAGCGGCTGCTGATCGCGCGCCTCGCAGCCGCGGGCATCACCGTCGAGCGCTCGGTCGAGCTCATCTCCGCCCGCAATGCCGGGGACCGGGTCGAATTCGCTCTGCGGCATGCAGGCGGGCGTCAGGAACAGGGGCAGTCTGCCTTCGTCGTCGGATGCGACGGGGCGCATTCGGCGGTTCGCGGCGCAATGGGCGTCAGCTTTTCGGGCGGCACCTATCGCCAGCTCTTCTACGTCGCCGATATCGAAGGCGCGGGGCTGGCGCTCGACGGGCAACTGCATATCGATCTGGATGAGGCCGATTTTCTCGCGATCTTCCCGCTGTCAGGCACAGGCCGTGTGCGGCTGATCGGCACGGTGCGCGACGAACGCGCCGACGATGCCGGGGCTCTGGGTTTCGACGATGTCAGCCAGCGGGCGATGACGGGGCTGGGGCTCGTCGTCAACCGGGTCAACTGGTTCTCCACCTATCATGTCCACCACCGCGTTGCGGACGCCTTTCGCGCGGACAGGATGTTCATCGCCGGCGATGCCGCGCATATCCATTCGCCGGCGGGCGGGCAGGGGATGAACACGGGCATTGGCGATGCGATCAACCTCGCCTGGAAGCTCGCCGCCGTCCTGAACGGCAAAGCATCGATGGCGATATTGGACAGCTATCAGGCCGAACGGATCGGCTTTGCCCGGCGGCTGGTGGAGACGACGGATCGGGTGTTCAGCTTCGTCACCGCCGAAGGGCGGCTGGCTGATCGGATCCGCATGCAGCTCGTCCCGCGCCTTTTCCCGCGCCTCATCCGTCTGGCGGCGGTGCGCGATTTCATGTTCCGCACCGTCTCCCAGATCATGATCAGCTATCGCGGTGGCCCGCTGGCCGAAGGGCGCGCGGGGGCGGTTCACGGCGGGGACCGTCTGCCCTGGGTGCGTGTCGATGGCGGTGACAATTTCGCGCCGCTCACCGGCATGCACTGGCAGGTCCATGTCTATGGCGAACCGACGCCGGACCTTGAGGCGTGGTGCGCTGAGGCCGAGGTGCCGCTTCATGCCTTCGCATGGCAGGATATTTGGGAACGCAAAGGGCTGGCCCGCGACGCTGGCTATCTGATCCGTCCCGACGGTTATGTCGCGGTCGCCGATCCCGACGGCGCGCCGGATCGGATCGCGGCGTTTCTGGAAAGCCGGGGGTTCATAATCGCATCCGCCGACCCATCCGAAAATCACCCCCTTGCCCCGGTTTGAAGGGTGAACCTATGTTCTCCCCGTCAAAACAACACATTGGGGAATGCCATGGCGACGCCACTTTACACTATTCCGCTGAATGCCATCGACGGGGCCGATACCTCGCTCGACACATATGCCGGCAAGGTTCTGCTGATCGTCAATGTCGCCTCGAAATGCGGGCTGACCCCGCAATATGAAGGCCTTGAAAAGCTCTATCAGGGCTACCGCGATCAGGGGCTTGAAGTGCTTGGCTTCCCCGCAAACGACTTTGCCGGGCAGGAACCGGGCAGCAACGCCGAAATCCAGGAATTCTGCCGCACCAATTTCAGCGTCGATTTCCCGATGTTCGCCAAGATCGCCGTCACGGGCGACGAAACCCATCCGCTCTACCGCGAACTCACGGCCGCCACACCCGCGACCCATGTGAAGGGCGATGAATTCCGCGAGAAGCTGACGGGCTATGGCATGACGCCCAATCCCGAACCCGGCATCCTCTGGAACTTCGAAAAGTTCGTGGTGTCACGCGGTGGTGAGGTCGTCGCCCGCTTCTCGCCCGATACTGCGCCTGACGATGCACGCATCGTCGAGGCGATCGAAACCGAACTGGCCAAGGGCTGATCGGCACTATGGGGGCGGCGGGGCCGCCCCCGAATGTCGCGGTGTCTTCAGGCCGCGGCCGAGGCCGTCGTCACCACCGGCCCGCGAGACATGGTGCAGGTATAGACGCGGTGCTTCACGCGCCAGCCGGCCGGGGTGCGAACCAGTTCGTCGTCATATTGGCCCCACATCGAATATTGCTCGCCCGCGAAATCGCGCTGGCCCTTATGTTCGGCATAATAATGGACCTTGGCGCGCGCGGTGTCGCCATCCACGCTGATCCGGAAATTGCCGACATTATGATGCGTGGGGCCGCAATTGGAATTGGCACCGAGATTTTGGTGGAGCGAGGCGATCAGGCTTGCGCGATTGGGGCTGATCACGCCGGGGCCCAGCGACTGGGTATAGTCGCCCACGGCATCCTCGACAAAAACCTCGTCCATCGCCTCGAACTGCTTGCTGTCGACGATCTCGCAATAGCGCACATAGACCTGCTCGATCGCGCGCAGGTCCAACAACCCCTTCAGATCCATCATTCTCTCCTTGTCTGTGCGCCATAGCTGCCCCGCCATCCGGCTCATGACAAACGGAAAATGAGGATTTTTCGTCAGAGCGCGGGCCCGTTGTCCCTGTCCGGGCCGTGATCGGCCAGCCGCAGATCGCGCCGCTTCAGGAAATCGGTGACGGCACCGGCGGCGATATGCGCGCCTTGCGCGCTGAAATGGGCGTCGGCGGCGTAGAGCGTTTCCGGTTGAGGATGGCTGCGGAAAATCGGCGCGAGATCGACCACGGGAATGCCGTTCTTGGCCGCGCTGGCGAGCACCTTTGATCGCACCTGGTCGTAAACGAAGTCGCGGTTGATCAGGCCCAGAAACCGGTCCTGAAGCGGGATGTAGAGGATGATCAGATGGCCGCCCCAGCCCTCGACGATCTGCTTGGTCCGCGCCAGTATCCGCGAATATTCGGGAATGGCCGGCGGTGCCTTGGGATAGGCTATGCCAAGGCTGAGCGAGGTTTTCTGAAGCGCCGCCAGATTGCGCAGGCTGTGCGTCCGGCTCAACATTTCAACCGCGCCGGGCATGCGCATGTTCTGCCAGTCGTCGATCACCGAATGCGCGCGTTCCAGTGTGGCCGGGGCAGGGGTAACCCCGCCAAAATCGGCATTGGGGGACAGCGCCTGCCGCAGATATGGGGTCCGCAGTTCGGCTTCCAGATTTTCCCAGTCATTCCCCTCGAAAAAGGCCATGACGACCGTTCTGGGGTGGAATTTGCCACCATAGCGGCCCGTTGCCGCCAGCCCATAAAGCGGGCCGGCGCCGCGATTGCCGATCCCCAGCGTCGCCGTCGTCGTCCGGCGTAACTGGCCGACCAGTGTCTGTGCGGGCTCAAGGCATATGCCCTCGACGAACGAATCCCCCACCACCATGATGTCCGGCGCGCGCGCATAGGCGGCGGGGGGATTGTTGAACCCCATCTGGTCCGCCTGATAGAATATCGGCTTGGCGCCGCTCGAACAGAGATAGACGCGCTTGCCCGGAATATTGCCAAGCACCGCGTCCGACAGCGCCGTCACCCCAATCGCGGTGTTCAGCGCCTTTACGGTTCTGCTCGGGGGCAGCGTGTCATCCACCCGCTGTGCACGCAACCAGGATTTTTCGGGCAGCGCAACCAGCCCCATCGTCGCCGAATAGGTCCGCGCCGTCATGAAAAATTCGAACGCGAACATGCCGACAAAGATCGCGAGCCCGCACGAAGCGGTGATCGCGCGCGCGTCCGGCCGCATTTTCCACGCGCAAAGGGCCAACAGGATCGCGATGGTGCCAGGGGCGATCACATAGCGTAGCAATTGTGGCCGCGCCGATGCGAACTGGTTAGCGTGGATCAGCGCAAAGAGCGCCGTACCCGCGAAATAGGCTGCCAGAAAAAGGCAGATGATCGTTGAAATTCGCCAGCGTTTTTGAGGCGTACCCGCTTCGCTCATTGCTGCGCTACCTACTGACTGGGACGACCCGTGCCGCTTTGCGGCGGATGGAGGGGGGACCCTAAAGGACCGATAGCCAGCTAAACAGACGCAACTTTGGGTAAGCTCTAACCCCGATGGCGCCGTGCCTTCGTCTTTTGGAAAGCATCGCAAAGCGCTTGCATCTTCGTTCGTCTTATGTTCTCCGAGGCGCAAGGTGTTGGAAAAGACGATGGGCGCGCGCAAGATCATCCATATCGACATGGACGCGTTTTTCGCCTCGGTGGAGCAGCGCGATCATCCCGAACTGCGCGGCCGCCCGGTGGCGGTGGGCGGATCGCGCGAACGCGGTGTGGTTGCCGCGGCCAGCTATGAAGCACGCGTCTTCGGCGTGCGTTCGGCCATGGCGTCGGTCGTCGCGCTCCGGAAATGCCCGGAATTGATCTTCGTGCCCCCGCGCTTCGATGTCTACCGCAACGTTTCCCGCCAGATCCGCGCGATCTTCGCCGAATATGCGCCGCTGATCGAACCGCTTTCGCTCGACGAGGCCTATCTGGACGTTACCAGTGATCTCAAGGGCATCGGGTCCGCCACGCAGATCGCGTCCGAAATCCGCACGCGCATCCATGCCGAAACCGGGCTCACCGCCTCGGCGGGCGTTTCGTACAACAAGTTCATCGCCAAGCTCGCCTCCGATCAGAACAAGCCCAACGGCATGTGCGTGATCCGCCCGCGCGATGGCGCGGCCTTTGTCGCCGCCTTGCCCGTTCGGCGCTTTCACGGGGTCGGTCCGGTCCGCGCGGCGCAGATGGAACGGCTCGGCATCCGCACCGGTGCCGATCTGCGCGACAAGGACATGGCGTTCATGGAACGGCATTTCGGCAGTTTTGCCGGCTATCTCTACGGCGCGGCGCGGGGGCATGATGAACGCGCCGTCCAGCCAGATCGCCCGCACAAGTCGATCAGCGTCGAAACCACCTTCGACGTCGATCTGAAAACCTCTGCCGCACTGGCCGAGGCGCTCGAACCGATTGCCGAGTCCCTTGCCCAGCGGGTCGCCCGCGCGGACGCTGCCGGGCGCACGGTGACGCTCAAACTGCGCTACGCCGATTTCCGCATCGTCACCCGCAGCCGTACCCTGCTTTCGCCTGTCCACGCGCGGGAGGCGCTGCTCGAGGCAGGCGGGGAACTTCTGCGATCGGTGCCGGGTATCGGGCAGGGCGTGCGGCTGCTGGGGCTTGGGATATCCAATCTGCACCAGCAGGCGGGCGAGGTGGCGGTGCAGCCTCAGCTTCCCTTTGGCTGACCCGCGAAAGGGGCTCGACGCGTGATCGGCAACGGGGCATTCGGTGGTTTCAGAAAGTCGTGAGGAGTTTGGTGTAACGTGTTGGCTTCAGGGCAATTGAATCTGCTCGCAGGCGCCTTGTTCATCGGCCTGTTGATCGGGCTCGAACGCGGCTGGACCGCGCGGGAACAGCCGGCGGGAAGCCGCGTCGCGGGCTTTCGTACCTTTGCCTTGCTGGGGCTCGCAGGCGGCGTTGCCGGGCTCTTGCCGCCGATCATCGGCGCGGTGATCGCGCTTGGCGTCACCGGCCTACTGCTCATCGGCTATTACCGTGCGAGCGTCAGCGATGATCGTCTTAGCGCCACCAACGGCTTTGCCGCCATGCTCACCTTTGCGCTCGGCATGATGGCGGTCACCGGCTTTCAGATAGAGGCATTCGCCGCCGCCGCGATCACCACGCTCATCCTCGCCATGCGCGGCCAGATGCATGGCCTGCTCAAGGGGATGAGCGCCGAAGAGGTGGGCGCCGTCGGCCGCTTTGCGCTGCTCGCGCTCGTCATCCTGCCGCTCATGCCCGATCAGACGATGGGGCCCTATAATGCATGGAACCCGCGCCAGATCTGGCTGGTCGTCGTGCTCGTCTGCGGCCTGTCGTTTATCGGCTATGTCGCGGCGCGGCGCACCGGGCCCACGCGCGGGCTGCTGATGACCGCGCTCACCGGCGCCATTGTCTCGTCAACGGCGGTGACGGCGGCCTTCTCGCGCAAGCTGGTGCAGCCGTCGGACAGCGAAGGCGCGCTGATCGCCGGCATCGCGCTGGCCTCGACCACGATGTTCGTGCGCGTGCTGATCCTCTCGGCGGGGCTGCTGCCCTGGGCCTTGCCCTATCTCGCGCTGGCGATGATCCCGGCCACCATCGTCTCGGTCGTCATGGCCGGGCTGGCGCTGCGCCATGCCAATCGGTCGGGCCCGGCCGAGCCGATGCCGCTCGGCAATCCGCTCGATTTTGGCCCGGCGCTCTATCTGGCGGGCTTCGTCGCGGTGCTGGCGGTGGTTTCGCGCTGGGCGGAGGCAAAGTTCGGCGGGGCCGGCATCGCGGTTCTGCTCGGTATCACCGGCATGGCCGATGTCGATGCTGCGGTGATCACCATGGCGGGGCTTCCGCGCGATATGCTCGATCCGCGTCAGGCCGGTCTGATCCTGTCGATCCCGGTGCTTGCCAACACCACGCTCAAGGCGTTTCTGGCGATGCTCATCGCGCGCAACCGGCGCGGCGTGCGGGCAGCGATGCCGCTTCTGGCAAGCGTCGCGGCGTCGGGGATCGCGCTTCTTTTTCTCTTTTAGGCGCTTGACCCTGACACGGTGTCACATGACAGGACGGTGCCCGAACACAACGAATGGCACGAAAGGTTTGGTAGGTGGAGGCAATGCAGAGCAGGCGATCCCTGATGCGCGGCGGAATGGCGATCGCGTTTCTCGCGCTGGTGGGCTGCGCGCCCGCAGACGGGGCGGATAGCGGATCGGGCACCGGTGAACGCGTGCCCTTCGCGCAAGCAGCCATGACCGTCCACCGCGATCCCAGTTGCGGTTGCTGCGAGGCTTGGGCCGAAATCGCGTCCAAGGCGGGCTACAAGGTCACCGTCGTCCAGCATGACGATATGACCGCGGTCAAGCAGCGGCTCGGCGTTCCCGCCGATCTCGCCTCGTGCCACACCGTTGAGGTGGGCGGCTATGTGCTCGAAGGCCATGTCCCGATGGATCAGGTCGAACGTCTTCTTCGGGAAAAGCCCGGCGATATCGCCGGCATCGCGGTGCCCGGAATGCCGCTCGGCTCGCCGGGGATGGAGGTGCCCGATGGCACCGTCGATGACTATCAGGTGATCGCCTTCGACCGCGCCGGCAACGCCCGCGTCTACCGCGCCTGAGGGCCTTTTAGGCGATGACCAGCGATCTTCCGATCCTCTACAGCTTCAGGCGCTGCCCCTATGCGATGCGGGCGCGTCTGGCGCTGCTGGCCAGCGGAACGCAGGTCGAGATCCGCGAGATCGTGCTCAGGAACAAGCCGGCCGCGATGCTCCAGGCATCGCCCAAGGGCACGGTGCCGGTGCTCGTGCTGCCGGATGGCCGCGTGATCGAGCAGAGCCTCGAGATCATGGACTGGGCTTTGGCGCGGAACGATCCGGAAGGCTGGGCGGACAAACGCGACACCGATCTGATCGCGCTCAACGATGGCCCGTTCAAACATCATCTCGATCGCTACAAATATCCCGAACGCCACGGATCGGACCCGGTCGAGCATCGACAATCCGGATATGAAATCTTAAGTTTATTGAATAAAAAACTGACAATAAATGATAATTTGTCAGACGTTGTGCGCGGTTTGACAGACGCTGCGATCATGCCCTTCGTGCGGCAATTCGCCGCGACCGACGCGGCATGGTTCGACGCGCAGCCGTGGCCACAGCTGCAACACTGGCTCGCATTGCATGTCGCATCTGACCTGTTTGCCGCGGCGATGGTCCGGCTGGCGCCATGGCAGCCGGGGGATGCGCCGGTTTATTTCGGCGCGGATGGCTGAGCACTTTCCCGTTCCCAGCCGCCGCCCAGCGTCTTGAACACCGCCACCTGCTGGCGAGAGATCAGCGCGCCTGAAGCGGCCAGCGCGGTTTCGGCCTGCGCCAGCGTGCGCTCGGCGTCGAGTACGGTGAGATAGCCCTCGCGCCCGAAGCGATAGAGCTTCTGCGCTTGCCCCACCGCCTTGGCCGCATCGTCGCGCGCGGCAGACAGCGCAGCGTGGCGCCGCAACTCATTGCCATAATTGGTCAGCGCGCTCTCGGTTTCGCGCAGCGCCTCAAGAACGACGCCGTCGAACTGCGCCAGCGCGGCGCGCTCGGCCGCCTCCGCCTGATCGATATGCGCATGCGCGATCCGGCGATTGGGAAAACTCCAGGAAATCAGCGGGCCCAGGCTCAGGCTGAACGAACTGGCCGAGCCAAGGCTCGAAAAGGGGCTGGCCACGCCCAGCGATCCCCCGAGGCGAACCTGCGGATACAGCTCGGCCACCGCCACGCCGATCAGTGCTGAACGGGCGGCGATCTCGCGCTCGGCTGCGCGAATGTCGGGGCGGCGGCGGATCAGCGCCGCGCCGTCGCCAACGGGCAGGGGCGTCGCGATACGCGGTGGCGTGTCGCACTGCGAAATCTCGGCCGGAAACTCCGCCGGCGGCCGTCCAGCGAGTACCGCGAGCCGGAACAGCGCGTTCTGGCGGGCGGAATCGAAATCGGGAAGAACGGCGCGCAGCTGCTCGACAAGCGCCTCGGCGCGTGTCGTGTCGAGCGCGGTACCGCGCCCGCCGCGCATCAGCCGCCGTGTCGTCTCGAGGCTGCGTTCCTGCACGCCAAGCGTCCGCAGCGCGGCGTTTTTCTGGAAACCCGCCGCACAGGCATCGGCATAGGCGCCGACGACATTGGCAACCACCGTCATCCGGGCCAGATCATAGGCCGCCTGCGCCGCCTCGCTGTCAGCCTGCGCCACCTCGATCAACCGCTTCAGCCGGCCGACGACATCGACTTCATAGGATGCCGAAAGCCCCGCATTATACCCCAGCTCTCCGGGCAGCGATCCGCCGGTGCCGGATGGCCGTGCCAGCGTCACGCCGCCACCGACCTCGGTCTGCACCTGACGGGAAAGCCCGGCTTCGCGCAGTCGCGCTTGTGCTTGCTCGATATTGGCGGTCGCAACGCGCAGATCGGTGTTGGCCTTCAGCGCATCGGCCACCAGTGCATCGAGCCGGGGATCGGCATAGAGGCGCCACCATTCGCCCGGCACCGGATTGTCGACGAACGGCCCGCTGCGGCTGCTCGCAAAGGCCCCGGTCGCGCTGGGGGCGGCGGCGGTTGGCGATTGCGGCCCGGCATAATCGGGGCCGACCGTGGTGCACGCGGCGAGCGCGGTGGAAAGCCCGAGGGCCAATGCGGCGGCGCGAAGGCGGGGGAGGCGCATCACCGGGTCTTTCCTGCCTGCTGTGCTTGCTTTTCCTCGCGGTCCTCGGGTTCGATGATCGTCACGGTCGCGGTCCGCCCGGCGATCAGCCGGATGTCCTTGGGCACATGGAGCAGCTTAACGCGCACCGGCACGCGCTGGGCAAGGCGCACCCAGTTGAAGGTAGGGTTGACGCTCGGCAGCAGGTTGCTCGATGAGCTGCGGTCGCGGTCGTCAATCCCCGCGGCGATGCTCTCCACCCGGCCCTCGATCACGTCCTTCTCGCCCATCAGCGTCACCTGCACCCGGTCGCCGATGCGGATATTGGGCAGCTTGGTTTCCTCGAAATAGCCGTCGACGTGGAGCGAATCCTCGTCCACCAGCGCCATCGCCTGCGCGCCGGCCTGAGCATAATCGCCCGGGCGGAGCTGGAGGTTGGTGACGGTCCCGTTCACCGATGCCGTCACCGTGGTGCGCTTCAGGTTCAGCCGCGCGACGTCGGCGGATGCCCGCGCTTGTTCGAGCGCAGCGACCGCGCTTTCCACCCTTGCACGGCCCTGTTCGCGTTCCTCGCCCGCCACAAGGTCTCCCAGCGCGTCGTTGCGCCGCGCCTCGCGCTGCGCCTGTAACAGTGTGGCGCGCGCACTCGCGATCGCGGCTTCAGCCTGCGCCACCGCCAGCCGATAGCGCGGCGCATCGACCACAAAGAGTGTCTGCCCCTTGGTCACGCGCTGGTTGTCATGGACGAGCACCTCGGTCACCAGCCCGGCGACATCGGGGGCGACGCGCACGACATCGGCGCGCACGCGGCCGTCACGCGTCCAGGGTTCCTCCTGATAATGGTGCCACATCCACAGCGCTGCCCAAGCGGCCAGGGCAACAAGGGTAAGCGTCACGCAGATGCGGACAAGATTACGCAGGGCGGGGGTCATGCAGAAACCTGTGAAAAGAAGGTGGAGGAAAGGGCAGCGAGGCCCCCGAGCACAACGAGGTAGAGCGCGACGTCGAACAGCGCGCGGTGCCAGACGAAGCGGTAGAGTTGCCAATGCTGGATCAGCTTGCGGATGAGCAGCGTGGGCACCGTTGCCATCACCGCAAGCACCAGCAGGGCCGGCAGGTAAACGCCGCCGATCGCGATTTCGCCGCTCATGCGCCGGCCCTTTCGATGGTTATGGATTGCGGGAAGAGGAGGCGGCGGAGCCCGGCGAGCGCAAGCAACGCCTCATGGCGCAGCGGGCTGGCAGGCTGTCGGCTGGCGTCATCGATGGCGGCGTCTATGCGCGACATAACCTCGGGCGACGGAACATCTTCGCGCCCGCTGGCCTTTCGCCTGAAATGGCGGTTGAGCTGTTCGAGCACGGCGTCGAGCGCGGGCCCACCCATGCCGCTGCTGCGCAGCGCGCGCAGCGACAGGATGTTGAGGCCCGTGCGCAGGTCGACCACCGCTCCGCTCAACACGGCATCGCGGTCGGGCAGGGCGCCGAGGCGCGGGCCGAGCAACCCCAGCCGGTCGACCATGCGCGTGATCCATTCCGAACGATCCGGCGGCTTGCGCGTGGTGCTCGCCCGCGCCAGATCGCGCCAGGCGGCGTGGATGATCCGCCGCGCACCGAAATCGGCGCCCACCGAGCGGATAAGCCGGGTGATGACGCCCGCCGCGAAACACCCCGCCACCATCGCGATCGACGAATTGGCAAAGCGCGCAAAATCGGGCGCAAAGGTTTCCTGAATGGCCAGCGCCCCCGTGACGCCCAGGATCACCGGGATAACGCGCGGTGCATAGGCGGGTATGGCCGCCAGATAACCGCACCCGATCAGGAAGGGGGAAAGCGCCAGCGCCAGCATGGGAAAGCTGTCGAGCGGTTGCATGATCGCGAACAGGTAGATCGCGGCAATGGGGATGCCGAGGGCGGTGTACAGGGTAAAGCCGCTGATCGCCTTGGCCGGATCGTCCATGCTGGCGAAGAAGCACATGAAGATCGCCGTCATCATCGCCGCCGTGCCCCCATCGGCCCATCCCGTCAGGATCCAGAACGCACAGATGAGGAGAATGGCCGCCGTCGCCGCGAGGCCGGACCATATCGCCATGCCGTAATCGAGGTGGAGCGACTGGCGCTGGGTTTCCGCCGCCAGCGTCCGGCCTTCGGGCGGCAAGGCGGTGCCAAAGGTCAGGTGGCGGCTGAGCATCCGGCAATCGCGGTAGATGATGATGAGCTCGACCAGCCGGGCATGAAAGCTTGCCGCCATCATCTCGTGCATGTCGGGGTCGGCCGGGATGGTGGGCTCAAGCGCCTTTGCGCGGGCCAGCAAGTCGGCTGCATCCTCCACCCGCGCATCGAGCCCCAGGCCCACCCACACGGTCACATCGGCCAGCAGGGCCTCGGTCTCAGGGGGCAGCGGTCGCGGGTCCTGGCGCAGCATGTTCAGCCGGTCGCCGACGGTGGCGGCGAGGGGGAGGAGCATCGCCATGCGTTCGGACAGCTTGCTCACCTCGCGGCTTTTGGTCTGCAGGTCCGACGTGTCAAAGGGCAGATGGGTAGCCATGATGTAAAGCTCGGTTACATCGGCAGAGAGCTTATGGGCATGGGGCGGATTGGCGACATGCTGTCCGGCCAGCGCGTCGAGCGTCCAGGTCTGCGCGTCGCGCATGAAGGCGGTGATCCGCGTGGTCAGCGAGACGCGCGCACCTTGCGGATAGATGATGCTGTGAAACGCCGTCGCGCACACGATGCCCAATCCGATTTCTTCGACGCGGGCCAGCGCCACGTCAAAGATCACGAGCGGGTTGTTGACCGTGGTGAAGCCAATGAGCGCCGCGGTATAGCCGCCAAGCATGAAGACATAGGAACGCGGCGTCCGGTCGAGCAGCGCGACGCCAAGGCACAGCCCCACCCAGAGCGCCAGTGCAAGGCTCAGCATTTCGGGCGCATTGCCAAGCGCGGGCACCATGATCACCGATGCCGCGCCGCCCGCGATCGTGCCGAGCAGCCGGTACAGCGCCTTCGATCGCACCGATCCGGCTTGCGGGCTGCTGACGATATAGACCGTCATCATCGACCAGAACGGGTTCATCAGATCGAGGCTGAGCGCGATATAGAGCGCCAGCATCGAGGCCGCGAAACAGTTCAGCGAAAAAATCAGCCGGTGGGTGACGACGCTCATGGCCGACGTGCCTCCTCGGCGCGGGCGCGCTCATGCTGTTCCAGAATGGCGGCAAAGCGGTCGAGGACGTCGATACAGGCTTCGATTTCATCGGGGGAGATCGAGGAAAGAATTTCGTCGCGCAATCCGGAGATGGTCTCTTCGATGCGTTTCGAAAGATCCTCGCCTTTTGCGGTCAGGTGCAGCCTGTTCGCCCGCCGGTCATTGGGGTCGGTACGACGATCGATCAGGTACTGCTCGGCCAGCCGGTCGAGCACGCGCACCAATGCAGGCCCGCGAATGCCGAGGCGTTCGGCCAGTTCAACCTGCGTGATCCCGCCGCCGGCGCGGGCGATCTGGACAAGGGGGGCCGCAATCGCCTCGGAGATATCGAACCGCGCCAGCTCTGCATCCACCACCCGGCGCCAGAAGCGGCCGAGATAGGGCAGGGCAGATGTAAAGCGGACGGAGGGATGCATCGAGACTCGCTTATCGTTCGTATGCAAACTAATATCATCCGAGCTATTATGTGCGCAATCCCATTATCATGGCGAATACGCATCGGGAGGATGGTTGGATATTCAGTGTGTTCCTGCGAAATGGTTCCCGCATCATCGCCGGAAAAATTTGCCGCTTCGGCCATATCCCGATGCAAATCGCCATTTTAACCCGGATCGAGATGCGCTATCCGCAATGCATGCGTAATCCGATGTCGTTCCGACCCGTTCAATTGGCAATCGCTCCGATGCTGGCCGTTTCCGCGCCGCTATTCGCGCAGGCACTGCCTCCCGCATCGCCCGCCACGGGTGTGAAGCCGCCCGAAAATATCCTTCCCGTTGCACCGCCACAGGTCGCGCCGCAGCCGGTTCCGTTGCCGCAACTCAGCCAGCCGCAGGAACAGTTCCTGCGCGACTGGCTTGCCCAGGGCGCAACGCAGGGGCTTTCGATTGCGCGCACCTCACCCGTGTCGCTGACGGGCGATGCGCTCGTCCGCACCGCGCTTGATCGTGCGCGCGCACTTCATGTCGGCCGCGTGGATCCGTCCGACTTTCTCGAGGTTTGGGCGCTGCGCCCGGCGGCCTATGATCCCTTGCCCGCCTTTGCCGATGCGGTTTCGGCGGATCGGCTGAGCCAGTGGGCCAATGATCTGACGCCGCCCTATGCGGGGTATGAGGGGCTCAAAAAGGGGCTCTTCACCTATGAATCGATCCGCGATCAGGGGGGGTGGCCCAAGCTTGTCGCCGCGTCCGACGCCGCAACCGTACGGGCGCGCCTCGCGATCGAGGATCCGGCGGTAACCTCGAACGAAAAGCTGGTCAATGCGCTCCAGCGTGCGCAGAGGCGCTATGGGCTCAACCCCACCGGCCAACTCGATGCCCGGACGCTGGCGGCGCTCAACGTGCCGGTCGAAGATCGCATCAAGGCGATCATGGCGAACATGGAACGGTGGCGCTGGCTGCCGCGCGAATTGCCGGTCAACCGCGTCCAGGTGAATATCGCCGCTGCGGTGCTTACGGTGTTCGAGGGGGATAATCCGGTGTCGTCGATGCGCGCCGTCACGGGCAGCCCCGGCAACGAAACACCGATGCTCGTCTCGAACATCCACTCGATCGTGGTCAACCCGCCGTGGAACGTGCCGCAGTCGATCGCGAAGAAGGAATTGTGGCCGAAGGGGCGCGCAACGCTGCTGCGCGAAGGGTACAAGATCGTCGGCACGCCCGAGACCGGTCAGCGCATCGTTCAGCCCGCCGGGCCGAACAGCGCACTTGGGCGCCTGAAGTTCGATTTTAACAATCCCTTCGCGGTCTATCTTCATGATACCCCGGCGCGCGCGAAATTCTCGAGCTATGATCGGCTTGCCAGCCATGGCTGCGTCCGGCTTGAAAAGCCCATTCCGCTCGCGGAACTGATGATGCGCGACGATCCCGCATTTGCAGGACGCATCCAGGAAGTGATCGATGCCGGCAAGACGCGGCGCGTGCAGCTTCCCAAGGAAGTCGCCGTCTATCTGCTCTACTGGACGGCGTTCGCCAGCTCCAACGGAACGATGAATTTCCGCGCCGATCCCTATAATTGGGACAAGCTTCTCGCCTCGAAGATTGAGGATTCAAGCCGTCGTGCGGCCACCACCGCCATTGCATCCAAGGAATGACGAATATGCGTAAGATCGCCTTTGCGGCCATTGCCGGCACGCTTGTCCTCAGCGCCTGCAACAGCAAGCCCGAAGAAGCGCCGGTTGAAAACGAAACGCTGAACATCACCGTCGACGAACCTGTGGTCAATGAAGTCGTCAACATCGTCGAGCCGGAAAAGCCCGTCGTGAACGAAACGCCGCCGGCCGCTCCGCCGCCAGAGGTTTCGGAGGAAGAGCAGATGCTTGACGATGCCGATGCCACCGGTCTCACCTCACGTCTTCCGCGGTCGGATGATGCGGGGGCAGGGTCGACTGAAAACGAAACGCGCCCGGCCGAATAAGTGCCCCGTTGGAGGCACGGCTAGGCAATGATATAAAAATATCATGGATCGCAGGACTTTTTCGAAATTCGCACTGACCGGGATGGGCCTTGCCTGCCTGCCCGGTCCGGTTGCCCGCGCCAGCATCGGTGGTGCCGGCATGTCCTTTTCGGGGCAGGGCAAACCTTATGAAAGGTTGCTGGAACGCGCAAAGGCCGCGCTCGCGCAGCATGCTCGCTCGATCCCGCTTCACGATCGGGTCGCGCTTGCCGATTTCAATGCCGCCTCCAACGAACATCGCTTCCATATCGTCGATCTGGTAAGCGGGCGAGCAATGTCCTGCCTCGTGGCGCATGGCCGCGGGTCCGATCCCGGCCATTCGGGTTGGCTGCACCGTTTCTCGAACGAGCCGGGCTCGCTGGCCACCTCCAGCGGCGCGTATCGGACCGCTGAGATTTACCATGGCATGCACGGGGCCGCGATGCGCCTCAATGGTCTGGATCCGCAAAATTACAATGCGGAAAGCCGTGCCATCGTCGTACATGGTGCCGATTATGTCAGCGAAAACCATATCGCGACCTGGGGCAAGCTCGGGCGCAGCGAAGGCTGTTTCGCGGTTGCGCGGCACATTCTTCCGGAAGTGCTCGGCATGCTCGGGCCCGGGCGCTTGATCTACGCCGACAAGGTCTGATCGGCGTCGGCCTTCTGATACCTCTTCTGTATCGATGGCGCCGAAATCAATATTTGCGTGGTTAGTGCTGTCGACCTAGCAAAGGGCTCTTACAAGTCTTTTGAAACGGGAGAGCAGCGTTGGAACCCTTTCTGATTGTCGAGCGTGACGGACCGGTCGTAACGGCAACGCTCAACCGTCCGGACCAGCGCAACGCGATTTCCACGCAGGACGATGTTCTCGCGGTCGAGCGTTTCTGCGCCCATGTTGCGGCCGACATGTCGGTTCGCGCGGTCGTGCTCACCGGGGCCGGTTCGGCGTTCTGCGCGGGCGGCAACGTCAAGGACATGCATGGCCGCACGGGCATGTTCGCCGGCTCGCCCTATGCGCTGCGCAATGCCTATCGCGCCGGCATCCAGCGGATCCCGATGGCGCTTTACGAACTCGAGGTGCCCGTCGTGGCAGCCGTCAACGGCCCGGCCATCGGTGCCGGGCTCGATCTGGCCTGCATGTGCGATATCCGCATCGCCAGCGACAAGGCGAAGTTTGCTGAAAGCTTCGTCAAGCTCGGCATCGTCCCGGGCGATGGCGGAGCATGGCTTCTCCCGCGCGTGATCGGCATGGCACGCGCCAGCCTGATGACGCTTACCGGCGACATGATCGATGCCGCCAAGGCGCTTGAATATGGTCTGCTCAGCGAAGTCGTGTCGTCAGACGATCTGCTCTCATCCGCTCAGGCCATCGCGCAGCGCATCGCGGCCAATCCCGGTCATGGAACGCGGCTTGCCAAACGCTTGCTCCGCGAAGGGCAGGATATGAAGCTTGCACCGCTGCTCGAACTTTCCGCCGCCTATCAGGCGCTTGCCCACCATACCGAAGATCATCACGAAGCTGTCTCGGCGATGCTGGAAAAACGTCCGGCGGCACTTCAGGATCGCTGATCGGCGCTATTCGCGCCTTTGCACGGCAATGAACCTGGCCCAGCGCGCGGAGATTTCGACCCGTTCGAAGATCCGCGCGCCATGGCTATGGAGTGCTGCCCCAAGGCAAAGGCCGATAAATCCCAGCGCGGCGAGCAAGATTTCGGCGATATTCGCGTCATGCTCCGGCGGAACATGAACGGCGTTATAGAGCAGCTTCATCGCCAGTGCGCCCGCCAATAGCAGCATCAGGCCAGCCAGCCTCAGCCAGAGATCCTGCCTCGTAAACCCCTTATGCTCTTGCATGCCGCCCTCCATTGTGGCGGCGAGATACCTAAAGATCAGAGCATAGGGTTTCGAGCGGAGGAAACCGCACCGCCCATAGTATTCTCATAAATACAGCCCTGAAGGCGCGGTGCCGGCGTTGGTGACCCCTACGGGAATCGAACCCGTGTTTCAGCCGTGAGAGGGCCGCGTCCTGACCGCTAGACGAAGGGGCCGCGTTGGAGTGCAACGCAGCGCGTTTCACCTCATCTACGATCGGTGGCGGCGTGGCGTCAAGTGTGCCGGGAAGCGTATCGGGGCGGCTTTTCTCTCGTTCCGGTGGCGATACAAGCCGGGATCATCTTTGCACTTTGGTAATAATCACTGGGCTATGGCGGCAATCAGAGGGTCTTTTGGATGCGATGGTTGCTGAATAATCGCAGCGGAAAACGGTGGCTGGGCCAGCACAAGCTGCTTGCCTGGCTGGTTTTCGTTTCGCTGATTTTCGGCATTATCGAATTCGGCGCGCCGCTTGATCTCGTTTTGCGCACGATGCGCGACAAGATGCGCTCCCAACCCGTGAGCGGTGAGGTCGTCGTCGTCGGTATCGACTACAAGGCGATGGGCGAAATAGGCTCCTGGCCCTGGAAGCGCGACAAACTAGCGGTTCTCACCGATCGGCTGTTCGAAGCGGGTGCGCAGCGGGTGTTCTTTGAGCTGTATCTGGAGCCGCTTGACGCCAAGGGTGACCAAATTCTTGCAGATACGTTCAAGCGCTATCCTGATCGCGTGTTCGTGGCGAGTTCGATGGATTTTTCTGCCAACGTATCCGGATCGCGGGCCATCCTGCCGATGCCGCAAATTGCAGACAAGGTCGAAGCAGTAAGCGTGATGCGCTGGGTGACGCACTGGAATGGCGTTACGGATCTTCCTTACAAGAAGATGATCGGTGGTGCCCCGAGGCGCTCGATGGAAGCTGCCATTTCCGGCGTTGAAGGGGCAGTCGATGAACAATTCCCCATTGATTATGCCTATCTCGCAAACAGCATCCCTTATGTCGCTGCAGGCGATATTTTACGGGGGCCGCTTAAGCCCGGCACGTTGACAGGCAAGTCGGTCATTGTCGGTATGAATCTGGGGGGGCTGGAAGGGGCCCTGATGGTTCCGGGTCAGGGACGATATGCCAGCGTTTTTGTATCCGCTATCGGGGCGGAAACGTTAAAGGCTGGAAAACCGATAGACCTGGGGTGGTTTCCCTTATGGCTCCTGACCTGCGGACTTGTCCTCTTTCTCTTGTCCCGGAAAAGCATTGGTCCTTCGGTCATCACTGGGTCCGTCTCGTTGGGCTTAGTGATCGTCGGTCCGGTTTTTCTTGAAGAGCAGAATATCTTCATGGATATCTCGCCCGCGCTCTTCCTGCTGCTTTTTGCGATCGTAGCGAGTGTCTGGCAGTGGATCGGAAGGCGTAACCGCGATCAGGGCTCGACCAATCCGATTTCCGGGCTTCGCACCGTCAACGCCTTTCTGCGCGATGAGCGGTTCAATCCCCATATCCTTGTGGCCGTGCGTCTCCGTCGTTTCGCCGAGATCATCAGCACTTTGCCATCGGATGGCGAGCGTGAGTTTCTTCGGCAGGTTGTGGCGCGTCTCTCAATGGGGGCGGGGGATGCCGAGATGCTGCACGGAGATGATGGCAATTTCTTCTGGTTGCTGCCGACCGAAGAGCTTCCATCGGTTGTCGATCGGTTCAAGGCGCTTCAGCTGATTTTCCGAACGCCGATTGGCGTCGGAGATCGCCGTTTCGATGCCGATGTCGCCTTTGGCGTCGACCGGGAAACGCATATTCCGCCATCGACGCGGCTCGCGAGTGCTCTGGCCGCAGCGCATGCTGCGGCTGACGAAGGGGTGTGCTGGAAGGTGCATGACCCTGCGTCCAGTGGTGAAAAGGAATGGACGCTTTCGCTGCTCGGCGAACTCGAAGAGGCGATCGACGCGGGCGATGTCTGGGTCGCCTATCAGCCGAAAATGGAATTGGCCACGGGCAAGATCATCGGTGCCGAAGCGCTTGTCCGTTGGACCCATACCAAGCGCGGCCCGATCGACCCGGGTGAGTTCATTGCCATGGCGGAGCGCTATGGCCGCATTGATCGGTTGACCTCTTTTGTCCTGAATGATGCTGCGCAGACGGTCACCTCGGCGCTGTTGCGGGATCCGAATTTTAAGGTTTCGGTTAATATTTCCACCCGTCTCCTCGTCGACCGGGGCGTGGTCGAGATGGTCCGGGCATCGCTCGAGCGATATAATCTTTCGGCGTCCTGCCTGATCCTGGAGATCACCGAAACCGCTGCGATGAGCGAGGGGGACGGCGCTTTCGAAGTGCTCGACGAATTGCGCAGCCTTGGCGTGGGCCTGTCGATTGATGATTACGGTACCGGCATGTCGACGCTCGATTATATTCGACGGATACCCGCTAAGGAATTGAAAATAGACCGCTGCTTTACTGCGGCGCTTCTCGTCAGCGCCGAGGATCAGGCGGTCATGCGCTCGACGATCGAGCTTGCCCACATGCTTGGCATGCGAGTCGTTGCGGAAGGAATCGAGACCGACGAATCACTCAGATTGCTTCGAACCATGGGGTGCGAGATCGGACAAGGCTATCATATCGGACGGCCAATGCCTTGGATTCGCTTGTGTAATGAGATCTGGCCGCCCCTCCAACTCGTGGCAGATGGTTAACACTTGTAAACCATTTCCATTTACCATATTTAGTCTCCCAGATCGCGTGGGCGGTCCATGCTCATTCTTGGGGGCTCAATATGAAGAACCTTTCTCGAAATCGTCGTCTTCCCGTCGCAGCATCGCGTCAGCAGCAGCCTGCTCGTGGCTTCTGGGATTGGCTGATGGGTGGCGGCTGGGTCGGCGCACAGCGCTAATCCCGGTATAGTTTGAGTTTCAGGAAAAGCCCCGTTCAGGGGCTTTTCTTTTATCAGCTGAATGCAGCCGTTGCTGATTTGCGATCATCAATAAAAAAGCGCCCGAAACCATAAGGTTTCAGGCGCTTTCTTATTAAAGCGGAAGAGGGGCGATCAGGCCGCGGCTTTGCGACGCTCCGCCAGTTCCTGATTGAGCATTTCAGCGAGCAGGAACGCCAGTTCCAGCGACTGGCTGGCGTTGAGGCGCGGGTCGCAATGCGTGTGATAGCGATCGGCCAGCGACTGCTCGGTGACGTCGACCGCGCCGCCCGTGCATTCGGTGACGTTCTGCCCGGTCATTTCCGCATGGATACCGCCGGCAAAGCTACCTTCGGCGCGGTGGACAGCGAAGAAGCCGCGCACTTCAGCCAGAATGCGGTCGAACGGACGCGTCTTGTAGCCATTCTGCGCCTTGATCACGTTGCCGTGCATCGGGTCGCAGCTCCACACCACAGGATGGCCTTCGCGCATCACCGCGCGCACCAGCTTGGGCAGCCCGGCTTCGATCTTGTCGTGCCCGTACCGCGTGATCAGCGTGATGCGTCCGGCTTCGCGGCCGGGGTTCAGCGTGTCGAGCAGACGAAGCAGCGCGTCGGGCTCAAGGCTCGGGCCGCACTTCATGCCGATCGGGTTGCCGATACCGCGCAGGAACTCGACATGCGCCGAGCCCTCGAAACGCGTGCGATCGCCGATCCACAGCATGTGCGCGCTGGTGTCGTACCAGTCACCGGTCAGCGAATCCTGCCGCGTCAGCGCCTGCTCATATTGCAGCAGCAATGCTTCGTGGCTGGTGTAGAAATTGGTGCCCGAAAGCTGAGGTACGGTTTCGGGGTCGATCCCGCACGCCGCCATGAAGTCGAGCGCTTCGCCGATCCGGTCCGCGGTTTCCTTATACTTCTTGGCCCAGGGGCTGCGGCCCATGAAATCATGGGTCCAGCGGTGCACCTGGTGCAGATTGGCATAACCGCCCTGCGCAAAGGCGCGCAGCAGGTTGAGCGTGGCCGCCGCCTGGCTGTACGCGCGCACCATGCGCTGCGGATTCGGGATGCGGCCCGTTTCCTCGAACGCGATATCGTTGATGATATCGCCGCGATAGCTGGGGAGCGATACGCCGCCGATATCTTCCATATCCGCCGAGCGCGGCTTGGCGAACTGGCCCGCCATGCGGCCGACCTTAACCACCGGCAGCTTCGAGGCATAGGTGAGCACCACGGCCATCTGGAGGATGACGCGGAAGGTGTCGCGAATGTTGTTCGGATGGAACTCGGCAAAGCTTTCCGCGCAATCGCCGCCCTGAAGCAGAAAGGCCTTGCCCTCCGCCACGCGGCCGAGGTCGGCCTTCAGGTTGCGGGCTTCGCCGGCAAAGACGAGCGGCGGATAGGAGCCAAGCTCCTTGGTCGCGGCTTCGAGTGCGGCGCCGTCCGGATAGTTCGGAAGCTGCCGTGCTTCATGGTTCGTCCAGCTGTCGGGGGCCCATTTGGCGGCCATTTTTGTTCGTCCAATATGTGTTGAAGGCAAGTTTCCTTGCGGAAAACTGGCCGGAAAAGCAATGCCAAATGGCTTTGCTGCTGGATAGCGGTCCTTTTCGCGGGGCTCAGAGCCCGAGTTCACGGGCCGCCTGATCGAAACGTGCGAGTTGCGCCGAGTCCCCGGTAAAGGCGGCGCGGGCGGAGGTGAGCGCCGCGCGCGCTTGATCGCGTTCACCCAATACCATGCGGCTGCGCATCAGGCGAATCCAGCCATCGGCATCCTTGGGGTTGCGCGCCAGTCGCTCGGCCAGCCCGTCGACCATGCCACGCACCATCTGCTGCTGCTCGCTTGGCGGCAGCTTGGCGGCGGCGGCCATGTCGTCGCGCGAGGGGCCGGGAATGGCGGCCGTGGCGACCGATCCGGCCGCGGGTGCCATCGGCGCGGCGGGCGTTGCTGCAGCCAGACGGGCACTCACGTCGATCTTGTCGCGGGCACCGACCTGTTCGATCGTCCGGCGCAGATCCGCTTCCCAGGGCGCGCCGGCGGGCGTGTCCTTCAAAAGTGCAAACCAGTCTTCAAGCGCGTCCTTCGTTTTTCCGGACAAGTCCTTGTGAACGCCGATGAAATAGCGCGCACGCGGATCCTTTGGATCGACCGCCAGCGCCTTCTCAAATGCCGTCAATGCATCGACGGGCACCGAGCTGCCGTCGCTCGCTAGCACCAGTGCTTCGCCAAGCGCCGAGGAGAATTCGGCATTATTGGGGCTCAATGCCACGGCCTTGCGATAGGCGGTGGCTGCCTCGGCATAGCGGCCCGTTTCGAAAAACGCCCAGCCCAGCATCTGCCAGCCTTCGACATCGTCGGGGTTTTTCTTCAGCTTGGCTTCAAGCTCGGCAATTGCGGCCTCGGGAGAGGGCGCGGCGGTAGTGGCGGCCGTGTCTTTCGCGCTCGAATCGCCGGATCCGGTGCTACGGAAAATCGCAACGGCAATGGCGATGGCGGCGATGATCGCAGCCAAAATCAACGCTATGCGCCCGATTTGCAGCGCACTGCGATCAGAATTTTCCTTTGCCGCCATGATTTTAACCCCATGTTATCAGCGATAATGCAGGCAGCGTCTCTAGCGCGTAACGATCATTTTGTTAAAGTGGCCGTGGGGTCGCACCGAATTTTTACATAAAAGACCGGGACATGGCGTCCGTTTACGGTCGAGGATAGGGCTGTTCGTGGGGGAAAAATTTCGGATTGCGATCGTCGGTTCCGGGCCGGCGGGATTAAGTGCCGCCGCGCGCGCCGCGGCGCTCGGGTTATCGCATGTGTTGCTCGAAAAGACGGACCATCTGTCCGACACGATCTTCAAATATCAAAAGGGCAAGCACGTCATGGCGACGCCGAGCCAGCTGGTGCTGCGCTCGGATGTCGATTTCGAAGCGGGCAAGCGCGAAAAGATACTCGGTGTCTGGAACGAGCAGGCGGCCGGCGCCGGCATCAACGTGCGTTATCATGCCGATGTGGCGGCCATCACGGGTGAGAAGGACGATTTCACGCTGAGTCTTGCGGGCGGCGACAGCATCACGGCTGAATTCGTGATCCTCGCCATCGGCACACAGGGAAACCCCAATTTGCTGCGCTGCGCCGGGGGGGATTTGCCCCATATCCAGTATCAGCTCGACGATCCGGGCGCCTATATCGATGAGCATATTACCGTCATCGGTTCGGGCGATGCGGGGATCGAGAACGCGCTTGGGCTGGCCGCGGACCCCGAACAGCGCAACATCGTCACCATCCTCAATCGCGGCGCCGATTTCGCGCGTGCCAAGGGCGCCAATGTAAAGCTTCTGATGCAGGCGCGCGATGAAGGCCGCGTCCATGTCCGCACCGAAACCTCGCCCGCACGCGTCGAACAGGGCTGGCTGGTGCTCGACACCCGCGATGGCGAGGAGCGCATCCGCTGCGATCGGGTAATCGCGCGCATGGGCTCGGCGGCGCCCCGCAAGTTCGTCGAAGGCTGCGGCGTCGTCTTCACCAGCGAGGATCGCGAGGCCTTTCCCCAGCTCTCGCCCGTGTTCGAGGCGACAAAGCCCGGCATCTTCGTGATCGGTGCGCTCGCGGGCTATCCGCTGATCAAGCACTGCATGAATCAGGGCTATGACGTCGTCGAGTTCATCAACGGCAATACGGATCTGAAGCCCGCCGACGAGCCGATCCTCGAAGAGCGTTTCGCTGGCCTGCCCGGCGGTCGCAGCGTTGCCGAGTGGCTCGAATTCCTGCGCGCCAATATCGCGATCCTGAACGACCTTTCACCGCTTCAGATGCGCGAATTCATGCTCGATTCCGAGGTGCGGGCCTACCGCGCCGGAGAAATCGTCTTCTCGCGCAACGAACCCGGATCGTCGCTCTTCGCCATCGCCGATGGCGGCGTGCTGGTGGAGGTGAACAAGGACGATCCCTCGATCACCGTCCCGATCGCCAGGGGATCGATCTTCGGCGAAGTCGGCCTCATCTCGGGCCGCCGCCGTGGGGCGACGATCCGTGCCGCCGAACCTTCGATCCTTGTCGAGATTTCGCGCACCGCCGCGCTCAAGCTGATGGCCTCGGTGCCCGCCGCAAGGCGCGCCGTTACCCGCATTTCGATCGAGCGGCAGCTGCTCCAGATGTTCGGTTCGGGGCTGGTGGCAGGCGATGTCCAGCATCTGCTCGATACCGCCGAGGTAAAGCAGATACGCGCCGGTCAGGCGATCATCACCGAAGGCGAAGAGGGAGAGGATATCTTCGTCATCCGCTCGGGCTCGGTGGTCGTCGAAAAGACGGTCGGTGGAAAGCCGGTCTTTCTCTCCTATCTCCCCGCCGGCTCCTATGTCGGCGAAATGGCGCTCATCGCGGGTGGCCGCCGCACCGCAACCGTGCGCGCAGCGGTCAAGTCGGAGGTGATCCGCCTCGATGGCACCGCCTTCCGCACGGTGATGGAGGCAAAGCCCGCGCTCCTTGAAAAGGCGCGGCGCGACATGGCCTCGCGGCAGGATCTGAACGCCTTTATCGAGGCGAAGAAGGACAGCTTCTCCGGTGTCGTCGACATGTATTCGAGCGTCGCCAACTTCCTAGTCGAACAGGGGATTGGCGAGGCGACCGACGTTCTCCTCATCGACGAAAATCTCTGTGTCGGCTGCGACAATTGCGAAAAGGCCTGTGCCGACAGCCATGAAGGCCTGTCGCGGCTCGATCGCGAGGCGGGGCGCACCTATGCGCATCTCCACGTGCCCACATCGTGCCGGCACTGCGAACATCCGCATTGCATGGCCGATTGCCCGCCCAACGCGATCCACCGTGGTCCCGATGGTGAGGTGTTCATCGACGATAGCTGCATCGGCTGCGGCAATTGCCAGCGCAACTGCCCTTATGGCGTGATCCGCATGGATGCCGTGCCGCCCAAAAAGCCGGGACTCTTGTCGTGGCTGCTCTTCGGACGCGGGCCGGGGCCGGGGGAGCCGTCGAAGAAATGGTCCTACGCGCATAGCGATCCGGCTGTCGAAAAGCCCAAAAAGGCGATCAAGTGCGACATGTGCGCTGGGCTCGAAGGTGGCCCCGCTTGTGTGCGCGCCTGTCCCACGGGGGCTGCCATCCGCGTCGCGCCCGAAGATTTTCTCAGCGTCTCCCGCCTGCAGCAGGGGGCCGCGTGATGGCCACGCGCATCGGAACCCCCGGCCGGGTAAAGGGCGACGTGCTGCACGACGGTTTCCTGCGGCACCGCAATTTCCGCTGGGCCAAGATCGCCACCATCCTCTCGGTAGTGCTGATCGCGGCCTATATGCTCATCGATGTGACACCGCGGCACAATGGCGGCAGCTGGTATGGCTATATCCTCGGCACGCTCGGCGCGCTCCAGATCCTCTGGCTGACCGCGCTCGGCGTGCGCAAGCGGGCGATGACGCGCGGGCGCTGGTCGCTCAAGGCATGGACTTCGGCGCATGTCTATCTCGGCCTCAGCCTGATCGTCGTCGGCACACTCCACACCGGCTTCCAGTTCGGCTGGAACGTCCACACGCTCGCCTATGGGCTGATGATGCTCGTCATCCTGTCGGGGCTGTTCGGCATGGTCGCCTATGCGACCATTCCCGTGGCGCTCAGCAGCAACCGCGAGGAAATGACCCAGCCCCAGATGATCGAGGCGCTGCGCGCGATCGATCGTCAGTTGCACGACGCCGCCCAGCCGCTCGATCAGGCGATGGCTGGTGCCGTGCGCCAGTCGCTGGATCAGGATCCGTTCGGCGGTGGGCTCATCCGGCGTCTTTCGGGCCGCTATCCCGATTGCGCGACGCGCGCGGCGCAGGTGGCTGTGCGCAAGGAAACCGCCTATCGCCCGCGCATTGGCGATGATCCGCTGGAAAAGGTGGATGCGCTACTGGTGCGCAAGGAAGCGATCTTGGCCCGGCTGCGCCGCCATCTTCAGCTCAAGGCGATGCTGGAAATCTGGCTCTACATCCATGTGCCCATAACCTTCGCGTTCATTGCGGCGCTGTCGGCGCACATCTTCTCTGTCTTCTTCTATTGGTGATACGGCCGTGAGCTTTCTGATCAGGCAGATTTCGCGAACGGCGGACGGGCGTGAAATCGTCCGCGACAATCGCGTTGAAACCAGCACGCTTTCCGTCGGCCGCGATGCCGCGAGCGACATCCATCTCGCCGATCTCGGCGTAGCGCTGCGCCATGCGCAGATTACACGGATCGATGGTCGTCATATCGCGCTCCGTCCGCTGGATGGCGCACGCGTCGATATCGATGGCCAGCAAAGCGCCGGCGCCGAAATTGACGCCGCGCGCGGTGCAGAGCTGCGCTTCGGCAGCCACCGTGCCACGGTCTCGCTCGAGGATGGCACCGTCATCCTCGCGATCGAGCGTATCGAGGCCTTGTCCGATGCGTCCGAATATAAGGACGAACAAAAGGTCTTCTCGCTCGCGGGCATCCTGCCCGGCAAGCGGATCGGGGCCTGGAGCTTTATCGGCCTGGTGCTTGCCTGCTTCCTCGTCTTTCCGCTGTGGAGCTGGGCGACGTACAAGGATGTGAAGACCCGTCCGCCGGGCTTCCACGCCGATCAGACCTGGTCCAGCGGCAAATTGTCGCTCGCCCACAAGTCGCTCGAAAATAACTGTCAGGCCTGTCATACCGAAGCGTTTGTCGCGGTGCGCGACAATGCCTGCGCCACCTGCCACACCGATGTCCATGATCATGCCGATCCCAAGCGGCTTGCCGGTTCCAAGGCCGCGCCGGGGCTAGGGGGGCAGGTCAAGCTTGCCTTTGCCGGTGCCTTCAACATTCCCCAGGGGCGCTGTGTCGAATGCCATACCGAGCATGAAGGCGCCGGGAAGATGCCGCCTCCGGCGCAGCAATTCTGCGCCGATTGCCACGGTGATCTCAGCAAGCGGCTGACCGATACCAAGCTGCTCGACGCCGGCGATTTCGGCACCGCGCATCCGCAGTTTCGGCCCGCCGTGATCGTCCAGCCCAATGGGACCACCCCGGCGCTCCGCCGTATTTCCTTCGATCGCAAGCCGACCGAGGATAACGGTCTCAAATTCCCGCACGATCTCCACCTGTCGCGCACCGGCGGCGTTGCCCGCATGGCGCAGACGATGAAGGCGGAGCAGGGCTTTGGCGATGCGCTGGCGTGCAAGGACTGTCATAAGCCCGATGCCACCGGAACACGCTTTACCCCGGTCGAAATGGAACGCGATTGCGCCATGTGCCACAGCCTGTCGTTCGACAAGGTCGGCGGCACCGTTCGTACGCTGCGTCATGGCCAGCCCGAACAGGTGATCGCCGATCTGCGCGCTTTCTATCGTGGCACCACGCCCGTCCGCCCGGCCAATCTGGGCGGCATGGCGCGCCGGCGCCCCGGTCTCTATGCCGAGGGGCAGGTCTACCACGCCTATTTTAACGCGGCTGCGGCGCGCGGCGGGCAGGCGGATGCCGCCATCCACGCCGTCTTTTCCGAAGGCGGCGCTTGTTATGATTGCCACACGGTCAGCAAGACGGGCCCCTCCGTCGCAGACATCCGCGTGCATCCGGTCAGCCAGAACAGCCGCTATTTCCAGAAGGGCTGGTTCGATCACAACGCCCACAAGACGGAAAGCTGCGAAAGCTGCCACGCCGCGCCGAAATCGAAGGCGGCGACCGATCTGCTGATCCCCGATCTCAACAGCTGCCGCACCTGCCATGTCGGCGAACAGGGCGGAACGCTGGTGAAGGTCGAAAAGCCCGTGCCGTCCGGCTGTGCGATGTGTCACAGCTATCACATGGGCGATGGCTTAAACTGGAGCGTACGTCAGCGGGTCGCGTCGGGGAAGGGCGGAAACAATCCGGTCCTACCCGCCAATGCTGCTGCAAACGGCAATGGGCGGGGAGAATAGGGTATATGTTGATCGGCCAGATCACCGACATTCATCTGGGTTTCGAACCGGATAATCCGGGGGAGCTCAATCGCCAGCGGCTCGATGCCGTGCTGGCGCATATGGCGGGGATCAGTACGCGGCCCGATATTCTTCTCGCCACCGGCGATCTTGTCGATCGGGGCGACCGGGAAAGCTATGAACGCTTGCGTCAGGCCTTTTCGACCTGCCCGATCCCGGCATTGCCGTGCATGGGCAATCACGACGAACGCGCGCCCTTTCGCGCCGTCTTTCCCGAATTTGCGGGTGAGGGCGGGTTCATCCAATATCATGCCGATATCGGCGCGCTCCGCCTGATCATCGTCGATACGCTTGAGGAAGGCCGCCATGGCGGCGCCTTTTGCGATACGCGCGCGCGCTGGCTGTCGAATCGGCTGGGTGCGGAAAAGGATCGGCCGACGCTGATCGTCATGCATCATCCCCCCGTCGAACTCGGCATCGAATGGATGAACACCGATCCGCGCGAACCCTGGGTCGCGCGCTTTGCCGATGCGATTTCCGGGCACGCTCAAGTGCGCGGCATTATCTGCGGCCACGTCCACCGCCCGATCGTTTCCGCCTTTGAAGGCGTGCCGTTGGCCGTCTGCCCGTCCACCGCGCCGCAGGTCGCGCTCGATCTGGCCCCCATCGATCCCGAACGCCCCGATGGCCGCCCGATGATCGTTGCCGAGCCGCCCGCCTATGCGCTCCATTGGTGGAACGGCCAGGCACTGGTCAGCCATTTCGAAAAAGCCGAAAGCTATCCCGTTCTTGCCAGCTTTGATGAACGGATGCAGCCGCTGGTGCGCGGCATGGTGGGCGAACGCCCGGCCTGAAACGGAAAGGGGCCGCAGATGCGGCCCCGAACCTCAGTTGATTTCGTTTTCGACGGTCTCGCTGGCGGACTTTAGGTCATCGCCCGCGCCCGAAACCGTGTTGCAGGCCGCCACGGTAAAACTGCCGAGCAGCGCGAAAACCAGAACGATCCTTTTCATCGCGTCCTCCTTCATTGTCGAAAGAACAACGCCCAAAAGGGGTTAAGGCTCCGGTCGCGCGCCGATCCGGGGATTTTGCGCGACCGGGCGTCCCTCAATCGCGCGCCGCAAGCGCCGGCACCCAATCGTCCAGCGTCACGGTATCGCGCACCTTATAAGGGACGCCGCGATTGTTGAGGAACAGCTTCTCCATTTCCTTGCGGGTGAACGGACGGCTGCCGAGGCGGCCGAACACCGCGATCTGCCCGCCGGTTTCATCAACCGCACGGTCGCGGTCCAGCCCCTTCGAAACCGACAGCGCGGGCGAGGAGGTTTTCGCCCAGGCGATCAGCTCGGGCACCGGCGCGGGGGAGAAGCCGTAAAAATTGGGCTGGCTGTCCGGGTTGGTGAGCTGCAGCACCTTCAGCCCGTTCCGCCCGTCTGCGACATAGGCGAAGGCGGATGCGTTGGTGCTGGCGACGATCACGTCCTCGGCATCGTTCATCCGGCCGCCCAGATTTTCCTTCCGGAAGATGTGCGGGCGCTCGGGCGACTTGATGTCGACGATCACAAGCCCATCGGCCTTGGCGGCGACATAGGCATAGGTACGCGCCAGATAGATGCGGCGCGCATCCGCCAGCGGGACGGTGCCCGAGGGGATGGCCAAAGGCTGGTCCATCCGGGTGATATCGAACAGCTTCAGCCCCTCGGAATCGCTCACCCACAGGTAACGGAACTGCACGGCCGAGGCGCGCGCATCGGTCAGCGCGAGCGTGGTCACCAGCCGCGGCTTGGCCGGATCGTCGAGGTCGACGACGACAAGCCCGGCCTTCGCGGTGATATAGGCGAAATGCCCCGCCAGCGTGATGTGGCGGGCGCCTTCCAGCACGTTGCCCGGGTTCCACGTCACCGTGCGCTTCAGGAAGTTGTTGCGGAATTCGCCGTCAACCAGCGTGTTGACGTCGACCAGGATCAGGCCTTCGACCGCATCGGTCACCACCGCATAGTTATAGATCGGGTGGAACGGCTGTTCCTCGTTCATGTCACGCAGCTCGGGCGTGTTGCGCAGCGGCGCGATCGGCTGGTTGGTGGGCAGCGCCACGCAGGTGGCGTTGCGGCTCTTCACCTGAATGTCCTGGCCCAGCGGGGAGAAGGGCGCCGTCACGATCCGCTCGGAAAAGCCCTTGTTCGCGATCGAGGCGACGTCATAGGCACGGAAACCGCCCTTGCCCTCGGCCACGAACATATATTCGCCGCGCAGCTGCAGGCAGCCGACCGCACCGGCGGTGCCCTGCGTCACATTGGCGAATTCCTCCAGCGCGCGGGTCTCGCCCGAAAGCTTCTTGTCAAAGGTCTTGCCGCGCACCCAGTTCTTCAACTCGCGCCCGTTCTTCTCGACATGCATCGACCAGTAATCGGGATAGGCATAGCGGTGGAGATAGGAACCAATCACCGCCTGCGGTTCGTCCCATTCGGTCACGCGCGTTGCCTGGAACCCGCCCTCAAGCCCGGTCCAGGCATGAAGCCCGACAAAGTTCACATAGTTCGTGCCGAGCAACAGCAACTGCGACATGATCGCGTTATTGTCGTCCTCGGCCGACAAGTGGCAATCGGTGCAGGTCTTGGTTTCGGTCAGGCGCACCGTGTGCGGGAAATGCGGTGCAAAGGCCTGCGACGAATAGCCGATCGATGAAATCGGCGGCTGCTGCACATAGATGCGTTCGCGGTTGAGGTTGGTCGACGACAGCACCAGTGCCGAGGTCGAGCGCACCGGCGCGACGATATTGCCCTTGGTCGTCTGGTGACGGCCCAGCTGGAACATCTCGTCGCGGGCGACCTGGGGGTTATAGGTCGCGAAATTGCGCGTTTCGCCGCCCTCATATTTGTGCTGCGTCGTCTTCCAGTTCGCCTCGATCGGCAGGTGGCAGCCGCCACAGCTCGTCGTCCAGCTCAGATGGCAGGTGAAACACGCCATATTGTCGTCGCTGTGCGCGCGGTCCGATTTCGGCACGCCGGGGCCAAAGCTGAACGTGCCCGTTTCCGCGCCAGACCGACTCATCAGCTTGGCGCGCGCGGCCTTGGCGTTGAAATGCGGGCTACCGCGATCAACCGCGTCCTTGACGAGTGACACCTGCCATTCAAGCTTGGGGTCGACGATCGAACGCTGGGTCAGCACGCGGTTTCCGCTCGCGTCATAATGCCATTCGAAACGGCGGCGGCCATCCGCGTTGCGGATCAGCGACAGGTCAGTGCCGCCCGGCCGCGCGGCGGGGCCAGAGGTCTTCAGCGTCGGATGGGCATCCGTCGTCCCGTGGCAGTCCTTGCACCCGATCTCGATCGCATTGGCCACCTCGCCGTAAATCAGGCCGTTGCCATGATTGTCCTGGCTGAAATGGCAGTCGGCGCACTGCATGCCCTTTTCGGCATGGATGTCCATCAGATGGACGGCCTTGCCCTTTTGCTCGCCGGGCTGGACGAATTCGGCTGCGCCGTTCTTGCGGAATTTCTCCGGATCGTCGGGCGATACGATATTGCCCTCGGCGTCGAGCAGGTTGCCGTCGCGGTCGCGCTTGAACACGGCACGGAAATTCCAGCCATGGCCGTGATAATCGGCGAACTGGGTGTCCTTGGCCTTGGGGTTCACATCGTCATAGACGCGGCGCAGGAAATCGAGGTCGGCCCATTTGCCGCGCGGTGCGGCGCCTTCGGGATTGCGGTCCAGCACTTTGCGCACTTCGGCGGCGGTCGGATATTTCTGCTGCTCGGGCCACATCAGCGGCGCATCCGCCTCATAATCCCACATCGTGTAGCCGAGATAGGAATTCAGGAAGATATTGGGCTGGTGCATGTGGCAGTTCATGCACTGCGCGGTCGGGATCTGCCGCGTGAAGACATGCTGCAGCGGGTGGCCCTTTTCCTTCACCGGCGCCTTGGGCGCGGGGCCATGGGCGTCGCCCGGCTGCTTGATCGCGCCGTGCTTGCCGTGTTCCTCGGGTTCCAGCTTGTCCTTGATCGTCGGGTCGACGGTGATCGTCTGCCCGTCGCGCCCGTGCTGGGCATAGATCAGGCTGTGCCGGGGTTCGCGGTCATTGGCATAGATGACATGGCACGAGGCGCAGCCCGAATGGCGGTAATCGCCCGGCTGGTCGTTGGTGCCCATGAACCAGGTGAACGGGTCGTTGAGGCGCGTCTTATGGATGTTGAGCACGGGGATCGCGACGCGCAGGCCCGTCGCCGGGCCTCGGTTCGATTGCTTCAGGTCGGGGCGGCCCGGTTCCTCAAGCCGCTGGATGCTGCCCGTGGGGTTGGGCAGACCAATCTCGGCGAACTGCGTGCCGATGTTGCGCCCGCCGCGCTCGAACACGCGGAAAATATCGCCCGGCGGAATGACATGCCAGGTGGGCAGCGGGTAAAGCTGCGCCAGCGCGCCGCGCTTCTTCTGCGCATCGGTCACCGTGCCGTGCGGCGTGCCGGGCGAAACGATCTTGGCGGGCTGCCCGTCGCGGGTATAGGCCTCGCCAAAGACATAGTTCTTATAGGGGACGATGCCGTTGTTGTAGGCCGCGCCGCCCCACAGCATCGCGCCCGACGCCATCAGCGATCGTTCGGATGCCTCGATCACTTCCAGATGGCACGCGCCGCAGCTCTCGCGCGCCACGCGGTAGTCGGACGGGTTCACGAAGCGAATGAATTCGGGGCTTTCGCGGTTGAGCAGCGTATAGCTCGCCTTGGGATTGGCCGAGCTTGGCCAGTGCCAGCTTTGCGGAAAGCGCGGCAGCACATGCGCCTTGTCGCGCGCGGCGACATAGGCGGGGGCAGTGTGCGGCAGTTCCGAATTTCCCGCTACCTTCGGGTCGCCGCCATGGCAGTCGACACAGCCCAGCTGCACCGCCGGGCTGGTGTGCATCGTCGGCGCGTCTGAGGCCGTATGGCAGGTCAGGCAGCCTTCCGATTTGCTCGCCGCCTGCTGAGGCGTCTGGCTCTGCGGCGCGGGCGCGGTGAAGGCATAGATGCGCTGGACGGGCTTTTCGCCGCCGCCGGCCGCCAGTGTGACGGAGGCCGGGATGAACAACAGCATCGCGGCGGCCAGAAGCTTGCGCGGAAAGGCGAGGGATCGGATCGGAAAAGCGCGCATCAGTAAGCCAGAATCGCGTTGAACAGGACGGAATAATAGCGGTCGTCGCGGCGGGCGTTGGTGAACAGGTCACGAAAGCCCTTGGCGGGATCGAGCACCGCGCCGGACAGGCGGAAAACGATGTTCTGCGTCGCCTTGGGGCGCCAGATCGCGGCGGCGGACAGGTCCCAGCCGATATCGTTGGGGATCGATCCCTCGTTGCGCAGCGCCTGCAGCACAGCGGTCTTGTGGAACCACAGCCGGTTCACATTGCCTGAAAGCCGGAATTGCGGGGTCAGATCGAAATCGGCGCCCGCGCCCACCAGCATCGTACCCGGATTGTTGAAATTGGACTGGCCCTGTTCCTTGGAGGAACGCAGCGAATTCAGGATGCCGTTGCGGCCCTGAACGCCGATCGCCCGGCCGCCGCCGGCAAAGGGAATGGTCTGCCGGATCCAGTAGCTGGTATCGGCGCCCGCAAAGATCGGGTTCTCGAAAATCGCGTCGAAGCCGGTTTCCCGGTTGTCATAAGGGTCGCCGTCACCGCTGGCGAACAGACCGGACAGGCGAAAACGCGCCCAGTCGACATCATAGCTCGCCTCGGCCGCGGCGAAATAGCTGCGCACCTTGGCGGGCTTGCTCGTGAAGATGCTGTTCCGGTCTTCGCCCAGTGCGGCATAGAGCGAATGGGTCAGGTTGATCCGGCCAATGCGGCCATCACCCGAATAGCCGAGATAGACGATATCGTAATCGCGCGCGCGCAGGTCGCCGATCAGCCCGGGGCGCACCGGAAAGCCGTTATCGTCCACCTTGATCTGATCGCCTTCGCGATTGCGGTTATAGGTGACGGAGAACTGGCTGGTGAAACCGGGAAAGGGCAGGTCCTGCCGGAACACATTGGCAAAGAACACCCAGTCGTCGCGAATGCGCTGGGTTACGTCGTTCAGCCCGCTATTCGTGTCCTTTTCCAACCGCCAGATCGCGCCGAGGTTGAACTGAACACGGTTATTGTCGCGGTTGCCGAACAGGCGGATGCCCAGCTGGTTGTCCTGAAACAGGAAACCGCGGAAATCCATGTTGAACGGCTGGATACCCGCGCGGATCGAATAGAAATCATACCGGTCGGACGAGTTGCCGAGGTGATAGTCGACAAAGGCTTCCTGCACGCCAAGGAAATCGTCGGTGCGGTTGGTCGGCTTCGATGGCTCGACGAACAGCACGCGGCGTTCGGCCACGTCGACATGGTTTATCTGATAGGCAAGCGTCAGTCGATATTCGACATCGGGCGGGCGGTAAGCGGTCGATCCCTTGATCAGCGCGCCGCCGACGATGAAGGTCTGCGCGGTGACCAGGCTGTTCGACCGGCCGAACACATCGTTGCTGCCGGGGCGGTCGGTGGTCTGCACCCCCACCGGAATGGGAAAGCTGCGCGGCTCGACTACAGTGTCCGACACCGCATTGGCGACGAAGAACCAGTCATTGCCCTTGATCGGCAGCCATTTGGGCTTCTTCTCAAGGCTGATCGGCCGATCGCCCTTCAGCGTGTTCTGGTGATACGGGTCGAACCAGCGTTCCTTCACCACGCCCAGCGTTTCGATCAGGCGCCAGCGGTCGGGAACCGGAAAGCTTTCGGTCGGAAACGCCTCGGGCGGCGGCGGGCGGACCGCGCCGGGATTGTCCTGGATGATCTTTTCGGGGAGCCCGCGCTGAAATCCGGGGCGTTTGCGTCCCTCGACCAGCGCCTCCTCGGCATCGATCGCGCTCGCGTCATCGGCGGGCAGGGGCGCCTGCACATCGGCAACAACGGGCTGCTCCTGTGCCTGCACGGGGGCGGCGGCGAGGCTGGCGATCAAGGAAACAAGGGGCAGGGCGGACGCCATCGTCACAGCCCCTGGCACACATTCTGGTCGCTGCTGCCCAGGAACGGCGCGAACGGGCAGTTGATGTAGCGCAAACGCACCTGCTGGCTGCCGACCGGCACGGTGATCTGGTCCGCCCGGGCAGAGGGCGCGGCATTGCCGATGCCGCCTACGCGCAGGCCCGCATTGTGCAGCCCCAGAAAGCTGATCATGTCATCCTGGTCGATACCGTCGCCCGACACGCCGATGCCACCCACCAGTTCGGATCCGCGATAGATCGGCACCGAACCCGGAAAGATCTGGATGCCGTTCTGCAGTCGGTTCTGCGCCGCCGCCACATCGGGCGTCGCGGTGCAGCGCTGCGGCGTATCGGGATTGGCACCAAGGATGAAGCCGACATGCGTCAGCACATTGTCTTTGATCAGCGCCGATTGCAGCCCGGTCGAAAACGGGTTGAAGCTGGCGATTGGGCGCGAAAAGGGCCCGTTCGGGCGGCCGACTTCGCCGTCCGGGAAATAGGGGCGCGAAACATTGCCGTTGGCACGGTCGGAAAAGGCATATTTCCCGGTCAGCGCCGCCGGATCGTTGAAGAATGTCCGCGCCGCCGCAACGAAGGACTGCACATCGGCGCTCGGATTGGCGAGCAGCTGCGTGCCCGCCTGCGCGTTCGAGAAGAACATCGCCGTCCGCGCCTTTTGCAGCGATACGTCGGTGCCGAAGATCGGCGCGTCGGGGGAACGGACGATACCCAGTGCCACGCCGTGCGTGTCGACGATCGAAATCGTCACCTGCGCGCGGCTGTCGAGCGGCTGGCGGATCTGCGCGCGCGCGCGCGACATCACCGAAAAGGCTTCTTCCAATATCGCGCGCACTTCGGCGGCGCTGAGCGGGGTGGAAACCGCGCCCGTATCGCTGCCCGCGCGGATGGGATAGCGGTTGGCGCCCGATCCATTGGTCAGCACGAATGCGTCGCTGTTCGAAAATTCGCCGGTCCCCGCGCGGCGGATGCCCGATGCTTCGGTGCCATAGGCGGTCCCGGCGCGCACGCCCGCTGCCGCCTCGAAATATCCGGCCACGCTCACCAGCGCGCCCAGCGCCCCGTTGATCGCGGCGAAGCCGGCGGCGCTTGCGGGATTGCTCTTCAGCCCTGTTGGCATCGCATCCGAAAAGCGCAGCGCGGTGCCGTCCACGGTGATCCGGTCGGCGCGGATGGTCTCGGGCGCGGCAAAGCCGGTCGTTCCGGCCAGCGCGATAAATTCCTCGTCATCCTCGTCGGTGTCGAGGATATTGGGGTCGAACCCATATTCGCCATCGGCCATCACGCCGATACCGCCCACGACCACGCCGTTCTTGTAAAGCGGCAGGCCACCGGGGTCGGCCGACAGGCCGAGCGGGGAGCGTTTCGGGCCGATCAGCGCGGTCGCACCGCCCGCCGGCTGGAACCGCGCGGCAAGGTCCGAACAGGGAAGCTGGCTGAATTGCACGCCAAAAAGTGGCCCCGATTCCAGCCCCACGGTCGAGGGGGCGGGCGGGAAATGCTGCTGAACAATCTGGCTCGCCGTCCGCGTCGAAAAGGCGTTGCCCGAGGATGAGAGATAGGCACCCGTGATCGCCTTGGCGATGGCCCCGGCCACCGCGCCGGGCACGTCCACGCCCTGCAGGTCGTTGGTGCTGCCATCGGTGGGGCGGGGAACGGCCAGATTGGGGTTGGCGCCGTTCATCACGAACACCGCAAGCACATTGCCCACCCGGTCGACCACGGCGATATTCGCCGGACGGCCGCGCGCCTGCGCTTCGGCGGCGGCCTGTGCAATCACCTGCTGCACCTCGGCGCTGGTCAGCGCTTCCTGGGCGGGGGCGGTGTAAAGCCCGCCGGTTGCGGGCGGGGTGGTCGGCGTCGTCGGCTGGCCCGATCCGCCACCATCGCTGCCGCCGCCACCGCAGCCTGAAAGAACGAACATCGCCGCGCCCAGCAACAGGGCGGCCTTACCATGGATTGTCATTACTTCAGTGCCCCGATCGAACGGGCTGCGCCGCCCAGTGCCTGGCGGAATGCCGCGGGGCGATAGCCATTGGGGTCCTTCACCGCGGCATAGGCGGCGTTGATGTCGCGGCGGATCGCGGTCGCCTGCGTCGCCGACACCGAACCGCCGTTGACGAGCGCGTTCAGCAGCGTGTCGACCGCCATCACCGCCTGCACGCTGCCTTCATAATCGGTGAAGCGCGGCGTGATCGCCTCGCTCGCAATCGCCTGCACGATGGCAAAGCTCTGCTGCGTGCCAAAGGGGCTGCTAGCGAAGCGGTCGGCCAGCGCTCCGGCGCTTGCGCGCAGCCTTGCGGCGGCGGTTACGGCCGCCCCGCGATCCTGCGCCAGCGCGGCGTGGAAGGCGCGCGAGTCCGCGTCGAACTGACGGCCCAGATCGGGCGCCACGACGCGCGCTGCGGCCGAGAGCATGATCATATTCTCGTCGTTGAACGCGGGCATGCCTTCGGGGATCGGGCGGCCGGGGTTGCGCACGCCGGTCTTCACGCCCTTTTCATCGTCGAAAATCTGGCGGTGGCAGGTGTGGCAATCGAAGAAATAGAATTCCGGGAAGATGCCTTCCTGGCCAAGGCGCGGATTGGCGTAGAGCGTCAGCGCACGTTCCAGCGCCATCGCCTGGCCCACCGCCCAGAAACGGACATTGTTGCTCCGGCCCTTGCGCTGCGCATAATCGGCGTCTTCGTCGTGATGCTGCTGCAGCGTCGAAAACAGGTCGAGCTCGAACGAGATGCGCGGATGGCCTGCCGCCATGATCCGGTGGTCGACAAACTGGCCCTGTTCCGCGCTGCCGAAATGACAATCGAGGCAGACCGAGGCGCGCGCCCGCGGATTTTCGAGCGGGATCATGCCCAGCGCCACATTGTTGCGGTGGCTCGCACCAACCGAATAATGCGCCGAAATCCAGTTCGATGCGCCGCCATGGCAGGATTCGCAGCCCACCCCGTCCGATGCCTGAAAGCGCGGGCCGCGTTGGCTGGCCGGGGCGCTGTGGCAGCCAAGGCACATCGGTGCCGAGGTGGCCGGGCCGATGCCCAGTCGCGCGGCGATCTTCTGGCTGCGGGCATTGGAAAGCACGTCAAAGGCGCGGCTGTGCGCGCCGCCTGCGCTCGATGGCTCCTGCCAGCGCATCAGTTCGTCCTGACGGACGATCTTGCCATCGGCTTCCTGTCGGCCATGGCAGGTCGATCCGGCGCACGATGCCACACCCAGATGCACGCCGCGCTGCGGGGGTTGTGCAGTGGCGCTGCTGGTACCGGGATTAAGGCCAATGGCGATCGCCGCCGCAACCATCGCCATGATGGCGAACAGCACGAACGCGCCGATATACCGACTGGAAGACAGCCCCCTGGCACCCATTATACGCAACGCCCCCTGCCTGACCCCCGTCAGGCTTATCAGAATTGAGGTGCGACCCAATCAGCCGCGGTTATGTCGAAGGGGGTGGGGATAGGCAAGAAAAACCGCCCCTAAATCGCGGTAAAATATGCCTTTACATGAAATTATGTTGCGCGCGCACCTTGTCACTACGTCAGTCGAGCGAGATCGACCATTCCCAGCCGAGCGGATCGCCGTCCATCAACTCGACGCCAAGCGCCTTCAGATCGTCGCGGATCTTGTCGGACGTCGCAAAGTCCTTCGCCGCGCGCGCCTGCTGGCGTTCCTCGATCCGTGCCGCAATCCCGTCTTCGCTAATTTCGGCATCGACCGGGCGGATGCGCAGATCGGCGCGTTCGGTGTCGATGAGGTTGAGCCCAAGGACAAGGTCCATGCTCGCCACCAGCTTCAGCCGGTCGTCGGCGGGCATGCTCTTCAGCCCGACGATTTCCTCAAGCAGCGGCAAGGCCCGCGGCACCATCAGGTCGGCGGCGATCGCTTCGTCGAAAGGCGTCAGCACTTCCAGCGCGGCCTTGGACAGTCCGGCCTCGATCACGCCGCGCTGATAGGCAAAGGATGCGCCCTTGCTGTCGCGGGCCTCGCGCACGACGCGCAGCCAGGCGGTGTCCTTGGCCTTGGTCTTGAGCGTGCCGACCGCCATCAGCAGCCGCTTCAGCCGGGTAAGCGCCGCTGCCACGCTTTCACCCGAAAATTCCAGTTCGGACCGGTAATGGGCCGACAGGCAGAGCAGGCGGTAAGCCAGCGGATGCACGCCGCGGTCGATCAGCGACTGCAGTGTGGTGAACCCGCCCTTGGATTTCGACATCTTGCCGCCGCGGTCGACAAGGAAGTTATTGTGCATCCACCAGTTGGCGCCGGTATCGTCGGTGC
The DNA here is from genome assembly GCF_033025475.1 of Sphingomonas sp. C3-2. NCBI lineage: Bacteria > Pseudomonadati > Pseudomonadota > Alphaproteobacteria > Sphingomonadales > Sphingomonadaceae > Sphingomonas > Sphingomonas sp. C3-2. The sequence goes on from NZ_CP130322.1 coordinate 3,425,368, forward strand.
CGGTATAGGCCTGATTCTGCGCGATCTCGTTGCAGTGATGGATTTCGCGGTGGTCGATCCCGCCGGTATGGATGTCGAACCGGGTGCCGAGATATTTCATGCTCATCACCGAGCATTCGAGATGCCAGCCGGGCGCGCCGGGGCCCCAGGGGGACTGCCATTCCATCTGGCGCTGCTCGCCGGGGGCGGATGCGCGCCAGATCGCGAAATCGGCGGCGTGGCGCTTGCCCTCCACCGGATCGATCCGGCTTTCGCCCTCATCGGTGCCCGCGCGCGCCAGTCGGCCATAATCGGCCACGGTGCTGCTGTCGAAATACAGGCCGGTGTCGAGGCTGTAGCAATGCTTGTCGGCGATCTTCTCGGCATAGGCGATCATATCCTGGATATGATCGGTCGCCGTGCTCCAGATCGTGGGCGGCAGGATGTTGAGGTCGCTCAGGTTCGATTTGAACGCCGTGGTGTAAAAGGCGGCAATGTCCCAGATCGACTTGCCGGTCTTCGCGGCGGCGGCTTCCATCTTGTCGTCGCCGGCATCGGCGTCGGACGTCAGATGGCCGACATCGGTGATGTTGATGACATGGTTGACCGCATAGCCCTTCCAGTTGAGCGTGCGGCGCAGCGTGTCGGTGAACACATAGGCGCGCAGATTGCCCAGATGCGCAAAGTTATAGACGGTCGGCCCGCAGCTATAGAGCCGCACCATATCGTCCGAAATCGGTACGAACGGGTCGGCGGAACGGGTGAGGCTGTTGTAAAGGACAAGCGGCGCGTTCTGGATCATGGCTCAAGCCCTTTCCCGCAAACGCGCCGCCCGTCAACCATCTGCCGCCATTATGGCCGCGTCGGCGTGGCGCAGCCCAGCGCCGGGTCGCATTCGGGCATCCACAGATCGTCATTGCCCGCACCCGTCACCGGTTCGTCGATCAGCGGTTCGAAGCCGAGCGGCTGGAAATCCTGCAATTCCATCAGCGTCAGCGGGAAAAGCTGCTCGAAACGTTCCTGCGCCTCTTCGGGGTTGATCGGCGCCTCGAAAATTTCGCGGGGCAGGGGCGTATCGGGCGTCACCATCCCGTCGCAGAAGCCGGGGCTGGTCAGGATGCAGCCGTTGATCGTTGATCGGCGGTCGATGCCCGTCACGCGCGCGCCGCTCTCGCCGTTGATCGAAACACGCGCGATCAGGTCGGTGCCGGTGATGTAGCCGCCCGCACCGTCTTCCTGACGGCCATTGATCACGATCCGCGCGGCGGTGCCGCTGGTCGTGATCGCCAGCCCGCCGCTCCCCACGGTAAACCCGCGCCGGTCGGCATTTTCGGTGCCCGTGCCGGAATTCTGGATGAAGAATCCGTCGCGCACATTGGCCTCGATCCCGCCCGCGCGAATAAAGCCTTCGTCATTCGCGTTGCCGTCGGTGATCGCCAGCCGGTCCTCGATCGCATCGATATCGGTTGCTGCGCCGACATCGGCGATCGCCGCCATCGATGCCACGATTATATCGTCGGCGCTCATCGCCAGCGTGCCGGCAAGCCCGCCGGTGCTGTTGTGCATGTCGATCGATCCGCCTGCGGTGTCGATCTCGATCGCTTCGCCCGCTGCCAGTTCAAGCCGGTTGCCCGCCCCCAGATCGGTGAACGACACCGCGCCCACCACGCGCATCTTGCCCGTCGTTGCAATCCGCAGTCGCCCGTTCGCACCGATATTGCCCGACGAATTGCTTGCCCGGCTCGAAAGCGTGAAGGGGCCAATGACGACATCGGGCTGCCGCGCCGAGCCGACGGACATGGGCAGCGCACCGCCAAAGGCGGGCAGCGCAATCGCGATGTCATCGGCATATATGCGCCCGATCTCGTCGGCGGACAGGCTATAGGCACCGGCCTGATCGCCCCCGCCAATATAGCTGCGGCGATTGTTGTCGGTGTTGAACAGGCTCACCTGCGTCGTCCGGCCGCTCGTGCCAAGCTGGCCGTTCGCGCCGATCACGATATCGCCCGACCGCACCGAAACGCTCTGCCCGGTCGCGGTGCCGTTGATGGTTGCCGTCCCCGCAGCCGAGAGGTCGAGGGCGGTCGCCGCATCAAGCGTCCCGACGCTCAGATTGCCGCCGCTGCTCGTCAGCCTTATCTCGCCGGTGCTGGCCAGCGTGTCGGTCACATCGAGGTCGCCGATCGCCGTCAGGTCGACCGAGCGGCCCTGTGCCGTGACACTCCCGGCAATCAGGTCGGTGCGCACGATCACGGCGCCATTGTCGGCAATTAGCCGCGCATCGCCGCCCGCTACGGTGAGCGTGCCGATATCGATCCCGTGCACGGCGTTCACCGAAAGCGGTTCGCCCGAGGTGACGGTGGTGGCGGTGAAGCGGCCGTCCAGCATCAGATTATAGGGATCGACGGTCATGCCATTGGCATCGACCGTGCCGATGCTGCCGCCGCTCGCAAGCGTTCCAAAGGTCGCATCGCCGGTTGCATGGATGCCGACGAACGATCCCGCGCTCACGGTCGAACCCGCAGCATTGATCGCGCCCGCCGATTGCAGGCGGATCACGCCCGGCGCGCTGATCACCGCGCCGCTGCCAAGGGTGAGGGGGCCGCCCAGCGCATTCAGCGACAACAGGTCCATCGCGCTCACGCTGCCGCTGGCAAGCGCGCCGTCCGCCGAGATCGACGCCAGGCCGCCGCTGGCAATGCCCGCCAGCGCCGCGCTGGTGTAATCGCCCCCCGCATGGATCGATACGCCACCGGCATCGATCACGGTCGCCGCGTTTGTGCCGCTGTAACCGATGTCGACATTGCCGCCGCCAAAGGCGTCGAACATGCCCGCGCGGATCTGCCCGCCGGCGCCCGCGTCGATCACGATGTCCGCATCGGTCGTCAGCGATGCCTGACCCGCAATTTCGAACGGCGTGCCGCTGAGGTCCACGAAAATCCCGCTGACAAGCCCGCCGCTCGCCATGGCGCCATTGCTGGTTGCGCTGAGCATATCGACGTTCAGGCTGCCGCTGGTTGCGCTGTTCTCGATTTCGATGCGTCCGGCCGTGGCCGTCGCCGGCACCCCGCCGCTTGCACTGCCCCAAGCGCCGCTGGCACCGATTGAGAGGCCAGCCAGCGTCACGGCACTATTCGCGCCGCTGTTGGAAAATGCTGCAATCCCGCCGGCGCCGCTGCCGGCATTGCCTGCCGCTGCGGCACCTGTCACGTCTCCGCCGCGCCCGCCAACGCCGTTTGCCGAGATTTCGACGTCACCGGCGGTCACGTTCGCACCGGTGAATGCCAGTCGCGCTTCGCCACCGCGGCCGTCGCCGCCATCGCTGGCATCGCTGTCTAGGCCGCTGCCGGAAATCCCGTCCTGCCCGTCGCCGCCCAGGCCTTCAGCCAGCACCCGGAGTGTTGTGGTGGTCTGCAGGCTGGCGTTGGTGACCACGAAAATGCTCGTGCCGCCCGTGCCTGTGCCGCCATCGCCCGCCCGGCCCACGCTCAGGCCGAAACCACCCGAACCGCCGAACCCGCCCGATCCGCTGGACGACGTTCTGAAAACGCCCATGACATCGGCGGACGCACCATCGGCAATCGTCGTGCTGGCATTGCCGCCCATGCCGTTGCCGCCGGCCCCGCCTGCCAATCCGGCACCGGTGCTGTCGCTGCCGCCAGAGCCGCCCGATCCACCAAAGGCGTCGGCCTCGACAAACAACCCGTCGGTTACGCTGAAGGTTGTGCCTGCCCCCGACAGGGTAAAGCTGGCATCGCCGCCTGTGCCGTTGCCGCCCGCACCGCCGATGCCGGAATAGCTGAAGCCGACGTTACCGCCATTGCCTGTCGATCGGAGAAGGACGGAACCGGCTGACAGCCCGGCTGCGGTGGACGAAAAATGGGTTCCACCCGTCGCCCCGGCTCCGCCAAAGCCATCGCCGCCCGCGCCGCCGATCGCGCCATTGCCGCCGAAGCCGCCGTAACCGTTGGTGCTTGCATCGACGGTCGACAGATAGAAGCCTTGCGTCAGATTAATCCGGACTTCGCCGCCGCGGCCTGTGCCACCGTTGCCGCCGTTGTCACCAGCGGCCGTTCCGTAAAGGTTGCTCCCGCCAAATCCGCCAGAGCCGTCGGCTGATGCAGAAATTTCACCGATTTCGCTCGCCTCGGAGGAAACCGTCAGATCGACTCGGCCCCCCGTCGCATTGCCGCCATGTGCGGCCGCAAATCCGCTGTCTGCGTCGCTGCCGTGGCCGCCGTTCGCGCTGGCGCTGAGGTCGAGGCCGGAGGCAAGCAAAGAGCCGCCTGTAATCTGCGCGGATACATTCCCGCCCGTGGCATTCCCGCCATTGCCCCCGTGCGTGCTGTAATAGTTACCGCCATCGCCGCCATACGCAGTTGCGTAAATCGTTATGTATGTGGTGCCGCTAAAATTGGCACTGCCCTGCATCGTGGCATTGCCCCCCAACGAGAATGTCGCCGATCCCCCATACGCATCGCCACCATTGGATACCCCGGTATCGATGCCCATGCCTGTGCCGCCGCGCGCATTGACGTTCATCGAGATGCTTTCGACCGTTATCGTGCCCGACGTTGCTGTGAGCGTTGCTGTACCGCCATATCCGTCGCCCGGTCGCGCCAACGCACCCGCTTGTGCGCTATTGGTCGTACTGCCGCCCTGGCCATTGGCGGAGAGAGAGATCAAATCGGCGGTCACGTCGGCCCCGGCCAGCGTCAGGCTGGCCGTGCCGCCTCGGCCATCACCTGCCTGTGAGGTGGTTGCTCCCCCCAGATACGCGGCGTCGGCACCATAGCCGCTGACGTCGATCGAAATGCTGCTCGCGGTAAACTGCCCCCCCAGAAGGTTCAGCGATACCGTACCGCCAATGCCCGCGCCGCCATTGCCGCCAGTCGGCATCCAGACGTCTGTCGGGGGCGTGCCTCTACCGTCCGCTTGGGCGCCGAGAAAACCCGCCGAAATGCTCGAGAGGTTGGCTGCCGTAGCGCGTGTTTCCACGGTGATGACGCCGCCTTGGCCAACCCCCGAATTGGGCAGGTCGCTGCCGCTGCCCGCCACCGCCCCGGCTTCGAAGCTCGCCGAGCCGAGGGCCAGCGTGCCGTCTTCGGCATAGACGGTGATCGTGCCGCCGGTGGCGTCAACGCCCGTCGCGCTCGCGCCGCCGGTTGCGTTTGCATATACCTCCAGCGACGATGTTGCGCTGAAGCTGCCTTGCGTGGTCGCGTCGCCGCTCGCGAAAAGCGTGAACGAACCGGCTCGCGCGGCACCGCTCGTGTCAACCGCGTGCGTGGTGTTCGCGTCGATCGACGCGGTGAATCCACCAACCGAAATCGTCCCCGCGTCCGCCCCGGCGGTGATCGAACCAGCTATTGCCCCACCGGTGCTCAGCAGGCCCGCATTGTATGAAAATGTCCGCGCATCGGCAGAAAGGATGACGCCGCCAGAGCTTGCCGTGATCGAACCACCATCCCGCGCCAGCAGTTCGATCGTGCCGCCGTGCGCATCGCCGATGCTGATGCCGTCGCCATAGGCGGTCGCATTGGCGGTAATGTCCAGGAACGAGCCGATGTCGAGGCTGCTGCCGGTGCCCGACACGGTGAGCCGCGCGGTGCCATTGGCGGCATTCGCGCTGCCGCCAATTCCGGTCGATGCCATGCCGGTTCGCGCACTGATATCGAGCGAAAGCAGCCCGGTATTCGTCGTCCCCCCGCCGGTGATGCTGAATTCGGCGTTTCCGGCCGTGGCGCTGCCGCCATTTTCGCCGTCGCCGCCGCGCCCAACGGCGTCCAGGCTGATCCCGTTCGAAATCGTCGTCGTACCGCCCGATTGCAGGTAGCGGACGGTCCCGCCCGTGCCGTTGCCGCCACTCGATCCGGAAAACCCCATCGGGTCGCCCATGCCAAGGCCGTTTGCCTGCACGATCAGGTTCTGCGCGGCAAAGTCACCCGAACCGATCAGGATTTCTGCGGTGCCGCCCACGCCGTTGCCGCCGGTCGTCCCCATGCTGTCGATGCCGCCCGTGCCATTGGCCCGCACCTCGGTATCGCCCAGTGAAACATCGCCGCCGCTGACCGATAGCCGCGCGGTGCCGCCGGTGCCGGTTCCGGACGCGCTGCCGCTGAAACCCCCTTGGCCTTCGGCCAGTATCTGCGTCTGGCCCATCACGTTGATCGTGCCGCCCGGCGCAAGCAGTTCGGCGGTGCCGCCCTGTCCATTCAGCGCACCGACCGCCCCGGCATTGCCGTTGGCATCAAGGGTCAGGTCTGCGCCGACATAGATGGAGGAATTGGCCGAGGCCGTGGTCGCAAGCCGCACCGTCCCGCCCGTGGCGCCGGTGCCCGCCTTGGCCAAGAGCGATCCGTCCACCGTAATCGCGCCACCCGCGATCAGGTTCACATCGCCATCGGCCAGCAGTGTCAGGTTTCCGGTGGCATTGAGCGGGGTTCCGGTTCCATTGCCGATATTGCCGGCGGCGTTTGCGGTCGTGTTCGACGTAAAGCTCACCCCCGTCAGATCGATATGCGCGGGATTGCCGCCATTGGCCGCGATCGGGCGGGTGTCGGGAATGTCATAGCCTGCATAAAGGACGACGGTGCCGTTTTCGACGCCTGCCGATCCTGCCGGCTGATAGCCGATATTGCCGCCCACCAGCATCGTCATCGCGGTGTTGCGGGGGATCGCCACCATGTACGTCCGATGGTTGTCGCCCACGCCGCTCGATGCAGCGCCGGTTGTCGTGCCGGTGTGAACGATACCGTTGGCGTCGCTCGTGCCTTGCTGCACATCAATGTTGAACAGGCCATTCGCCATGTTGATCCGCACCGATTCGGCAGCCACCAGCGCGGCCGATCCGTTGACGTCGATCGTCCCGCCCTGAACGATGCGCGGCGCCACCAGCGCGACATAGCTGTTCTCGTTGATCGCGGAAATCTGCGCGCCCGGATTGATCGTGATCGCCCCCGCGCCGGGGGCGGCCGTGAATTGCCGCGTGCTGCCGCCCAGAAAATTGGCGTCGGTGACGTCCAGCGTAGATAGCGTCAGGCTGCCGACATCGAACCGCGCGGTCGATCCCAGCACAATCCCGCCCGGCGAATAGAACCAGACATGCCCGCCCGCAGAGGCCGTGGTTTCACCGTTGAACTGGATTGCGCGCCCGGCAGCCGCGCCGTCCGGAACGATCCGGTTGAGCACGGTATAATTGCCGCTGCCGCTGAAATTGGCGGTGGTGCCCGCATCCTGAAAGATGATCGGCGCGCTGCCGCCGTTCACGTCATTGGGCTGCCAGTTGATGATCGCGTTCGGCTGGTTCACCGTGATGGTGGTGATGCCGGGGGAGGAGTTTTCAACCGTCGCGCCGATCGGCGATCCGATGACGCTGCCCTGATAGGATTGCGCGTGCGACGGCCCGGCATGGCCAATCGCGGTCAGCGCAAGGCCGATCGCGCAGCTGCTGCGCAGACGGGTCATCCGGGGGGCGGTCTTGATCGTCTTGGTGACCATGGCGTTATCCGTGCGCATCAGCGGTTCCAGGGAAGAAATTTGACGATAAGGGAAACGAGCAGGCGCGGGTCGGCGCGCTCGGCCTGAAGCCCGCTCTTGCGAAGCGGCACGGCAAGCCCTGCGTCCAGCCGGGCATGGTTGCCCCATGCCGCGCGCACGCCGCCACCCGTTGAAAACAGGCGCGAACGATTGTCGAGTACAACCAGCGTCCGGTCCTCGTTCCACACCTTGGCCGCGTCGAAAAAGACGTAAGGCTGGATCGCCACCTTGTTGGCGGCGCCCGCCATCAGGCTGCCATAGCGCAGCTCCGCCTGCACCCCGAGGCCGCTGTCCCCGATGATCGTGCCCGGATCATATCCGCGCCCGACCGTATAGTTCCCGCCCGAAAATTCTTCATAGCTGAGCAGCGCATGCGGCGCCCATTGCGCGCGTGGCGTCAGGCTCAGTGCCAGTTCGGGCACGGGCCGGAATTCGGCATAGCCCGATGCGCGTGCGACGAATGCGGTGGGGTCGCCGTCGATCCGGCTCAGCGCCGTGCGTGGGGAAATGCAGTTGAGGTAATTGGCGCCGCACGCCTCGCTTGCACCCAAAATGTCGAGCCCCTGGCGCAGTTCAAGTGAGGCCCCCGCGCGCCAGCGCGGCTCTGCCGCCGAATAGCCGCGCGTGCTGGAAAGGCTCATCGGGTCGATGATGTCGTAATCGATGCGCGCGAACGCCACGCGCAGCTTGTCCTTGCTCAGCGTGACCGCGGGAGAGGACCGGAATTCCACCTGCTGGTCGACATAATCGAGGCCGAAGGCCGCAAACAGGTTGCGGCTCTGGCCGCGGATGAGGGGGTAGGATGCATTGACGCTCCACACCAGCGCGTTCGATCCAATGCCAAGCGCGGTGTCGGGGCGGGTCCAAGCATAGGTGAAGTCGCCCGAAATCGTCAGCCCATCGCTGTTCGCGCGAAAGGCATGACCCAACTGCAAAACCTGCTGTTCCTTGAAATCGCTGGTCGAGAAAAAGCCTATCGTCGTCCGGTCGCCCATCCCGGTCAGCCCGTTCAGCTGGACGCGCGCCTGCCCACCAAAACGGCCCACATCGCGCGATCCCATATTCTGGAAATTCGCGTCGATCTCGACAGGGGTATAGTTGACGGTAACCTCACCGATCACCTCGCCGGGCACCGTGCCCGCCGGGCGCAATGTCATGCGCACATCGTAACCGGGCAGGTCGCGGGCGAGCAGCAGATAGCGTTCGGCCTCGTTGATGTTGAACACCGGCTGGTCGCTCAAGGGGCTCAGCTGGCGCGCGATAATGCCTTGGGATCGGCCGACATTGCCGCGTACGCGGATCGCGGTCATCCGTGCCATCAGCACATCGAAACGGACAACGCCGTTCTCCTCGATACGCTGTGGGGGCACCTGCACGGCGGCAAGATAGCCGGCGCGGCGCAATATGGTCGCGGCCTCGTCGCGGATCTCGCATACCGTGGCCACCGGCACGGTCTGGCCCTGATAGCGCGCCCAGGCCGAACGCAGTGCCTCGGCGCTCACACCCTGCAAGCCATCGAACTGCACGTCGGACAGCGTTATCCGGACATCGCCGAAGCGCGGATCGGCGAGCGGGCAGGGCGCGCGCTCGATCGCGCCTTCCACGGTCACGCGCTGGCCGGGCGTGGGGACGGAAGGGGTGGTCGGTTCACGCCGGATTTCCTCACGCGTCACCTGCGCAGCGGCCATATGGGGTAGCGCCAATGCGGCAAGCAGCGGCAGCGAAGACGTGGCAAGCAGACGCGAAGTGAACATTGGCAATCCCCAGCTACCGCCGATGTGGCGGCATTCCCCTTATCGACCGGGCCCCGTGCGGCCCGGATAGTAGCTACGGGCACGGGCGCGATGCCCGTGCCCCGCACGGATATGTCAGTCGCCCGTCTTGTCCGCGTCGGCCTCGATCGCGGTGATCATCAGGTCATATTGGGCCTGGCAATCCTGGCTGATCAGCGCCCCGGCCAGCGCGGCCGGATTGGCCAGATCGGCATCGATCGCGGCAAAGGTCACGCGAACGCTCGTGCCCTTGTCCGCGCGGGCGAGGGTATAGCGTGCGCCCGCTGCGGGCTTGGCTGCGCCCATGGGCCATTCGGCTTCCTGCGCGCCCACGGCGAAATTGACGTCGCTCGCGCGGCCCGCCTCGTCGGTCAGCACCAGCTTTGCCGCCCGTTCCTTGTCGGCCCGCCACAGGCGCGGCGCGGTGCTCGCTGCCGCGCAGAAGGTGCCGCCTCGGCTGGTGTCGACATCCCACAAATTGGTCGGGCGGGGCGCCGCTTCGCCGCCGACATTGCGGACGGCCCCGGTGCGTGCGCGGCGCTTGTTCTGGGTGGAGACAAGGCGCGTGAAGCTCGTGTTCGTCGCCGCGCCCGATGCGGCGGCCAGGCTGAACGTGCCCGGCCCGCGCAGCGTGCGGGTGCCCTTGCCGTCGAGGATGGTGAGCGTATCGCCCGCCGCCAGCGTCACCGATCCGCCCGCAACCGGCTTGCCTGCGGGGTACCGCGCGGCAGAGGGGCCGCCCGCGCGCACGACGATCGTCTGCGCCAGCGCGGTGCCGCCCATGGCCGCGAAAAGCGCCAGCGCCATCACGCCGCGCCGTATCTTCCTGTCAGTCGAGAACATAAACGCCTCCAGCTTCCACTGTCTTGTAACGATGAACCAGATTGGCGAGCGCGCCGTCGTCCTCGTGCGCTTCTGAAAGCTGTTCGAGGTCGCGGATCGCCGCCCTGTCGCCATCGTCTATACGATTGATAATCTGCGCGAAGTGATGCCGGTCACTGGCGGCCAGTTCGGGCACGGGCTCGAACAGGTCCACCGCCGTCGCGCGTCCGCGCAATTGCACGCGGCCCATCGGCCGCCACCAATCGAGCCCCGATCGCTCCACCGCCTCGCGGCTGGCCAATACGCTCGTCTTCAGGGGCTTGCTCGCCGCCTCGATGCGGGCGGCGGTGTTCATGCTGTCGCCCAGCGCGGTATATTGGATGCGGCCTTCGCCGCCGAAATTGCCGACGATCGCGTCGCCGAAATGCAATCCGACGCGCGTCTTGCCGATGGGCGGCACCCCTTCGGGGGCGTTGCGGCGAAACGCCTCGCCCGCCTGCCACATGGCATAAGCGGCGCGGGCGGCACGCTCGCCGTCATCAGGCCGCGAAATCGGCGCGCCCCAAAAGGCGACGACCGCATCGCCCACAAATTTGTCGATCGTGCCGCCATGTTCCAGCACCACATCGCTCAGCATGTCGAGATAGGTGTTGAGCAGCCGTGCCACCATTTCCGGCGGAATCTCGTGCGACAAGCGGGTAAAGCCCTCAAGATCGCTGAACACCACGAAGATTGCACGCTTCTCGCCGTGTAGCGCCAGCCGGTCGGGATCGGCCATGATCTGGTTGGCAATGTCGCGCGGCAGATATTTGCCCAGCGCCGATTGCGCGAAGCGCCGCTGCTCGGAACCCACGGCGCGCGCGGCGGCGCCCACCGCGGCAAAGGCGATCATCCAGCCCACGGCCCATCCGAATGCGGGCACGAACTGGGTGTCGATGCCGCTCCGCTGCATCCAGAAGGGCAGCCCGCCGAACAGTGCTAGCTGCGCGGCGAGAAGGATCGCCATCCGCCACCATGCGCCCAGCATCATGCTCGAAAGCGCACCCGCCAGCACGGCCAGCGCGGCCAGCCCCCAATTGACCCAGCCGGGCAACGCCGAAAGCTTTGCGCCATCGAGCAGCTGGGCGAGCATATGCGCATGCACCTCAAGCCCCCACATCGCGCTGCCGGTGAGCGGGCGGAGCGGGGTCTCGAATTCGTCGACATCGATGATGGCGCCGCCGATCAGCACATATTTGCCGCGTATCTGCTCGGCAAAGGCAGCGGCGGTCGCGTCGTCGGCGAACAGCTGGATCGGGAAGCTGTCGAAAACCTTGCGCTCGGCTTCGGCGGGAATGCGAAAGCGGATCGATCCGCGGTGGTCGGCAAAGCTTTGATCGCCGGTCATCGCCACCGAGAGCAGGGGCGGCAGGCCCGGCAGGCTCTGCGGCCAGCTGCGCACGACATTGTCGCCGTCCACCTCCAGCCGGATGCTCGTCGGCGCGGTCTGGCTGCCTTTCAGCTGCGCCTGGAAATCCTCAAGAAATTTCTGCTGGTTGAACTGGATATCCTCGGCATTGCTGCTTGCCGAGGCATAGGCCAGCCAGGTCGGCGTCCCCATCGCGCGGAAACTGTCGATCAGCTGCGGGTCTTCGTCCTGCGGCTGGTCGATCAGGATATCGATGCCGATCGCCTTTGCGCCCATCGTGTCGATATTGCCGAGCGCGCGGGCAAGCATCGCACGGTCGAGCGGCGATCGCTTGCGCGTTTCGATCAGCGTGTCGTCGTCATAGACGACCATCACGATGCGCGGATCGGGTTCGGCCTTGGGCGCCGTGCTGGTGGCGCGCAGATCATAGAGCGCGCGTTCGGCCTGTCCCGCCAACGGAATGTCCCAGCTGAACCGCGCGATCAGCAACGCCACCGCCAGAAACGCGATGGTGATGGCCAGCCGCACGCCCCCGATCCGGCGCAGCCTTTGCAGGATGCGCGGGCGACGCGGCGGTGCGGCGTCGGTCTGGGGCGGGGCGGGTTGGTCGGTCACGCGGCGGCCGCCTCAGCGCGCCGTGATCAGCGGGCGGGCACCGTCACCCACAATCGCGAACCCCGACCAGTAATAGGGGTGCGATGTTTCCGCCTTGTCCATCAGCGCGCTCGCCGCATGTTGCATCGCCGCGCCCACGCTGTCACCGGCCCCTGTCTGGAAAAGGCCCGAGATCAGCTTTTCGGTGGCGTTGAAATCATCGGGTGCGGGCCAGTGGCTCGCCACCACCGATCGTCCGCCCGCGCCGATGAACGCGCGCACCAGCCCGTCAAGCGCGCTGCCGCCGCCCGTCGTCACCCCGGCTTCGCGCGTCGCGGCAAGGCTGGCCTTGCCCGCCGTGTCGCACGCCGAAAGGATGACGAGATCGGCGTCGATCTTGAGGTCATAGATTTCGCTGAACGACAGCAGCCCGTCCGAATTGCCGTCCCCGAACGAGGTGAGCAGCGCGGGGCGGGCGGCGCACTCGGGCCGCGGCGCCGTCACCAGCCCGTGCGTCGCGAAATGCAGGATACGGTAATCGGACAGGTCCTGCCGTGCGCGAATATCGCTGTCGGTGAACGCTCCGCCGGTTACGATCAGCGACTGGGTATTGCCAAGGATCGCGGCCGTCTGGCGCAATTCGCGGTCGGCAATCGGTTTGTTCCATTCGGTCAGCGGCCAGTCGCAACCTTCGCCCGCGGCCCCGCCCAGCGATCCGCGCGATGCCGATACGAACTGTTCGGTCGCCGAAATCGGCGCGTTCTGGCCAAAACCCATATATTGGCGGCCCGCGCGCGACGCAGGCATCTGGCGCGCCTCACGGAAACTGCGCGCCGATACCGCAGTGCTCACGGCATGGCTCCGCCCCAGCCAGGTGATCCCACGCATGTCGAACGGGTCGCCGTCGGGCGCGTCCGCGCGCTTCAGATAGGCATCGATTCCGTTGTCATCGGCAATCAGCAGATTGGCGGGCAATTGCAGCATTGCGCCGTCAGGTTCGAACACAAGGTGCTGCGCCGCCTTCAGCCGTGCGTCGACCGGGGCGAACAGGTCGCGGTAAAGTTGGCGCGCACCCTTCACGTCGAAGGGATAGGTCACCTGCTGGCCGTTCTCCTCGACCGAAATCGTCTCGCGCAGCCCGCGCACCCGGCCTTCCAGGTCGCGCACCGAAAGCGGCAGGCGATATCCGGTCGCGCCTTCCGCATCCGCCCAGACCGCATAGATCGCGTCGCCACTCACCGCGAGCTTGTAATAAGCCTCACCGGGCTTCAGCGCTGCGCGCAGATCGGCAAGCGTCAGTACATCGGTCGAAAGCGCGCGGTACTGCGAATATCCCGAAAGCTGTGCCTGGGTTTGCGCCTGTTGCTGGATCAGCGCGTCCAGCTCTTCTTTCAGGCTAACGGCGCGGCCGCTCGTTTCTGCCTCGGTTGCATCCTGCGCCTGCGCCAGCGCGATGCGCGTGCGTTCGATATCGCGCGTTAACGTCACCGATTGGCGGAACAGGCGTGATGCTTCGCCGCCGCCATCGCTCAGTTCGCGCGCCAGAACCGCCTGCGTGTCGGCAACGCCGGGCCGCACCAGTGCCTGTGTGGCCAGGAACATGTCCTCCACCAGTTCGGGGCGGCTGGGGATCTGCGCAGCGAGCAACGTAAAATAGGGTGAAAGCTGGTTCGAAAGCCCGGTCGTCGCGGCGGGGTTGCCCGCGCTCGACTGCACAACCTCGCGGTACAGCGCGATCGCCTGTTCGGCCTTGCCGCGCCGCGCGAAAAAGGCACCGAGCCGCGCGCGCGCGCCGTTCACCGCGCTGGTTTCGGGATATTGCGCGGCGATCAGCTGCAGCGCGGCCGAAAGCTGCCCCTCGGCGGCGCCCAGATCGCCTTCCTGTTCATGGGCCAGCCCGCGTTCGGCCATGATCTGCGCGCGCAGCCGGGTGATCGATGAAACCCGTCCGCCGCGGATCGCGTCGACATCGGCCATCGCGCGCACCAGCAGTGCTCGCGCCTCGGCGGGCTTGCCCTGCATGCGCAGGATCGTACCGCGCAACTGCATTGCCTGCGCATCGAGGATCGCGCCGCGTTCGGCCGGGGTCAGGCTGGTGCTCTGCCGCACGCCCAGCCGTTGCCCGGCGGCGGCGCTGTTGATCTCGGCGGCCAGTTGCGGGCTCAGTTCAACGCCGCCCGCTGTGTCGGGCTCGATATTGCCAAGCGTCGAGACCGAACGTTCAAGCACCGCCAGCGCATCGTCGAAACGGCGTTGGTTGATCAGGTTCAGCGCCTCGAAATTGCGGCGCAGGCGCATCTGGACGCGGTCGAGCGTCGGGATGCGCGCGGCTTCGGCGAACAGCCTGTTGGCTTCGGCGAACTCGCCCAGATTCGATTTCTGCAGCGCGCGGTTGACCGCATATTCATGGCGCAGTTCGTCGCGCGCCGCGCCGCTTCCCGCCATGCCCGCCTCGGCGGTCAACCGCTGCTCCAATATGTCGAAAAACGCCGCTGCCTCGGCATAGTCGCCCGAATTGTTGCGGCGATAACCTTCGCCCAGCGCCTGACGCGGGTCGAGTGTACCCGCCTGCACGCGCGCAAAGGCCTGTGGGTCGCTGACGCCCGTGGTCGCCACCGCGATATCGCCGGGCACGATCCGGTCGGCGATCACGGTGCGCAGCCCCAATGTCAGTGCGCTGTCATATCCGGCCAGCCCCTGCGCCAGCCAGCGTGTATCGCCCTTGGCCACCTCATAGATGCGGTAACCGACATCGCCGCCTGCAACGCTGCAGTTGCTCACCGATACGTTGCCAAGACCCTCGATGGTCTGCGCCACGGGCGCCGCGCAGCTGATTTTCTCGGTGCGCCCCTTGGCGATCCGTGGCAACGCGTCCTCGCCCGCGCGCAACTGGTATAGCTGGCCGACGGGGCGGGCGGCGTCGCGGCACACGATCGTCCAGGCGCGGTCGAACATTCCTTCGATCGCGGCATCGGCGCTGTTGTTCTGGACGCGACAGAGGATCCCCGCACCGCTGCCGAGGCGAAAGCTGTCCTCAAGGCTGGGGCGGGTCGATTGGGCTGAGGCAGGAGCCGAAAGAAGCGCGGCCGACATCGAAATGATCGAGACGCAGAACAGATGGGCGCGCAAAATTTCTCTCCCCCACAGAAGATGACCCCGGCGGCACCGCTCGCGCAGGCACCGGAACGATTGAGAGCGACCCGAATCGAATTCGCCGTTAATTACATAAGCAGGTTAATAAGTGTAAATATCGTAAGCAGGCATGATTTTTCGCGCCTGTGGGGCGTTGGTCTGGACCCTCCCTGTTAACCATTTTGGCACCGGGCCAAAGGCATATGCGCGATGGCGCAACCAGAACCACATTCTCCGATTTTAGATTGCTCTCGGCCTATTTGGTGGGTCAAAAAATGCGCAGGCGTCGCCCGGTTATGCGCATCACCGAAAAAACTATCTGATTTTAACGATAAAATTTGACGCCAAGGATATAGTTTTACAAAAAATTTATTCTATTAACACGCGCTTATATCTGAAAGTTCAAACCAAAATCGGCAATCTGGGGTAGTGATAATAATGAAGAAAATGGTTCTGGCGGCAACGATGCTGGCGGTCGCCACGCCGGCTGCGGCAACACCGCTGTGGCAGGGGGTTGAGGCGGGCATGAGCGGGCGTGACGTGATGAAGCTCTACCCGAAGGCCAAGAAATCGAAGAAGCAGATCGACATCAAGAAATATGAGCCGATTGCGGGCTGCAAGGGTGAGGTCAACATCATGCTGGTCAAGGACGCCGTCACCGAGGTGATCGTGACGGGCGACGACAACAAGTGCGCCAGCAAGCTCTACGTCGCGTTGATGGGCAAATATGGCAACCCGGCCGATGCGAGCCAGTCCGGCAAGGGCGGCGGCGCACGCGGCTATCTCGATGGCCAGGTGAACAAGGGCCTCGGCAACCTGATGGACCAGGCAATCCCTGGCGGTGCGCTCGCCTCGAACCTCGTCGATGGCCTCGGGCTGTTCGGCGGCGATAGCAAGAAGGAAGCAACCTGGTTCCAGGAAGGCGCCATGCTGCGCTTTGCCCTCAAGGGCGGCGACTGGAGCATGACCTACAGCCCGATGGAAGATCTGGGGCTCTAAGCACACCACTTTGGCGACCGCTATGGGGTGCAACGGGCTTCCCCGCAGCGGTCGTCGCAACTCGACCAATTCGAGAAGGGGGCAAGCGCAGCGGAATCTGCGGTTCGGCGTTCGCCAAGGACTGCGCAAATGCCGGGACGCACGGCGCAGCGCGCGCATAAGCGCGCTGTGGGCAGCCAGCTATCAGTGAATTTTCAGGAAGTGGAGGCCCGAGCCGGAATCGAACCGGCGTGCAAGGATTTGCAGTCCTCTGCGTAACCACTCCGCCATCGGGCCGAGGACCGCGCAAATGCTTGGGTTTTCGCGCCGTGTCAAGCGGGAGTTGCATCCCGCCCGCACAGATTTTTCACCCTTCGCCCGCTTCGGCCAGCTTTTGCTTGCGCTCGGCGGATGCGCGCGGCGGCAATGTCCGGATGGTTGCGGCATATTCGGCGAACAGGATGAAGATCCAATATTCGACGCCAGCCAGCGTGCCGTCCTCGATCGCGGAGAAAAGGCGCAGGATCAGCCCCAGCACCACGACCATCCGGAACCAGAACCAGCTTGCCGTCGGCCGGTCCGCGCGCAGCGACGCGGTCAGCATCATGAAAAAGCTGCCAAGGCCAAAGATCAGGTAATCGACCGCATTGTCCGCGCGGTACAGGCCGCTCAGCATCGCCATGAACCAGAACAGGCGCGACACGGCATATTGCGACTGGCGGGTAAGGTGGCACAGCTTGACGATCGGCGGAATGAACAGCGTCTTGCCGAGCCAGAGGTCGAATTTCCTGAGCACTTGAACGGGTGGTTCCATCTGCGGTTTGGGTGGTGCGGCGCTGTTTATACCGGGCATGGGGGGCAGGCCAAGCCCGCACATCGGCAGGTCTTTGTCCTTTCCGCAAATGTTTTGTGCATATTTGTTGGCCGCTTGCGCTTGGCTCCGCGCGCCGCAGGGGATAGAAGCGCCTGTCACCCCATTTAGTGTATTGCGCGACTATAACGGTTGTGCGATCTGGAAATAGTTATGACCGAACCGAATTTTGAATCGATGCGTCGTGCCATGGTTTCGAACCAGCTGCGGACCAACGCGGTAACCGATCCGGAGATCGTGTCCGCGATGGGCGAAGTGGCACGCGAACAGTTCGTGCCCGCCGATCGCGCGGAAATCGCCTATCTCGACAAGCCCGTGCCGCTCGCTGCCGGCCGCGCGCTCAACGTGCCGCTCGCCACCGCGCGCCTGCTCGATGCGCTGGCCGTGCAAAAGGGCGAGAAGGTGCTCGTCGTTGGTGCCGCTACCGGTTATTCGGCGGCGCTGCTCGGCCATGTCGGCGCCAATGTCGTCGCGGTCGAGGAAGATGCCGTTCTGGCCGAAGCCGCGCGCAAGGCGCTTTCGGACGTCGCCGGCGTCAAGGTCGAAACCGGCCCGCTGGCGCAGGGCTGGGCCGCTGGCGCGCCTTATGATGCGGTGTTGATCGACGGCGCGGTGGATCATGTGCCCCAGGCGATCAGCGATCAGCTGAAGGATGGCGGCCGGATTGCCGCGGGTCTCGCCGAACGCGGCGTGACGCGTCTGGCGTCGGGGCGCAAGGCCAAGGGTGGCGTCACCCTGACGGCGTTCGTCGATTCCGAAACGATTGCGCTGCCGGGCTTTGAAGCGCCCAAGGCTTTCGCATTCTGATAAAAATATTTTGAGGGGGAAGGGTGACGCGCGTGGGTAGGATCAGGTTCAGGTGCCGGGCGCTTGCGGGCGCCGCGTTGGTTGCGCTTGCATTGGGCGGTTCACCGGTTTCGGCCGAAACGCTCAAGGAAGCGTTGACCAAGGCCTATCTCTCCAACCCGACATTGACCGGCGCGCGCGCTGGCCAGCGGGCCGAGGACGAAAACGTCCCACTGGCACGCGCACAAGCCCTTCCGTCCCTCGGTGCGAACGCCGAATATACCGAGGTTCTGCGCAAGCCCGATAACAGCTTCAATGCTCCCTCGCGCAGCGTGTTCGCGGGTGCGCGGTTGGCGGTGCCAATCTATCGCGGCGGCGGCGTCAAGAACGCCATCCGCGCCGCCGATACCCGCGTTATGGCGGGGCAGGCGGGGCTGCGCGGTACCGAATCGATCGTGTTCACCAACGTGGTCGCGGCCTATATGGACGTGATCCGCGATTCCGCGATCGTCTCGCTCAACCGCGCCAATGTCGGCGTGCTTGAAGTCAATCTTCAGGCGACCAAGGACCGGTTCGAGGTCGGCGATCTGACGCGCACCGATATCGCCCAGTCCGATGCACGCCTCGCCATCGCCCGCAGCGATCTGCAGGCGGCCGAAGCGCTGCTGATCGGCAGCAAGGAACGCTATATCCAGCTCGTCGGCAACGCGCCCGGCACGCTCGAAAACCCGCCCGCGCTGCCCAATTTCCCGACTTCGCCGGATCAGGCGGTCGAAACCGCGCTCGAAAACAACCCCGATCTGATCGCCGCCCAGCGCGAGCGTGAGGCCGCGCGCTTCGACGTGCGCGGGGCCAATGCCTCGCGGCTGCCCAGCGTCTCGGGTGTTTCGGAAGGCAGCTACACCAATTATCTCGGCACGCTCGGCTCCTCGATCCCGGGGGCGGCGATTGCGCAGTCGACCAAGACCGCAACTCTGGGCGTCGAAGCCACGATCCCGCTCTATCAGGGCGGCGCGCCCTCTGCCCGGATGCGGCAGGCGCAGGCGCGCGAAAGCCAGTCGATCGAACGCCAGATCGAGGTGGAACGCAGCATCATTTCGCAAACGCGCGCCGCCTATGCCAGCTGGCGCGCCTCCAACGAGGTGATCGAAAGCTCGCGTCTGGCGGTTTCGGCGAACACGCTCTCGCTGGAAGGCGTTCGCGCCGAAAACAGCGTCGGCACACGCACGATCATCGAAATCCTGAATGCGGAACAGGAACTGCTCAACGCGCAGGTCCAACTCGTGACCGCGCAGCGCGACGCCTATGTCGCGGGCTTCTCGCTGCTTGCCGCAATGGGGCAGGCTGAGGCGCGCGATCTCGGGCTTGAAGGCGGCCCACTTTACGATCCGATGACCAATTACAAGCGCGTCCGGAACCATATCGGCGACTGGGACAGCGATCCCACGCCCGAACCGGTCGCCACGCGCACCGTTGACACGCCCGCCCAAAATCCGTCAGTGGTAGCTTTCCCCAAGTAACCAGGACCAGGAATATGGGTGGGATTGCGAACGAACCGTCGATGGAGGAGATTCTGTCCTCCATCAAGCGGATCATTGCCGAAGAGGGGGATCAGCCTCTTTCGGCGTCGCGTTCGCGTTCTCCATCGCGCAAGCCAAAGGTCGATCTGTCAGCGCCTGCAGCGGATGCCGACGAGGTGCTTGAGCTGACCGATCCGGTCGGCGATCTCGAAGACGCATCGGCCGCCGCCGCAGAGCAGGCCGATCTGGCCCAGCTCGTCTCCTCCGATGCGGCGATCGCCAGCCGCGAAAAACTGGCCTCGCTGTCGGCGCTCATCATTCGGCCCGATGCGGGTGACAACACGCTCGAAGGGCTGGTCCGCGAAATGCTTCGCCCGATGCTGAAGGAATGGCTCGACGCCAATCTGCCGACCTTGGTCGAGCGCATCGTCGCGCGCGAGGTCGCGCGGATCACCGGGCAGGGCGGCTGATCGCTGTTCTCCAAAGAAAATATCAATCGCAACTTTCTTGGGTTGCGTTATAATTTATCAATATAAATGAATGCATTATATTTAACTTCTCAAACATTTTGAGAGGTTTTTGCCTGCGGCGAACGGTGCCATTTGCCCGACCGTTGCTTTGCGCGCTTCATTCTCCGTGCTAGCTCTGCGCCCCATGAAAAAGCTTCTGCTCGCGAGCCTGGGTGCGCTCGCCATCGCCCAGGCGCCCACCGCTGTCCTTGCCCGCCCGATGACGGCTGAGGACCTTGCCACCTTCCGCCGCATCGCAGCCCCCACCGTCTCCCCCGACGGCAAATGGGCGGTCTATCAGCTGCGTGAAACCGATCTGGCGGCGAACAAGGGCAAGACCGATCTCTATCTGCTCGATCTCGCAAAGCGCGGGGCAAAGCCGGTGGCGATCGCGTCCGCAGCAGACAAGAACGAGCATGATCCCAAATTCTCGGCCGACGGCCAGCACGTCTATTATCTCAGCAACGCCTCGGGTTCGGATCAGCTGTGGCGCGTCGCGCTCCCCGGCGGCGCGCCCGAACAGGTGACCGATCTCAGCAGCGACATTGCCGGTTTCGTGCTTTCGCCGGCCGGTGACCGCATCGCGGTCTGGGCGGACAAGGCGATCGACTGCGCCGATTTCGCCTGCACCAATGTGGCGGCCAAGCCCGATACCGGTTCGGCGCGCACCTATGATCAGCTCTTTACGCGCCATTGGGACAGCTGGCGCGTGCCCGAAGAACGCTCGCGCATCTTCACCTTCGCGCTCGAAAACGGCAAGGCGGTGGGCCAGGGCATGCCGGTCACCGGCACGCTCGTCGGCGATGCGCCGTCCAAGCCCTTTGGCGGGGCCGAGGAAGTCGCCTTCAGCCCCGATGGCAAGACGCTCTTCTTCGCGCTGCGCGAAGCCGGGCGGATCGAACCGCTTTCGACCAATCTCGATATCTTCTCGGTGCCGGCCGATGGCAGCGCCCAGCCGGTCAACCTCACCGACGCGAACGACGCGCTCGATAATATGCCCACCGTTTCGCCGGACGGGCAATGGCTCGCCTATGTCGCGATGAAGCGCCCCGGCTATGAAGCCGATCGCACCGTGCTCCATCTGCGCAACCTCGCCACCGGCGAAACGCGCGCGCTGACCGAAGGCTGGGACCGTGCGGTCGGCTCGGTCGCCTGGGCGGCCAATGGCAAGAGCCTGATCGTCACCGCGGGCGACACGCTCGACAATCCGGCGTTCAGCGTCGACGCCACCACCGGCAAGGTCACGCGCCTCACCAAGGCGGGCAGCGCGGGCAATATCGTGCCGCTGGGCGATGGCTCGATCCTGCTCACGATGAACTCGATCCAGGCGCCCGACGATCTTTATCGCCTGCGCGGCGGCAAGCTGGAACAGCTGACCGCGGTCAATGCCGACAAGCTGGCCGGGCTCGATAAGGTCGCGGTCAAGCGCTTCAGCTTCAAGGGCGCGAACGGCGATACGGTCTGGGGCCAGATCGTGAAACCGGCGGATGCCAAGGGCAAGCTGCCCGTCGCCTATCTCGTTCATGGCGGCCCGCAGGGCTCGTTCGGTGATGGCTGGTCCTATCGCTGGAACCCCTGGCTCTTCTCCGCGCCGGGCTATGCCGCCGTGACCGTAGATTTCCACGGATCAACGGGTTATGGGCAAGAGTTCACAGATAGTATCAACAAGGATTGGGGCGGAAAGCCGCTTCAGGACCTGAAGCTCGGCCTCGCTGCGGCGGGCGCGAACGATGCGTCGGTTGATATTTCCAACGCCTGCGCGCTGGGCGGCTCGTACGGCGGCTACATGATGAACTGGATCGCCGGAAACTGGGCGGACGGGTTCAAGTGCCTCATCAACCATGCCGGCGTCTTCGATGCGCGCGCCATGGCGTACGAGACCGAGGAACTCTGGTTCGACGAATGGGAACATGGCGGTCCCTATTTCCAGAACCCCGCCGAGTTCGAGAAGTGGAACCCGGTAAACCACGTCACCAACTGGAAAACGCCGATGCTCGTCATCCACGGTGAAAAGGATTTCCGCATTCCCTATACCCAGGGTCTGGCGGCGTTCACCGCGCTGCAGCGTCGGAATGTGCCGTCGCGTCTCGTCATGTTCCCGGACGAGAACCACTGGATCCTGAAGCCCAAAAATTCGATCCAATGGTATGGCGAGGTGTTCGACTGGCTCGGCAAATGGACGGGCAAGGCGGGCAAATAAGCGCGCGGGCTTGAACGCTGCTTTGAAAGGGCCTCTTCCCGGTCGGCCGGGAAGGGGCCTTTTTCATGGGTGAACGCCCGCGACACATTTGGAAACGTCATGCCGCTTTTGTTTGGCGCATCGCCTGCGCCCGACATGAAAAAACCCCTTCGCACTTTATCGCCAACTGTTTTAGAGGCGGGGCATCATGACTGAACTCGCAAAGACCTTCGATCCTGCCGCCATTGAAGCGCGCTGGTATAGCCATTGGGAAGACAAGGGCCTGTTCCGCCCCGAACGCGGTGAGGCCGAACCCTTCACCATCGTAATCCCGCCGCCCAACGTAACGGGCAGCCTGCATATCGGCCACGCGCTCGACGATACGCTGCAGGACGTTCTGGTCCGCCATGCCCGTCTGCAGGGCAAGGATGCGCTCTGGGTCGTCGGAACCGACCATGCCGGCATCGCCACCCAGATGGTGGTCGAACGGCAGATGAATGCGCGCGGCGAAAAGCGTACCGATTATTCGCGCGATGCCTTTATCGACAAGGTCTGGGAATGGAAGGCGGAAAGCGGCGGCACGATCACGCGCCAGCTGCGCCGCCTCGGCGCGTCGTGCGATTGGGCCAATGAACGCTTCACCATGGACGAAGGTTTTTCGAAGGCCGTCCTCAAGGTGTTCGTCGAGCTTTACAAGCAGGGCCTGCTCTACCGCGACAAGCGGCTCGTGAACTGGGATCCGGGTCTCAAGACCGCGATTTCGGATCTCGAGGTCGAAACCAAGGAAGTCGGCGGCAAGTTCTGGCATCTGAGCTATCCGCTCGAAGACGGCAGCGGCACGATCTCGGTCGCCACCACGCGCCCCGAAACGATGCTCGCCGATATGGCGGTGGCGGTGAACCCCGAGGATGATCGCTACAAGGCGCTCATTGGCAAGAATGTCCGCCTGCCGATCACCGGCCGCCTCATCCCGATCGTCGCCGACGAACATGCCGATCCCGAACTGGGTTCGGGCGCGGTGAAGATCACGCCAGGGCATGACTTCAACGACTTTGAAGTGGGCAAGCGCGCCGGGTTCAAGCCCGCCGAGATGCTCAACATGCTCGACGCCGATGCGCATGTCATCCAGACGTCGGACGGCCTGATCCCCGAAGAATTCCTCGGCCTCGAACGCTTCGAGGCGCGCACGCGCGTCGTCGCGCGGCTCGAAGAACAGGGCATTCTCGGAAAGGTTGAAGACCGCGTCATCCAGACACCGTTCGGTGATCGTTCGGGCGCGGTGATCGAGCCCTGGCTCACCGATCAATGGTATGTCGATGCCGAAACGCTCGCCAAGCCCGCGCTTGAAGCCGTGCGGTCGGGGGCGATCAAGGTGGTGCCGGAAAGCTGGAAGAAGACCTATTATAACTGGCTCGAAAACATCCAGCCCTGGTGCGTCAGCCGCCAGCTCTGGTGGGGCCATCAGATCCCGGCCTGGTATGATGAAGACGGCAACGTCTATGTCGCCGAGGACGAAGCCGAGGCACAGCTTCAGGCGGGCAACCGCAAGATCACGCGCGACAGCGACGTGCTCGACACCTGGTTCTCGTCCGCGCTCTGGCCCTTCGGCACGCTGGGCTGGCCCGAAAAGACCGAGAAGCTCGAACGCCATTATCCCAATGACGTGCTGATCTCGGGCTTCGACATCCTCTTCTTCTGGGATGCCCGCATGATCATGCAGGGCATGCATTTCATGGAAGAAGTGCCGTTCAAGACCTTGTATCTCCACGGTCTTGTCCGTGCGGCCGATGGCTCGAAAATGTCGAAGTCGAAGGGCAATACCGTCGATCCGCTCGGCCTTATCGACAAATATGGTGCCGATGCGCTGCGCTTCACGCTTACAGCGATGGAAAGCCAGGGCCGCGACATCAAGCTCGATGAAAAGCGCGTTGAGGGCTATCGCAACTTCGCGACCAAGCTCTGGAACGCGTCGCGTTTCTGCCAGGCGAACGGGATCGGCGCGTCGAAAACGCTGCGCGCGCCCGATGCCGCAGCGCCCGTCAACCGCTGGATCATCGCCGAGACGATCTCGACCGTCCAGAAGCTCGATCTGGCACTGGCCGATCTGCGCTATGATGAAGCCGCCAACACCATCTATCACTTCACCTGGAGCCGCTTCTGCGACTGGTATCTTGAGCTGATCAAGGGCCAGATCGATGACGAGACCCGGGCAGTGGCCGGTTGGGTGCTCGATCAGATCCTCGTCATGCTTCACCCCTTCATGCCCTTCATCACCGAAGAACTGTGGCATGCGATGGGCGCGCGTGAAAACGAGATCATCGTCGCGCACTGGCCGCTGGCCGATACCCATGCGCTCGATGCCAATGCCGCGCAGGAAATCGACTGGCTCATCCGCCTCGTCTCCGAAATCCGCGCCGCGCGGTCCGAACTCAATGTCCCGCCGGGCGCCAAGCTTGCGCTCCACGTCCGCGATGCGTCGGCGGTCACCGGCGAACGGCTCGATCGTCAGGCCACCGCGCTTGGCCGTCTGGCCCGTGTCGAAACGATCAGCCTCGATCCGGCGCCAGCCGGTGGGGCGGCACAGGTGGTGGTCGACGAGGCAACTTATGTGCTGCCGCTCGAAGGCGTGATTGATCTTACGGCCGAACGCGCGCGTCTCACCAAGGGTATCGAAGCCGCCGCCAAGGAGCGCGACTCGCTTGGCAAGCGCCTTGAAAACCCGGCCTTTGTCGAAAAGGCGAAGCCGGAGGCGGTTGAAAAGGCGCGAGCCGACCATGCCGAGAAATCGGCCGAGGCCGAACGCCTGTCCGCCGCGCTGGCACGGCTCGGCTAATGGCTGGGGCAGCGCGCGGCAGTCAGGATCTGCTCAATGGTCCGATCAGCCGCACGCTGCTGCTTTTCGCACTGCCGACCCTTGGATCGAACGTCCTCCAGTCGCTGAACGGCTCGGTCAACGCGATCTGGATCGGTCGTTTTCTGGGGGAGGACGCAATCGCCGCCACCGCCAATGCGAACATCATCATGTTCCTGATGTTCGCGGCGGTGTTCGGTTTCGGCATGGCCGCAACCGTCCTGATCGGGCAGAGCTTCGGGCGTGGTGATCTGGACGGTGCCCGCCGCGCCATGGGAACGGCGATGGGGCTGTTCCTGCCGCTTTCGGTGCTGGTCGGCCTCGCGGGCTGGACGTTTTCGCCCAATATCCTGAAGGCGCTCGCAACGCCGGGCGAGGCATTCGAACTCGCGCATGATTATCTGCGTCTGATCTTCCTCTCGACGCCCGCCTCCTTCCTCATGGTCCTCATGATGATGGGCCTGCGCGGATCGGGCGATTCGATGACGCCGCTCTGGTTCATGGGGCTGAGCGTGGTGCTCGACATTATCCTCAATCCCGTACTGATCCTCGGGCTGGGCCCGGCGCCCGCAATGGGGATTGCCGGTTCGGCGATGGCCACCGTCATCGCGGGCTATGTCAGCCTTATTGGTATCATCATCTATGTCTATGTCCGCGATCTGCCGCTTCGCCTGAAAGGACGCGAACTGGGCTATTTGCGCCCCGATCCGGCGCTGCTCCGGTCGATCGTGCTCAAGGGCTTTCCCATGGGCCTGCAGATGGTCGTGATTTCTTCCGCCGCGATGGCGATGGTCGGGCTCGTCAACCGCGAGGGGCTGCTCGCCACCGCGGCCTACGGCGTCACCCAGCAGCTCTGGACCTATGTTCAGATGCCCGCCATGGCCGTGGGGGCGGCGGTCAGCGCCATGGCCGCGCAGAATATCGGGGCGGGGCGGTGGGACCGCGTCGCGCGGATCACGCGCACCGGCATCTTCTACAATATCGTGATGACGGGCGCGCTCGTCGTCCTGCTCACATTGGTCGACCGCGCCGCGCTCGGCCTGTTCCTCGGCACCGAAAGCCCGGCGATCCCGGTCGCGGCGCACATTCATCTTCTCGGCGGGTGGAGCTTTGTCTTCTTCGGCGTCTCGCTGGTGTTGTTCGGCACGATGCGCGCCAATGGCGCGGTGATCGCGCCGCTCATCATCCTCTTCCTGTCAATGTATCCGATCCGCCTCGGTTTCGTCTATTTCGCCTATCCGGTGCTGGGCGCGGACGCGCTCTGGCTCAGCTTCCCGCTCGGTTCGCTGGCGTCGACGGCGTGCGCGATCTGGGTTTACCGGCGCGGCGGATGGCGCAAGGCCAAGATGATCGAGGCGCCCGATCCCGAGGAATGCCGCGAAGCCGTTCTGGCGGAAAGCGAACCCGCAGGCCGCCTCAATCCCACCGGTTAAGCGCTGTCCCTCGAGGCGGGCGGCGCCGCCACCCAGATCACATCGGCGGCAATCTTCGCGGTCACCGGCGTCCTGGCCAGCACTTCGCCGTCGATCGAAATGGCAAGCGGCGGCTCGGTCGAGATTTTGAGGCTCCGGCCATAGAAATTCTCGACCGTTTCCTTGCGCGCTTCCAGCCGAAAGGCGCTCGCCACCCAGTTCCAGATCAGCCGCCGTTTCAGATGGCCGGTCACCGCCTGAACCACGATCTCGCCGCTGTCGACCGCTGCATCGTCCACCAGCTCGGTACCGCCATGATAGGGGCCGTTCGAAATCCGCACCTCGACGACGTTCAGGCGTTTTTCACCGTTGCCGTCATCGACGATCAGCGTGAACGGTTTGAACTGGACGAATTTCCACGCCGCCCAGATCAGATAGCCGAGCCGCCCCAATGTCCGTTTCAGCTTGTGCGGCACCGTGGCTGCGATCAGCGGCGAAAGCCCCATCGCCGCGCAATTGGCGAAATAGTCGCCGTCGATCATGCCCAGGTCGATCCGCCGCAAATGCCCCGCGCCGATCACCGCCATCGCGCCTTCGAGGGTCAATGGAATTTCCAATGTGCGGGCAAAGCTGTTCGCCGTGCCCAGCGGCAGCACGCCCAGTGCGATGTCGCGGCCGACAATATGGTCCACCAGCCCGCTGATCGTGCCGTCGCCGCCGCCAAGGATCAGCATGTCCGGCTTATCGGAGAGAGCTCGCCTTACCGTTTCGTCGAGCTTTGCGGGCTTGCGGACTTCAAAACATTGCACCGGAAAATCGAGCTTGGCCGCCAGCGCGCGCGCCTCACGAAACAATTTGCGCCCTTTTCTGGACTGCGCGTTGACGACGAGTGCCGCGGACCGGATTTTCTGCATCGATCACCAAAATGTTTGAACCGGCTATCAGGATGCAACCGCCATCCCAAGTCCGCAACCTTCTGCCGCTTGCGCCGACTCGGTTTCATGGCCGAAAGCAGGGCTATGACCGCTTCCTTTCCCGCGCTTCGCCTTCGCCGCCCCCGTGCCACCGCATGGAGCCGCGCGCTTCACGCCGAAACGGTGCTCACGCCGTCCGATCTCATCTGGCCGCTTTTCATTACCGAGGGGCAGGGCGTCGAGGAACCGGTGTCGAGCCTGCCGGGCGTGTCGCGCTGGTCGGTCGATCTGATCGTCGATCGGGCGCGCGAAGCCCGCGATGCCGGCATCCCCTGTCTCGCGCTTTTTCCCAATACCCCGCGCGAAAAGCGCAGCGAACGGGGGGAGGAAGCGCTCAATCCCGACAATCTCATGTGCCGCGCCACACGCGCGATCAAGGACGCGGTGCCCGATATCGGCATTCTCACCGATGTCGCGCTCGATCCCTATACCGCGCACGGCCATGACGGGATCATCGATGCCGATGGCTATGTGCTCAACGACATCACCTCCGAACTGCTGGTCGAACAGGCGCTCAATCAGGCACGTGCTGGTGCCGATGTGATCGCCCCGTCTGACATGATGGACGGCCGCGTCGCTGCGATCCGCGCGGCGCTGGAGGGCGAAAGCTTCGTGAACGTCCAGATCATGGCCTATTCGGCAAAATATGCCAGCGCCTTTTACGGCCCGTTCCGCGATGCTGTCGGCTCGCGCGGGCTGCTGAAGGGGGACAAGCGCACCTATCAGATGGACCCCGCCAATGCGGAAGAAGCGTTGCGCGAGATTGAGGCCGATCTGGCCGAGGGCGCGGACAGTGTCATGGTGAAGCCGGGCTTGCCCTATCTCGACATCATCCGCAGCGCCAAGAGCCGCTTCCAGGTGCCCGTCTTCGCCTATCAGGTGTCGGGTGAGTATGCGATGATCGAGGCGGCGGTGGCCGCGGGCGCTGCGGACCGCGATGCCATGGTCCTGGAAACGCTGATGGCGTTCAAGCGCGCCGGCTGTTCGGGCGTGCTGACCTATCATGCGCTCCACGCCGCGCGGCTGCTCAATGGCTGATATCATCATCGAAACGCCCCGCCTGCGTCTGCGGACCTGGGATGCGGGCGATGTCGATGCCTTTCATGCGCATCTCAATTCGCCAGCGGTCATGCGCTGGCTGGGCGGGGTTCAGCCCCGCGAGGCCTATCAGGCCAGCTATGAGCGTACGGTCACGTCGCACGCGCGCTACGGCCATTGTTTTTGGGTGGTCGAGCGGATCGCCGACGGCGCGCTACTCGGTTTTTGCGGTCTGAAGCGCGTGGATGCCGAAGGCACCGACCTCACTGGCAGCTTCGAGATCGGATGGCGGCTGCGTGAGGATTGCTGGGGGCAGGGCTATGCCCGGGAGGCCGCCGAGGCTGCACTCGGCCGCGCCTTTGGTGTGCACGATGCACCCTTCGTTGTCGCCTTTACGGTCGAAGGCAATGCCGCCAGCTGGGGGCTGATGAAACGCCTCGGCATGGAAAGGCACCCCGAACTTGATTTCGTCGATCCGCGCTTCGGTCCGGATCTCAATCCGACGATCGTTTACCGTATTGGGAGAGAACAGTGGAAGGTGTGAGCATCATAACGTTCAACGGCAAGACGCCGAAGATCGATCCTTCCGCCTTTGTCGCGCCGGGCTGCCGCATCATCGGTGATGTCGAAATCGGGCCCGAAGCCAGCATCTGGTATAATTGCGTGCTGCGCGGTGACGTGAACTTCATCCGCATCGGCGCGCGGACCAATATTCAGGACGGCACCGTCATCCACTGCGATTCGGGGCATGGCAGCGGCGAGGGCTTTCCCTCGATCATCGGCGATGACGTGCTCGTCGGCCATATGGCGATGCTCCATGGCGTCACCGTCCAGGATCGCGGCTTTGTCGGCCTGGGATCGGTGGCGATGGACGGCACTGTGATCGAATCGGGCGGTATGCTTGCGGCCGGCGCGCTGCTCACGCCCAACAAGCATATCGGCCGCAACGAGATGTGGGGCGGCCGCCCGGCCAAGCTCATGCGCATGCTGACCGATGAGCAGGTCGCCGCCAATCTTATGGGGGTCGCTAACTATTGCCGCCTGGCCAAGGCACACAGCGCCGCGATTACGGGCGCCTGAGCGCGTCCCGCAGCACGGTCAACCGCTCCGCCTGCCGCGCGTTGATCGCCTCGGCCTCGGCGCGGGCGGCCACGGCCTCTTCTACGCCACCGATCTTGGCATCGCGCGATGCGCCCTCGGCGCGCGCGACGAGGAGCTCGTCAAGCGAGGCCAATGCGGTGGAGGTGGGCGTCCGCGCCGAATCGAGGATCGAGATCAGGCGCTGGGCCTCCACCCAGGGCTCGCTCGCCGGTGCCGCCTGCCGCGCGGCATTCACCGCCCGCTCGGCTGCCGGAAGCGCGGCCTCGAACGCGCTGTCGCCCGCGCGGGCCTGTGTCAGCAATTCCGCCAGTTGCGCGGCGAAGGCCGAATCCGCGGCCGCCGGGGCGGGGGGCTCGGGCGTTTCAACCTCTTCGCTGCGCTGTTCCACCGGGCGCGGCAGCAGCGAGGGGAAATCGCCCTGGTTTCCGGCACAACCGGAAACCGCAGCGGCAAGAAAAAGCGGAGCGACGCGAAAAATTTTCATGTCTTTTCCCTAATCGCGTCAGAAAAGTGCTGCAACGGGGTTGCGCTCTTTGCGCATCCCCCTTAGAGGCCCCTCCACACCGCGCGCCCGTAGCTCAGCTGGATAGAGCACCAGACTACGAATCTGGGGGTCAGAGGTTCGAATCCTTTCGGGCGCGCCATTTTCTCAAGATCAAAAGACGCCGTACCGGCGACCGTGGCCCCGGAGCAAAACCGGACGCATGGGTATTAGAATCCCTCAGCGGTTCAAACGAACTGGCTGGCCGTTTCGACCTTCCCCCCCATGGCATTCCCTGCAAGGTCACCGCGTAAGTTTCTGGCGCACGGAAACCGCCCCCACCGGTTCGGCAGGGGCGGCTATATCCGGGTTACGCCCTCAGGTCGTACCGATCGGCGTTCATCACTTTCTGCCAAGCGGTAACAAAGTCCTTCACGAACTTTTCGCCCGCGTCGCCCGAGGCATAGACCTCGGAAAGAGCACGAAGCTGCGAATTCGATCCGAAGACGAGGTCGGTCCGCGTTGCAGTCCATTTTTCGGCACCGGTTGCACGGTCCGTGCCGACATAGACCTCATCGCCGCGGTCGCTCACTTCCTTCCACGCCGTGCCCATGTCGAGCAGGTTAACGAAAAAGTCGTTGGTGAGCTGGCCGGGACGATTGGTCAGCACGCCATGCTTGCTGCCGCCATGATTGGCGCCCAGCACGCGCAGGCCACCGACAAGGACGGTCATTTCAGGTGCGCTCAGACGCAGCAACTGGGCACGGTCGACCAGCAATTCCTCTGTCGGCACGTTGTACCGAACCTGAAGATAGTTGCGGAAACCAT
This sequence comes from Sphingomonas sp. C3-2, assembly GCF_033025475.1. Classification (NCBI taxonomy): domain Bacteria; kingdom Pseudomonadati; phylum Pseudomonadota; class Alphaproteobacteria; order Sphingomonadales; family Sphingomonadaceae; genus Sphingomonas; species Sphingomonas sp. C3-2. The sequence continues at coordinate 3,456,142 of NZ_CP130322.1, forward strand.
CGACCTTGGGTTCAAGCACCGCAAAGCCGTCGACATCGGTCTGGTCCTGCGATGCGTCGGTGCGGCCCCATACGAGCGGGATCGTCACGTTCACACCAGCATCCTTCGCGGCCTTCTCGATACCGGCATTGCCGCCGAGCACGATCAGGTCGGCGATGCTCACCTTCTTGCCACCCGCACTGCCATCGAACTCGGCTTTGATGCCCTCATAGACCTTCAGCACCTTGGCCAGTTGATCGGGCTGGTTGACCGCCCAGTCCTTTTGCGGTGCAAGGCGGATGCGGCCGCCATTGGCGCCGCCACGATGGTCGGACCCGCGATAGGTCGAGGCCGACGCCCAGGCCGTCGTCACCAGTTCGGCAACGCTCAGCCCCGATCCAAGGACCTTGCCCTTGAGCGCGGCAACATCATTGTCGTCGATGGAAGCATAGTCCGCCTTGGGGATCGGATCCTGCCAGATCAGGTCCTCGCTCGGCACTTCCGGGCCGAGATAGCGTGACTTGGGCCCCATGTCGCGGTGGCAGAGCTTGAACCACGCCCGTGCAAAGGTATCCGCAAATTCTTCTGGATTGTCGCGGAAATGCTCGCTGATCTTGCGATAGGCAGGGTCGGTCTTCAGCGCGATGTCGGCGGTGGTCATCATCGTCGGCAGGCGGCGTTCGGGGCTGTGCGCGCCCGGCGCCAGGTCTTCCGGCTTCTGGTTGATCGGCTGCCACTGCTTGGCGCCCGCGGGGCTGCGCACCAGCTCATATTCATAGTCGAGCAGCATGTGGAAGAAGGTCATGTCCCAGGTCGTGGGGGTCGGCGTCCACGCGCCCTCGATGCCACTGGTGATCGTATGGTCACCCACGCCACTCTCATGGCTGCTGGTCCAACCCAGCCCCTGCTGGGCGATATCCGCACCTTCGGGCTCCGCACCCACCTTGGATGCGTCGCCGGCGCCGTGCGCCTTGCCAAAGGTGTGGCCGCCCGCGGTGAGCGCTACGGTCTCCTCGTCGTTCATGCCCATGCGCGCAAAGGTCTCGCGAATGTCGCGCGCGGATTGCAGCGGATCGGGGTTGCCGCCGGGGCCTTCGGGATTGACATAGATCAGCCCCATCTGGATCGCGGCCAGCGGGCTTTCCAGCGCCATGTTCTTTTCGGGCTGGATGCGGGTTTGATTGCCTTCCTGGTTAACCCACAGTTCTTCCGTGCCCCAATAGACGTCCTTTTCGGGTTCCCACACATCGGGGCGGCCACCGCCAAAGCCGAAGACCGGCCCGCCCATTGACTCGATCGCGACATTGCCGGCGAGGATCAGCAGATCGGCCCAGCTCAGCTTGGCCCCGTATTTCTGCTTAATCGACCACAGCAGGCGGCGGGCCTTGTCGAGATTGGCGTTGTCGGGCCAACTGTTGAGTGGTGCAAAGCGCTGTTGCCCGGCGCCGGCGCCGCCGCGTCCATCGCCGGTGCGATAGGTGCCTGCGCTGTGCCAGGCCATGCGGATGAAGAAGGGGCCGTAATGGCCATAATCGGCCGGCCACCATGGCTGGCTATCGGTCATCAACGCATGGAGATCGCGCTTCACCGCTGCGTAATCGAGCGACTTGAAGGCTTGCGTATAGTTGAAGGCATCGCCCATCGGGTCGCTGGAAAGGCCATTCTGCTGCAGGATGTCGAGGGACATCTGGTTCGGCCACCAATCGCGATTGGTGCGGCCGAGCAGCGATCTGACCGCTGCGGGCTCCTTCATCGGGCAACCTAGGGGATCGCTGGTTTTGGCATCCATAATGTCCTCCATCTCTTCTGGTCGTTCGGTGCGTCCAGTCAGTTCAGCCAATATCATGCCGTGCACGGCTGGTGGGCAACTGTCCCACATCTCGCCCGGTTTTACAGACGATTTTTTACAATATCGCTGTGCGAAAATTTTCGCTGTACATCAGGGTGATGTCGAAATTGCGTTCTGGCACAGCAACATGCCGATCGAATCATATTTTCGCTGGGGCTTGCAAAGGCTGTCCGCGCGAGCAGCAACAGCGATTGCAGGCGGCCATGCCAGGTTGCGCCCCGGTGCAGGTCGCGGCGGGCCAGCCGATCGAAAATCTCGCACTCCCAGCCGCGCCAGCTTCATCGCAAAGGGGACAGTTCAAGGGCTGACACTCCTTCTTTTGGGCATGTTCGGGCTCACAATCACAGAAGCGCGGTGGGGATCATCCGCAGCAGTGGCGAGATCTGCTTGCGCCAGCGGACCGCATTTCGTTGACGTTGCGGCAGATCCTTTGCCATCCGATACATGGCCCTGCGCGACATTCCGGTTCGCTCGCACAGAAAGGGATGGCGGGGGCGGTTCGCGAAATAGCTGTAGAATATGGCCGCCCGATCACGGCCCGTTGCCGGCTTCCCCCGGTGATAGAAGCGCGCGGTGTCCGTGAAGATCACGGTTCCGCGCGGGCCCTCGCAACTGGCAATGTCGGCTGTGAAATCGGGGCCGAGATGGCGGGCCAGTTCTAGGTCGTCTGCCAGCTCATAGCTAAAACCGTCAATGTCTCCCGAATGCGCGTCCTTGCGCGGGATCATCTGGAACGGCCCGGCATTTTCGTCGACGTCATGCAGGTAGATGGCGATTTTCAGCATCCGCCTGTCTTCCCAGTCGCGATGCCATTTTCGCGTCGATATCTCACGGCCATCGGCAACGGTATAATTGACGGTCACGCCGTCATAGGCGGGCGGCAGGCCCAGATAGGCTTCTGCGATGTTCAGCAAGCGGTCTTGCAGCCCCCACAGGAATATCTCTGGATTGGCGATGATCCGGTGGGACGGGACGATCAGGAAATCTTCACCGAAGCGTACGCGCAGACGGGCCTCTTCAGCGAATTCTTCGGCCAGTTTCGTGCTGCTGGCCAGCATCGCATCGCTGGCTGAAAGCCCGAGCTGGTCCAGCGTCGTGACATACAGGCCGCGTTCCTCGATGGCTGAAACGATTTCCGCCGACAACGCATCCAGTGCAGGTAATTGACCCCGATGCCGTGCCAGTGCCACGTCGTGGCGCCTGCGCAGCAAGACGCGCACATATGGGTGATTGCTTGCGCGAAGCGCGAGGCGTGAGGGAAGATTGCGCCATCTGCGAAGCTGGCGCTCTAACGCGATATGCAGCGGTTGCCGATCGGCCCCAATTTCCATCGATGTCCTGCTCCGGATTGAGCCGCCACGCTAGTCTCTCCCATTTCGTCTCGGCATTGGGGGATGGCGGCTCAGGATTTTGGGGTGGGAAATTTGGGCCGAAATGCCAAAAAAACAGGAGCCCAAAATCCGAGCAGAAGCGAACCGCGCAAACCGGCATGATACGCGAGGCAATCTGACGGGGGAGCCGGAAATTTGGCGCGCATCCATCGGAATGTGCTCGTAGCGCTGGGGCTATTGCTCCTGATAACCGGGCTTGTGGTTTTTGCGGTGCCCACACGCTGGGCGGCGGCGAATGGCGAGGACGTTCAACTGCCACGGCCGACGGCGACCCGACTGGGTATCAACCTGTTCGGGCTCGCGACGTTCAATCGTCAACAGGTATTCACCAACATGATCCTGCAGAGCGAATGGTTTTCGTCGCGCGGACAGGGGTGGACGGCCTTTCCCGACCATCAGCTTGATGAAAATGGCTGGGTGCGCTTTCTGGAACCGGGGCAAACCGCGCCGCGTCCGCTCATGCTGCCGCCCGCCCCATATCGGGCGATCATCGTCCGATGTCGTTATGCGGGGCGGGGCGTGCTGTCTGCAGGAGGCGCGGCAAGAGCCCAAGAGCCCGTCGGCAACCAGGAGCTTGTTCTCGATCTCGCGCTCACCGGCGCTGATGACGAAGGCGCCTGGATCGAGCTTCTTGAAACCGATCCCGCTAATCCTGTCAGGAACATTGATTGTCGGGAAGGCGGTCGCCCCGCCACCGAGCGTTTCCATCCCGAGTTCCTGTCTTTCGTGCGCCCGTTTCGGATCGTGCGCTTTCTCGATTGGCAACGGACGAACGACAATGTTTCTGTACGGTGGGAAAACCGGACAAGGCCCGATAGCGCCAGTCAGGTCGGGGTCTATGGCGCTGCGATCGAGGATATGATCGATCTGGCGAACATCACGGGCGTCGATCCCTGGTTCCTGATGCCGTATCGCGCCGACGATGCCTATGTCAGGAAGTTCGCGCAGCTTGTCCACGAGCGTCTGGCACCGGATCGCCGGGTCCATGTCGAACTCGGCAATGAAATCTGGAACGACATGTTCGATGCGGCCCAGCAGGCGCAGCGCGAGGGCTTGGCGCTCGGGTTGGGGAAGGGGGATCCGGCCCGTGCGAAAATGCTCCGCTATGCGCAAAAGCTCCGCCAGACGATGCGCATATGGACCGAGGTTTTCGCCGATCAGCCCGATCGGCTGGTTCGTGTCGCATCCAGCCAGAACGCCTGGCCCGATCTCGCAAGAATGATGCTCGAAGACGGGGATACGCCGCAATGGATCGATGCGCTTGCCACCGCGCCTTATGTCTGGCTCGATCTCGATCGATATTCATCGGCCGACATTGACCGCGTTTTCGCGGATGTGCCGGCGGCGGTTGCCGACACGATCGATCATGCCGAGATCCATCGCAAGATAGCCCATGCGCATGGTTTGCGTTTCCTTACCTATGAGGGCGGCCAGCATCTTGTGACCCGGGATATGGCGTTCGCCCGGGCTATCCAGCGCGATCCGCGTATGGGCGCGCTCTACCGCGCTTATTTAAGCGCCTGGCAGGACCGTATCGGCGGAGATCTCGTCCTCTATGCCTCGACCGCACCGATATCCGAATATGGGGCATGGGGCTTGCGCGAATATGCCGGCCAGCCCCTGCAGCAAGCACCGAAGCTCGCCGCTGTTCGGCAGTTCATGGGAACAGGGGAATGAAGCGCGACGATCTTGTGCACGGCGCTGTGCCCGTTCTCATGGCCTCGTTCTTGATTCTGGCCTATTTCACGATCAAGCACGCGCTGCACGTGGCGACGCTTGGGGGGCTGGCCGCTGCGCTGTTTCTGTTCTGCCTCCCCGCCGCCGCCCGGCGGGATATGGCGGGGCGCTGCCTCTTCATTGTGGTGGGCATGCCGATCATCGGCTGGTCATTTACAAACCCGTGGCTGCTTTACCTTGTCATGTGTCTCTGGGTGCCGATGGTCGCGTTGCGGATCGACAAGATCGTACCCGTCTATCTCTTCAGTCTGCTCATGCTGCCAGGGCTGGATTCTACTGCGGCTATCGGCGTACTGAAACTGTTCGATTTCGGCGTGCATGATGCGCTGGCCATCGGTGCCGCGATCGCGCTTTTTTTAAATCCGGCCAAGGCTCGGTCCAACTGGCTTATCGATCTTCCAGCTTGTGCGCTCCTCCTCCTCCTTGCTGCCGCCCTGGCGCGCGATACAAGCTTTTCGAATTTCCTGCGGTCGTCGTCGAACGTGATCCTTGATCTGGGATTGCCCTATTACATCGTCAGCCGCGGCATCCGCACGATGAAGGAATGCAAGGCCATCCTGTTGTGGCTGGGCTGCGGGGGGACGGTGTTGTCCGCTATCCTGTTCTATGAATTTATCCGCTTCTGGCCGATCTACAACGAACTCTACGTCAATTATGAATTGTCGACGTTGCTGCTCGTCAAATCGCGCGGTGGATTTCTGCGGGCCGGTGGGCCGTTTGTCGAATCAACATCGGCGGCGATGATCCTCGCGATCTGCGTTCTGGCGTTGTCGCTATGCCGAAATCAGTTTCGCACGCGTTGGTATTTTTTTGCGGCGATGGCCTTTTGTTGCGTGGGATTGGTGGCGCCCCAATCTCGCGGGGCATGGGTCGGCCTTTTCTTCGCGATGGCGGCCGCTGAAATTTATCGTCGGCGCTATTTCCAATTATCGGTCGGCGCGGTGGTCGTGGCCGCAGGCATTGCACTGATAGCCGTGGGCGCACAATTCTCGTCCAGCTTTTCGGAAAGCATCGGGCTATCGGGCAATTCCAGCGATACGTCCGATTATCGCCGGCTCCTGCTCATGCGGGGGCTGCAGGAATTCTCGAATAGTCCCCTGATCGGCTTTTCCCTGCCGGAGGCCCAATGGCGCCTGCACGATCTTATACAGGGTGAGGGGATCGTCGATTTCGTGAATAGCTATGTCTGGATCATGATGATTTCGGGGGTTGTCGGTCTCGCCATCTTTATCTGGGCGTTTGTCTTTTTCATCATTCGTTCTCTGGCGTTTCGTCCCTCCCGAAGGAAACGCTATGACGATGCCGAGGTGCCCGCCTTTATTTTCTCCAGCCTTGTCATGATGATGGAAATGCTGTTCTTCACATCCTTCGGCACACGCCCTGCCATTTTTGTGTTCGGCCTGTTCGGATTTTCAGCGGCCTTTCTCAAGATCGCCCATCTGCGCGCGCATCGTCGATCCCCAGTTGTCCGGCTGCCAGAAACACCGGCGCCCGTTTCCTCAGCCAAGGCTGTCTATTAGCAGCCAATTGACCACAGCGCCGATCAAGATCCCGGCGGCCCCGGCGGATAGGAACAGAATTTCATACCCAAGGCGCAGCAGCGCCGCACGGTGCATCTGGATCCATTTGACGAGCAGAGCCGGCACTTCCATCAAGCCGATCGCCGCGACCAACCCGATCTCCCCGCCGAACACGAAGCCAATCGGTGCCGCGATCGCGAGCCAGACGAGCTTCGATATGCTTGCCTGCAATGTCGCCTCGATCCGCCCGGTGGCCGTCAGCGCCTCATTGGCGCTGTTCGATGCGAGCGCGAAAAACGGATTGAGCGCAAGCAGCTGAAGATAGAGGCTCGCTCCGGCATAGCGCGGGTCATAGAGGACCGCGATGACGAGCGGCGCTGATCCAATGAGGCCACCGGCGGCAAAGCTGTAGAGCAATGAGGGGCCCCAACGCTTGGCGTAAAATTGCCTGCACAGATCGCCGACGCCGTCCCGCCACAATTGCGCATAGGCGGGATACAGTACGCGCGAAGCATAGGCCGTGGTAAATGCAAGCGGCGCGGCAACGAGATTGCCGGCAAGGATGTAGAGCCCGAAATCTTCCAGCGGCATCAGCCGCGCCAGAACCAGCTTGTCGCTTTGAAGCAGGATCAGCGTGATGATGCTCGATCCAGTGACATAGCGCGCGAAATGCCACAGATCGCGCGCATATCCACGGTCGAACGCGATCCGCCGTCGCGCGCCGGAAAAAATGATGTAGCTGAGAGCGGTTTTCAGGATGCTGCTGATAAGCAACGCCACCAGCAGCGCCCAGATGTTCCGCCACAGATAGGCGAGCACAATCCCGACCACGATCTGGACGGCCAGAACGCTGAGTTCCAAAAGCGAAAGGCGGATAAGCTGGCGGTTCCGGATGGCAGTCAGCAGCGTGAGCGATGCGAGACCTTCGATGACGAAGCTCAGCGAAGACAGTGCGATCAGCGGTGCCAGTTCGGGCTTGGCAAGTATGTTGGCGATCGGCGTCGCCAACACCGCCAGCGTTGTCGTTAATACGGCCGCGCGAATAACCGCGATCGTCCAGACCGTATCGAGAAACTCGGGCTTGTCTCCGTCCTGATGGCGAACGACGAAAGCCTGAAATCCGAGGTCTGACGCCATCGCGGCCGCAAAGGATATCGCGCCGATGATACCTGACATGCCGAATATCTCGGGCACCAGCAGCCGGGTTAGGATAACGGTGCTTATCGCGCGCAACAAATTTGTGACGATAACCGAGGCGATGACGACATTGGTGTCCCGACCGATCAGGCCGCGCCACCGCTGGAGGGGCCGGCTCCCATCCGGCAGCGCAGTGGACGGGCTCGCTGTCACGCCTTCATCTGCTCGGCGCAGGATGCATAAAGGTCGAGCATTTGGCCGCCCACCGCATCCAGCGAAAAATGGGTTTTGCAGCGGCTATGGCCCTCTGCTCCCATCTGAGCGGCGTGCTCGGGATTGGCCATCATCCACGAAAGCCGCTCGGCCATTGCGGTTGGATCATCAATGGGGGGAGATAAGGCCGCCAGTCGCGTTTCCAGAATTTCAGCACTGCCGGCCCAGGCTGTCGAAAGGGTTGGGCACCCCTGCGCCATGCTCTCAAGCAGCGTGTATGGGAAATTCTCATATCGTGATGCGACCACGCTCAAAAAAGCGTTGCGCCGAAGTGCTTCGATCTCCCCTGGCGGAAGCTGCCCGGTAAAGGTCACGCGGCTACGGGCTTCCGGTGAAAGCTTGGCACCGAGGAAGTCGTGAAATCGCGTCACGCGCCCCGGTCTCTCGGCAATGCCGATATCGCTTCCCACAAGCGTAAGCCGCGCCGATGGGAGGCGTTTCAACATCTGGTCAAAAGCCAGCAGCAAGGTGTCCGCGCCCTTGCAGTGGTCGAAGCGACCAACCATCAGAATATGGTTGCGGTCGCAGGCGTCGAGCCGCCATTGCGTCCCTGCCGCAGTCATCCGGATCGGGTTCGGGATCACAAGGTTCCGGCTGTCGGTAGGTCGGCCCAGATGCGAGCAGGCGGTGGTCATCATCGTGCGGGTGGGGGCCGTCAGCGCGCCGGCATATTTGACCGCGCGTTCCTCGGCGCGACAGCGCTGCCTATGGGTACGCGTTTCCAGCGCCGTTCTTGGAGTTTTCGGGGTGAGGAACCAGGGGCCATGAAGCCGGGTGATCACCGGAACGTCGATTGCCCGCTGGACGAGGCGGGACCAGCCAAAACTTTCTTCCATCTCCAGCACATCGAATGGCTCTTCCTGATGCACCGACCGAACCTGGTCGGCTATGGCCAGACCGATGCCCGGCAGGTGGCCCCTATACCGATCAAGATATCGATCTACGCGCCGCCTGAAGCCAGGCTGACCTGCAATGGGCGTTTCACGGTTGTCGCTGTCGATCCAATTTCCTTTCGCAAGGATCGAAACGCGGTGCCCTTTTGACAAAAGATATTCACGGACTGCGGAAACATAGGTCACGATGCCGTTTGCCGACCGGGACGGCGGCCAGTCAGGGGAACAGAAACCGATATGCACCCGTGCGTCTCCCGCCGATTGCGATGCTTTCCGTTCTATCGACAGGGGCGAAATCAATCGATCATGAGAAGTGCCAAGGGGTTTTCCATCGCTTGTTCGGCGGCCCAGCACAGCGCCTAATCGGAAGGTGAAGACTGCCCGGTTGCGGGCGATTTTTGTGGTGCAGCAGTGACGGTTCAGAGGTAGCAATGCCGATACTCAAGCTCGACGATATTCGCGGATATCGCTGCTTCGATCATGATCAGTGCCAGCAGGCCGGGCAGGCATTGGCCGCGCGCTATGCGGTTGATGACCCTTTTCCTCACATTGTCCTTGACGATTTTCTGGATCAAAATCTGCTGCGCGCCGTGGCTGCCGAATTTCCGGACAGCGCGGGGCATGACTGCTTCATGCGCGATCAGGAACGGCTGAAGTTCCAATTTCGACCTGATCAATGTCAGGGGCTTGCAACCCGCATGTTGTTCGCTGAGCTCAATTCGCGCGCTTTCTTGACGTTCCTGTCGGAACTCACAGGCATTGAGGGGCTGATCGCTGATCCCTATCATGCCGGTGCGGGGCTTCACGAGATCAAGCGCGGCGGCCATCTCAGCATCCATGCCGATTTCCCACAACATGAATGGATGAAGGTGGATCGCCGGCTCAATCTGCTCATCTATCTCAATGAGGATTGGGAAGAGGCTTATGGCGGTTCGCTGGAATTGTGGGATCGCCGTATGAAGTCCGTTCGTCAGCGCATTTCGCCGCTATTCGGGCGCGCTGTGATTTTCAACACCGATCGGGATACCTTCCACGGGCACCCCGATCCTCTGAACTGCCCTGATGGCCGTTCCCGTCGGTCGATCGCGACCTATTATTATACCGCCCAGCCCTCGGTACGGCAGGCCTTCGAGCGCACAACCGATTTCAAGGCACGTCCGGGAAGCACCGACAAGCGCGATTGGCGGATCATGCTGCACCATCTGAAGGCTGACTGGATTCCTCCAGTTCTGCAGCGCCGCCGTTCGGGCTGACTGTGCGGTTAGGGGGGCGTTTCTCTTTCGGTGCGCACCCAGTGCCGTTCACGCCGCGTGAAAAAGCGCATCAGGATAGGCAGTTTCCATAGGAAATAGCCCGGTAATCCGAGCAACGCTGCGGGTGGTAACAGGGTTCGTCCCCACTTCAACCAGACCAGCCCCAGCGACAGCGCAAACGTACCGAGGCAGATGAGAAGGAATAGCAACGGGGCCATCGAGGCGCCGGCGACAGCGCCCGCACCGATCGCGGCCAGCGCCAGGGCTGCGACGATCGCCAGCGCACCGAGTGGGGGCACCATAAGATCGAGGCTCAGCGCTATCGCGCCTGCGCGACCGCCCAAGGCTGCGCGCATCAGCTTGGCGGATAGTCGGGGTGCAGCCGAGAGATAGCCGTGCTCCCACCGCGTGCGTTGCGAGCGGGTTCCTGCCGGCTCCGCAGCCCCACTTGTAAAACGCGCGCGTTCGCAGAAACCCACTTTGGTCCCGCTCAAAACTAGGTCCGCACCCAGTTCGAGGTCTTCCACCAGGCTGGCGCTGGCCAGCGGTGCCCGCCGAAATATCTCCCAGGGAAAGGCCATGCCGCTCCCCTGAAGCAAGGCAAGCCCCGACAGCCGATAGAGCCCCTTTTGCCGTACGAGATTTTTCAGCCAGAAGGCGAAGGTCGAAATACTGACGACCGGGTCATTGCCCGGCGCTTGAAGCAAATAGCATCCCTGCAGCACGGCCTGTTCGTGCCATGCCTGTGATGCGATATGTTGAATGGCACCTGCTTCAGGCAGCGTGTCCGCATCCATCACGATAACGATCGCGGGCGGGGTATGAATCGTCAGAAAATCGCGGCCAAAGTCGAGCGCGTACGCCTTGCCGCGTCGCTTGGGATCATGCCGCTCAATCACCTCCGCCCCGGCTCTTGTGGCGATGATGGCGGTATCGTCGGTGCAATTGTCTGCAACCACGATAAGCCGGTCGCATGGACGCATCTGCTCCTGGGTCGCCGCCAGTACCGCGCCGATCCCCGCCGCTTCATCATGCGCGGGGACTAATATTGCGATCGGTGGGGCGTCCATAAGGGGCGCCGCATCTATTCGCCGGTCAGTCAGCGCGGCCAAGCATTCCACGCTTATCGTTACAAGCGGTATGGCGGGCAAAAAGGCAATGGACCAAAGCAGCACCTTACCACACCGGCATTTGCGCGTAATGCACGATGGCTTCGACCGTATCGAAATTGTCCAGCGTAACGTCCGCGGCATCGATCTCATGCCCGATCGCATCCTCGACAAAGCAGATCAGGTTCAACATCGAAAGCGAATCCAACGCCCCGGATGAAAAGAGCGCCGTTGTCGGCTGGATCTCCGTGTCCGGCAATTCGGCACGAAGATGGGCGATAAGCGTCGCTTCGGTCAGCCTCATGGTGGTCCTCCCTCGATTGTGGCAGGTTTCTTTGTCTCATCGCCCGTGCAGTTACGCACCACCTCTGCCCGTGCCAGTTTGCCGCTTGCCGTTTGTGGCATCGTGTCTGGCCAGATGTGAAACCGCACGGGCTGCATATAGGCGGGCATTGTCGCGCGGCAGTGCTCGCGGAGCGCTTTCTCCGAGAAACCGGGAAGGGGCGTAACCGCCGCATGGATTGCCTGTCCGCGCTCCGCATCCTCGATGCCGAAGGCCACGGCATCGGCGACAAGTCCGCTGCGGCACAAAAGGTCCTCCACTTCATCGGGGCTAACCCGAAACCCTTGGGTCTTGATGAGGGCATCGGTGCGACCGACGAACCAGAGATAGCCTTCCTCGTCGATGCGTACGGTATCACCGCTATAGACGACGGGATCGGTGCCGATCATCGCGCGCAGTTCCGGGCATGGCCGGATGCGTTCGCGGGTTTTCTCGGGACGCCCCCAATATCCCATGCTGACGAGCGGACCATGGTGGACAAGCTCACCCTGCTCACCGGGCCCGGCCGGGCCAATCCCGTGCTTGATCACATGGATGTTCGCGCCCGGAATTGCTCGCCCGATCGAGCCCATTTTTCGGGCGAAGTCAGCCGGTGGCAGATAGGTCGATCGAAATGCCTCGGTCAGGCCGTACATCAGATAGATTTTTGTGCCCGGAAACGCCGTCGGCATTTGCTCCAGAATGTTCTTCGCTATGCTGCCGCCCGAATTGGTTATCCGTCTGAGGGCTGGCAATATTGTCGGGCTGTCTTGCTGAAGCCGGACGATCTGACCCCAGAGCGGCGGGACCGCTGCCAGCCCGGTCGCGTCGTGACGCGCGGCGGTGGCGATGATTTCGGCTGGCATGGGCACCGGTTGATGGATCACCGTGCCACCGAGCAGCATCATTGTGGTAAGCTGGTTCAAACCATAATCGAAGCAATAGGGCAGCACGCTCAACAGGCGATCGTCTCCATCGAGCTCAAGATATCTTGCCACCGATCGCGCCCCCGCCAGAAGATTACGGTGGCTCAGCATCACGCCCTTCGGACCGCCCGTCGATCCCGATGTGTAGATCAGCATCGCCAGGTCGCTATCGAGCGGAGATGCGGAGGGAGGAGCGCTACACTGCGCGGTTGTCGTTGATGATTGGAACCTGGGGCTTTCCGGCGCGGGGCCCGCCACAACGACCCTCCGTACGCTTTCTGATATGTGCACGCCTGTCAGCCTGCGCGCCATGGATGGCTCGACGATGATGGCCGCCGCGCGGCAGTCCTTCACGACGTTGAGTAATTGTTCCGCAGTCCACTGGGCATGCACGTTGACGATCACCGCGCCCAGCCTTGCAACACCAAACATCGCCGCGACTTCCGCGATCGATTTGCGAAGCTGAATGACGACGCGGTCACCAACGCCTATGCCTGCAGCATGAAGCTGCGCGGCAAAGTTGACGACTTCCTCTTCCAGTTCGGCGTAAGTTACGGAGCGCCCGGGATCGATGATCGCCGTTTTGTCCGAATGGGTATGAAGGTTGTCGGCCAGCAGCTCGTAAAAGCAGGTGGTGATCGCGCCCATCAGGCCCTCTCCACGTCCTGTACTTGATGAAAATCGGGGAACGGCCCCAGGCGGGGATAGATTTTGGCCGGTGAACCGATCGCGATGCAGTCCGCGGGAATATCCGTCGACACAGCGGTATTTGCACCAATTCGTACCCGGTCGCCGATCTTCACCGGGCCGAGGATTGTCGAGTTCACGCCGATAAATACGTCGTCGCCAATGATCGGTGCCGGGCCGCGCATGTTGGTCCCGATCGTCACATTGTGCATCACGCCAACCCGGTCGCCGATCACCGTGTCCGGATGGATCGACAGAGAGCCTTCGGCGTGGATGATATGGAAATCGGCGCCGATCTGAACCTGCGGCGGTATCCAGATCTTGGAAATATTGGCGACGAAGACGTTCATCACGCCGTAGCATTTTTGCATCGCATACCGACTCAGCGGGTTGGATCTGCGCATGCCCCAGCGCCCGAACCGATAGATACAGAGCGATAGGAAGCCCATGTTCGTGAAGGAACTCCCGTGCCGGGTATAATCGGCGTTGATCGTTGAAAAGCCCATGGCTCAGCTCGCTATCAGATCAAGGGTACGTTCGATTTCATACGGGTCGATGTGAAACTGGTTGGCACCGGCATCCGTGCCGATCACCAGCGCAAAGCCTTGTCCCTGACGGTCGGTCACGATCTTCAACGCTGAGGTGACACGGGCAGGGGGCTGCAGGGTCAGCAGCGTTGCCGTTGGTGGCATGATGATGAGGCCGTGGGCAAGTTGACTGCCCTCCACACCGATCACAATCCGGGCGCCAGCACAGGCCTCGACGATGTCGTCGACAGGGGAAGAGACAGGATCGATAACACGAAAGCCGTGGCGCTCAGCTAAAAATTCGGCGATCTCGCGCTCGTTGACAAGCACCCGCCGATCGCCGCTGGTTCCCCGTAATAGGAAAGTGCCGACATGCGGTTCCGGTCGTGCGCCCGCGATCACAGCAGCACGCATGCGATCGGCGCGTTCACGCTTCCCGTCATTGTGCGAAGCATCCCCGAACAGGATCAGTTCATCGAAGGAGGCATCACCAACGCTCGCTGCCTGCATGGCAATGCGCTGTGCATATTCGGGCATATGGCCAATCAGATTCCGCCGCGTCATGACCGGGCGGGGGTGCTCGCCTGACAGGGCGTAGGTCAGGCAGTCATTGATCAGCCAGTTGCCGAACCAGCGATTGCCCACCCAGCTTTCAAAGAGCGTAGCCGACGCATGCCGTTTCGGCCGTCTATATACCGGACGAAAACGACGCGCGCGGGGGCGCAAGGGGCTGGCGGCATCACCGGCATAAAGAACGCCGTCGACAAGATCGGCGTCCTTGACCCGAAACCCATAGGTTTCGGGTTGATGCGCGTCATAACCGCCCTGAAAATCGCGCACGACCTCGGCCACCGTCCCGAATTCTGTTTTGCAGATGCGTTCAAGCTGTCCGGGCAGGGCATATGCGGGCCGGATGGGGCGGCGCGTTGCAGGCGAAATCGTCCAGCGCTCTACCGCTGCCTGTTCGATATCGATCGGGCGCACCCCGCCCAATTTCCTCGCGGCGTGTATGGCGGGTCGGATGGAAAACAACGCGCCTCCTTGCCGCAGCCCTATGCTGCACATACCGGAAATCATCATTCGCTAAGCATGTTATGCCGGTACGCGATCACTCGATATGCGCAGGATAGGCCTCGGGATTTTCCCCAATACGTTGGAGGGATAGAGTGGCCGCGACAAATGCCGTCATCGATGGAAGAACGGATTTCGGGGGCTGTTTCGGCCGAACAGGATCGCCCACTCGACCCGGTGGCGGAACCACTGGATCTGCCCTTTTAGGCCCTGGTTCGCATAAGTCGGACGGATGTACCGTAGATACTGACCGATAAATTCTTGTCGCAGATAATCGCGGCACGCCTGCATCGACATGGGCTGCATCGTCAGCCGATATTCCCGAACGAACCGATCCGCGATCGGCGGCAGGCTCTGTTGCGCGGCCAAAGGGATGCCGCTGGCCGGCTGTTCAATGGGCGACTGCCCCTTGCCGAGCCAAGCGTGGGTCACCAGCGCTGCATAATAGGCGCCTGTCGGTGTCGGATGCACATCATCTTCAAACAATGTGGCAAGGGCACGATCTGCATCTGCATTGGCAACACCGGGCACATGCACGGCGCTTGCCATGGCGACCAAGTTAGCGAGTGCCAGAGCTGTGGGTATCACGCCGATGCGATCCGTGCGCCCGTCGGCTTCAAGCGTCATATTGACGCGGCGGGCGAGGCATTCCCAGACCGGAGCGGCCCCCCGCTCAAACTCTATCCAGCGTCCCGCTCGCGCCGCATCTACACCCAGCCATGCCGTGAACAGAAAGCTTTGCCCGGTCGGGTTCTCGGCAATGAACCGGTCATGCATTGCGCGCAGGCTCTGAACGCTGTCGTTCCAGACGAGATTGTCGATCAGGCTGTGTTGTTCGGCGACGATCATCGTGTCGGCATGGTTCGGAACCGTTGGCGGAGACAGCGATGGGTTCGTTGCGGCCAGCCTGTCCTTGATCGATGTTCCGAAGCGGTTCGCGGTATCAATTCGAACGGTCTGGCCCGTCTGGGCAAAGACCGTGGCCAGCATCTCCGGATAAGGTCGCTCGGTCAGGCTATGGCCCGAAATGAATATATGGCTTGGCACCCTTGTTGGCGGTGCGGCTTTTCCGGTTGTCATGTTTTGAGCGTCCGGGAACGGCGCGCTCGCGGTCAGGCCGGTCGCCAGCATCAATGGCAGGATGGCATGGCCGGGACGCGCCCAGTACCTCTTCATCGCGCCGATGAAGTGTCTGCCGCCCGCGCCCGCCAGCGATTGAATATCGGGAATATCCGTGGGCCATCGACCAGATAGCGCTGCGTCAGTCTTGAGGGGTTGGTGGCGAGCCGGAACAACCATTCCAGCGCCAGTTTCTGGACAATCACAGGCGCACGGCGCTGATCGCCGGTCAGAAATTCCAGGCTGGCGCCGATGCACAACCCGGTTCCTACTGCCCGTTCGGAACGCGCGATCCGATAGGCAAGAATTTCCTGCTGGGGGGAGCCCACCGCCAGAAATGTATAGCGCGCACGCGCCTCAATGGCGAACGCGACGGCGCGCTCCATTGCCGCTGCATCGTTGACGAAACCCATTGGCGGGTTGTGATGGATCACATTGCCGAGCCCAAATTTTTTACAGAGGCGCTCGATCATCGTGGCATTGCCGCCGATAATGGCAATGCGGTCGCCCGGCATAATGGCCTTGCCCAAAATCGCAGCGGTCAAATCGCTTCCTGGAACTGCTTGAATTGTCTTGCCGGTCGAGCGGGCCAGCGCCGAAAGGATGCGGCTATCGCACAGTGTAAGCCACGCCGCCCGATAGACTGGCCAAAGGTCGGATCGCTGCTGCTGCAATCGCACCATATGGTCTACATTTGGTGTAACAACATAACTAAATGGGACGCTCTCTCCTCGTGAAGCAATCAGCCGCAACGCGGATTCTTCGCTAAGATCGGCGAAATCCAGATCTAGAAAATGCGTCCCGCTCGCTGTCCGGTCTTCGGGTGCCGGGGATAGTAGCGCATTGGCGATCAGCCTTGGTGCGTGGGAAGCCAATTTCTTCTCCGCCGATTAGGTGCCTCTGAATTGGGCACCGCTCTCCTCCTTCCGGCTTAGCCGCAGGCGCGGGGCGGCCCAATTCACATAAAACCTAGGCCCGAATACCTCGTGGAAAATCCCTAGGACGAATGATCGGAATTGCTCGGAGAAATCCCCACGCAAGAATTGGTTCTGTTGAAGCAGAATGCCGTCAAATGGCTCATCGCATTTAATATGCCTGCGCGCCCAAGCTTTGGAACAGGCAGCGGAAATCATGGCGATCAGCGAACAAAAGCCCGGCACATATCCACGCACTTCAGGCGGTTTCGCCCGATGGGGCGGATGGCTGATAACCTCGGCCGCCATCGCACTCGTGTCGCCGGGAACGGCTTCGGCGCAAATGGCAAGCGTGGTCAGCGCGCAGACGGTCGATGAAAGCGATTACCGCGTCAACATCGGTGACGAGCTTGAAGTCCTGGTCTGGGGCGAGGAACGCCTTCAGCGGACCGTCCGGGTTCAGCCCGATGGCAATTTCGCCTTCCCGCTCGCCGGAAGCGTGCCGGCGGCTGGAATGTCCGCAAACGCGATCGGCCGAGAGATCGAGGCCCGCCTTGCCCCCAAATATCGTGGTGGCCCGCCTGATGTCACCGTCACCGTGCGCGATCCTTCGGGCATGCGCTTCTTCGTCATCGGAAAGGTGCGCACGCCCGGTGGGTTCGCCGCCAGCGGGGGGATTGATATTCTTCAGGCGCTCAGTCTGGCGGGTGGACTTGCCGAATTTGCCGACGTCAAGGGCGCGGTGATCCTCCGCCGCACCCCGCAGGGGCAAACGGTCGAGCGGGTTCAACTGGCACAGGTGCTGAAGGGGAGCCGTCGTCTTGATCCTGGCGCATTGCCGGCGCCTTTGCCCGTGTTGAAGAGCGGCGATGTCCTGGTCATTCCCTAAATGGCGATCAGTCTCACATTGCGGATGCCGGACGCTGATCTCAACCGGCATTGCGCTGTCCACCGCATGGCCTTTCACGCCAATCCGCGCGCAATCCACCATCGTCGAGCTGGAGGCCGAAGCAGGGGGCGTGATCTCCTCCAATCCGCTGATGCTCACCGATGGGCGGAGCGCGCTGATGGGTGAAGTGGCGCTGCACCCACGAATTCGTACTGAGTTTCCGACCGGGTCGATGCTCGATTTCTCAGCGCGGGTGGCCGATCGGCAATATAGCCGGGATTTCGGGAATATTCTGGTCGGCAACGCCGTTACCGAGATGCTCTATCGCCGCAACGAACGCTTGTCGCTTCGCGGCCGGGCGCTGATCGAACGCGATGTGCTGGCGGATCGCATTACGTCGGGCCTTGATGCGGCTGTCAGCAGCCGTGCGGTGCGCGCAGGCTATGGCGCCCTGATCGGTGCTGACTGGCGCCCCGATGTCTATTGGGAAATCCGGCCCGAAGTCCATCTCGATGGAAGCCATTACAATGTGGCCGGGTTGTTCGATACGCGAACAATCGGTGCAGACCTCTCCATCAGCCGGCGGCTCAGTCCCTATACGCGCCTTGGTGCCCGCTTCGGCGTCGATCGCAATCGCGCCGATGGCGTGGGCAGCTTCACTGTCGCGTCCGCAATCTTCGTTATGTCCCAGCGCTTCAGCCCGCATCTGCGTGGTGACTTTGAGCTGGGTGTGCAGCATTACGGATCGCGCCCCACCTTCGCAGCGGGCGTTCCCAGCGTGCAGAAGGGGACGCTCAATCTCCTGAATGTGAAGGGCGAACTCTGTCATGAAAGCACGCGCACATCGGCCTGCTTTACGACGGAACTCGGCTCGGGCGTGACGGCGGTTGGCGGTGCCGAACGGCGTTTTGTCGTCGGCGGTCGTATCACGCACCGTCTGGCCGAACGGCTGAGCCTGTCGGCATCGGCGGATTACCAGCGCGTGAAACTTCTGGAATCCGATGTGCCGCACCTTAGATCAGCGCAGGTTCGCCTGGCGCTCGATCATGATCTTGGTCGCCGCCTCACGCTAGGGGGCATCGCCGAATATCGTCGCCGGGAAACCTTCGGCGCGCAGACGGTCGATGCCGGCTATCTGGGGCTGCGCTTGCGTTATCGCTGGAGGCGTCCGTGAACGACGAGGACGAAAACACCGTTCCCCTGATCACCTGGCCCGAACTGCTGGCAACCGCCTATCGCAGGCGGTGGTGGATCGCGCTCCCCACGCTGGGGGGCGGACTGGTCGGGTTGGGCGCGGGCTTTGTGATGGAGCCGCAATATACCTCGACGGCCTCGCTCCTGATCGCCTCGCAGGAAATTCCGACCGCTTTGGTGGCATCGCCGCTCACCCATTATGCGGATGAACGGATTGCCAAGATACGCCAGCAAATTCTCAGCCGTTCGAACCTGCAGCAATTGATCGCGGCGACAAATCTCTATCCGGAAGAACGCAAGACGCTCACCCCGGAACAGGTTGAAAATCTCGTTCGCCAAAAGATCGCGGTCGATCTGCTCAGTACCAACGCCGCTAACCATACCGGGCGCAGCATGGATACCACCATCGCGTTCAGTATCGCTTTCACTTATCGTAATCCGGTGCAGGCACAGGCGGTCACCGAACGGCTGACGCAGAAGTTCATCACCGAAGACAAAAGGCTCCGAACCGAGCAGGCCTCGGGAACCGCTGCCTTTCTGGCGCGTCGCGGCAATGAACTGCAGGAACGCCTGATCGACTTGCAAGGCAAACGCCGCGAGATCGAGGCCCGCTATCAGGGGGCCTTGCCCGATCAACTGGCGCTCAGCACCCAGTCCAATTCTGCGCTGCGGGCAGAGGTTTCGCGCATCGATGCCGAAACCCAGGGCATCATGGGGCAGAACAGCGTTCTGGCGGCCAGAGAGGCTGAGCTGGTATCCGGGCCGGGGGCGGGGGGCGATAGCGTCCGCCGCGCCGAAGAGCGGCTGGCGCAGCTCGAGGCCGTGTATTCCGACGAGCATCCTGATGTGCGCGCCGCGCGCAGTGCGTTGGACGTGGCACGCAACAATGCTGACCTGCCGGGCGGCGCCGGAACCCGGATCATCTCGGCGGAAATCGCGGCTGGGCGGTCACGCATTGCCGAGCTCAGCCATCGGCGCGCGCAGATGGTCGCCTCGATCGGGCAGATGGAGCAACTGGCCGCGCTCGCCCCGCAGGCCGCCTATGAACTCAACAATCTCGAACGCGATCATGACAATTTGAAGCTGCAATATCAGGATATCCGCGAGAAACAGTTGGAGGCGCAGGTCGCCGCCAATCTCCAGGCCGAGGACAAGGGCGAACGCTTCTCGCTCGTCGATCCACCCAGCCTGCCATTGGAACCCATCCAACCCAAGAAGCAGATGATGCTTCTCATGGGGCTTTTCGGCGGCTTTGCCTTTGGCATTGCGCTGTCGATCTGGCTCGAACTGTTCGGAAACCGGGTGCATGGGCGCTCTGCCGTCCAGCGGGTTACCGGAAGTCGGCCGCTTGTCGTCATCCCCGACATTTCCGACAAGCCGTCCTCTCCGTTCGTGCGAGTATTTCGGCGCTTATTGCCGGCGCGTGCCACGCAAGGGGAGGGATAGTCATGGCGAGCGAATTCATCCCTGATCCGCACCGAGCCGCCTTCGCCCCGCGGGCATTGCCCAAGCCGGCCAATGAGCCGGCCGCCGCCGGGCAGGTAGCGTTGGACGCCGATCACCTCCATAGCAACGGTATTTTCGGCTTTGACGAGCTCGATATACGTGGGCGCAGCTTTACCTTTCTGCGCTCGCTCCTGCACAATGATTTCTATCGCCCAGGCGGTCGCGTGCTGGCGATCTGCTCGGCGAGACCGGGGGACGGAAAAACCTTTGTCGCAACCAACCTGGCTGCTGCGATCAGCAGGATCCAGCCCGCATGCCTTGTCGATCTGGACCTGCGAAAGCCGATGCTGGCAGAACGCTTCGGGCTGGTGCCGCAGGCCGGCGTCGATGATCTGCTCGAACAGGCGCAGTCGTTCGACGATGTCGCCGTTACGGTTGCGGGGGAGGCATTGACCTTGTTCCCGATCCGCCAGGCGCGAAGAAACTCCACCGAACTTCTCTCCGGCCCCATGCTGGCGCAGATGTTCGCCGCGCTTCGGGATCAGCCGGATCATCCGTTCATCCTTGTCGATACGCCTCCGGCGCTCGTGCTCGATGACATGCTCCTGATCGCCGAACATGTCGATGGCGTGATCTTCGTTGTGGAGGAAGGAAAGTCCCGAAGCGACGAATTGAAGGAGGCAATCCGGCTTCTGCACGGGACGCCGCTCATAGGAACGGTGCTCAATCGCTCGCTGTCCTCCTCCGGCGATAGATACTCCTATGCGGGGTATTACGAGACACGAGATCGCTAGGCGGCGCTAACGCCGCGCGCTTACCCGCAACCCTGGGGATCGCGCATCAGGGTGGCGCCGCTTTCAAGCTGGGCGATTATCCGATCAGGCCATTCGCCAAAGCAAAAGCCACCATGTGCGATCGGTTCCGCGTGCGCGTTTTGAGGCGGATATGATCGATATGTCGCTCCACGGTGCGGGGGGCGATATTCAGTTGCTTCGCCACTTCCTTGGCCGAAAGCCCTGTTGCAACGAAATTGAGTATCTGCCGCTCGCGTGGCGTGAGTTCCAGTTCGGCATTCATCTCTGGTCCGGCGATCACATGTCCCTCCCACACGGGGATCGTCAGGCTGTCGGTTCACAGCATAGCGGCCATCTCGATTCGGGCCGCAGACCCGGTGCGTGCTGTGAAACCCCTGCCTCTCGATGAAGATTTGGTTATCGAATTTTATTAAGCAAGCGTAACCTTTTTGCGGACTGTTTTGAAGCCGTTCGGGCCAATGCACCACCCTGCTACCACTTTCGATATCAAATGGATAATTGCGCTAGAGCGGCGCGACTAACGGGTAGGTGTGCGGTGGACCGTGGGGAAATATCGGTCGGATAAATCAGGGGGTAAACATAGCATTGTCAATATAATCAATATATTAAATTGAATGAATGCATGTGCTTGCGAAGCTAAAATCGTAATTTTACGTATATTATCTGAATTTTAGGCGCTGTTTTTGGGCTTGATCGCGCGCCTTTGTTGAAATATTCAACGAAATGTTAATTCATTCCTCCCGTCATAATCTCATCGGGTCGCCGGGGGACATGTAGCAGTCGAGCAGACTGAGGCATTTCGTGCTGGGACACCGAAATTCCTTGGACTGGAAGGCACATTGGTGTGCTTTCCGGATAGGCGGCGGATCGCCCTGCTTACAACGCACAGGGGGTGAAGATGAGCTATTTTACGGATACCGCGACGATCGAACTCACCAACCGCGAGGCCGAAGTGCTTCAACTGGTGGCTTACGGCCTTTCGGCCAAGAAGGTCGCGATCGCGCTCGATATCGCGCCGTGCACGGTCGAACGGCATATTGAAAATGTCCGTCTCAAAACGCGCACGCGCAACCGGGCGCACATGATCGCCTTCGTCATCCGCGAAGGGATGCTCCCGTCGCAAACGGCTTGATGACGCACTGAACGCAAAGGGCAGGCTCCATCATGGGTGAGCCAGGGCTTGGTATGGAAAAAGCCTTTCCGGCTGCCCGCCTCGACGGGCTGGTAAGGCTGCCGCCATCCGGCCCGCATGGCGGCGGGGCGCCGCGGCGCACGGCATTTCCACTGCCGCTTGTCGCCGCCCTCAACGGTTTTGCCGATGTCGTGGCGGTTGTTATCGTCACGCTTTGGCTCGCGCCGGGCATATCGGCAGATCATGTCGTGTTCGGGGCGTTTCGGAGCAGCCCGCTTGTCCTGCTGGCAGGAATGGCCTTTGCCGCTCTGGGGCAGTTCGTCGGCGCCTATGATCAGGAAGTGCTGTTCTCGCTCCGCCGTGGCTGGGCGCGCATCCTCACGGTGTGGTGCTGCACAGTGCTGCTGCTCTTCGTGGCCGGCATATTCTTCAACGCGATGGGGTCTTTCTCCTGGGATAGCTGGATGGCTTGGCTCGGTGCCGGCTGTGCGGCACTGGCGGCGGTCCGCGCGGTCTTCGTGGTCGTCGCGAGGCGCTTGCGCGAGGCGGGGGTGTTTCACTGTCGTACCGCCATATTTGGCGCGGACGTCCAGGGACAGGAACTGGCCCAGTACATCATGAGTCACGACAAGCTGACCTTGTCGGTCGTCGGCTTTTATGACGACAGCGCGGTTGCGCTATCTCCGGTCAAGGTGGCGTTGCCCTTTCTGGGGGGGCTGGCGGAGCTCGTGGGCGCCATTCGCGCGGGCACGGTGGACAGGGTCATCATTGCCTTGCCATGGGCGGCCGAGACGCGGTTGCGAACCGTGGTGGAGGCGCTCGCGCTGACCCCGGTCCAAATTCGCCTTGCGCCCGAACGGGCGGGTTTCATCTATGCTGAACGCCCGGTCACCCTATTGGGTGGCCTTCCGGTCATGACCTTGCTGGAACGCCCGATTTCAGGCATGCAGCGTGTCGAAAAATGGCTGGAGGATCGCGTTCTCGCATTTCTGCTCCTGCTCTTCACCGCACCGCTCATGTTGCTTATCGCGCTGGTGATCCGGCTGGAATCGGGCGGGCCAATCCTGTTCCGTCAGGCGCGTGAAGGCTTTAACTGCCGGACCTTTTCGATCTTCAAGTTCCGCACCATGTATGCCGATCGCGGTGAGGACGGCACCATTCATCAGGCGCGCCGCAAGGATCCGCGGGTCACGCGCGTCGGCGCCTTCCTTCGCCGGACCAGTCTTGATGAACTGCCGCAACTGCTCAACGTGCTGATGGGGCAGATGTCGCTCGTCGGCCCACGCCCGCATGCGCCGGCGACACGGGCGGGAGATCGTCTTTTCGGCGAAGTCGTCGCCTCCTATGCGGCGCGCCACAAAGTAAAGCCGGGGCTTACCGGCTGGGCGCAGGTATGCGGCTGGCGCGGGGAAACCGATACCGAGGAAAAGCTCGTCAAACGCCTCGAGCATGATCTCTATTATATCGAGAATTGGTCGCTGCTTTTCGACCTCTATATCCTCGTCCGCACCGTCGCCACGGTGCTCACCCAGAAGAACGCCTATTGATTGAAACAGGCATAGGCGCCGACCATGTCGGCGTGGATGAAGGAACACACTGTCGCGGCGGCCACACCGTCCATGTTTACCTGCGCAGGCTTTTCCGTCAGCCCCACAGTCACGCTCTCGGGCGGCAGGGTAAAGCCTGATCCCGTCAGTTTGAGATAGGCTTCCTTGCGCGTCCATCCGAGGAGGAAGCGCTGTGCCAGATCTGCAGGCGCGCTGTCATCCAGTTCCTCGATTTCACTTGGGGTAAAGCATGAACGCGCTACCGCTCGCGCATCGGGAATATGCCGGAACCGTTCGATATCGATCCCGATCGCTTGCCCTTCGGCAATGGCAATCAGAGCGTGTCGCCCCGAATAGCTCAGGCTGAAATGCAGTTCTGGCAGGTCCGCAAAGCGGGGTTTCCCCAACGAATCGATATGCCAATCGAGCGAGGCGCCCGGCGCAAAATGCCTATCGGCCATCTCCCTGAGCGCCGTGTGCGCATGGATATAGCGCCTGGCTTGAACCGGTGCACGAAAGCGCCGCGCGCGTTCATGTTCGGCTGGGGACAGGCATATATCGCGGCGCTCCACATCAAGATCGACCATCCAGATGGGGAAGGGCGCGCTGGTGCCTATCTCGGTGATTCCGTCCGCCATGCTTACGCCGTCTTTCGCTCCGCACGGTTGAATAGCGCCGAGTGCGAAAGAAAGTCCGTCAGGCGCTCCCTTGGCTCGCGGTCGATGGGCAACCGAAAGCGGTGCCGGGCAAGCCGAAGGATATGGCCGATCGTCCAGAACAGATCCGCCGCAATGGCATAGCTGCGGCCATGGTTCTTGATGAAATAGCGGCGCCGGGATTCGAACCAGTATCCGGGCATCGCTTTCTGCGTGGGGGCTTGTCCCGTCAATCCGGTGCTTTGCCCGGCGATATGGACCACATGGGCGTCGGGTACATACCAGCAGCCCCATCCCGCGCGCGCGGCCTGCAGGCAGAAATCGGTTTCCTCGAAATAGAGGAAATAGCCATCGTCCATCTTCCCGATATCGGCGAAGACGGCACCGCGAACGACCATGCTCGCACCCGACACCCATTGTGCCCGCGATGGCTGATCGCCCATTTTTTCGAGGATGTTATAACGCGATAGCCAGCGACTGAGCGCCCTCAGCCGCGCGCCGCGTTCCAGTTCGCCCAGTAAGGAAGGGAAGCGGAAGGCATAGGGCCAGGGCGCGCCATCGGCTTCGATAAGCAGGCTGCCCGCTATCCCCGCCTCCGGATGCGCGGCCATGAAATTGGCCAGGACGGTCGCCGCGCCGGGCCGGACGATCGTGTCCGGATTGAGCAACCAGACAAGATCGTTCGGCGCGCAGTCGGTTATCAGTCGGACGATCGCTTGATTATTGCCATGCGCAAAACCGCCATTTACCGGCGAAATCACAAGCTCCACCCAATCGTGCCACCCGCTCTGGGAAATCGCAGCGGCGATGGCGGCGGCTGAACCGTCGTCAGATGCGTTGTCGACCACCATGGCGCGCAGCCCCGGTTCGCGCTGGCGCTCATCGTTCAGGCTTTCAAGGCAGCCTATCGCCAGTTGCGCGGAACGATAGTTTACGATCACCGCCGTGATCCGGGGGGCCTGCTCCTTCATTGATGAACCAATCGCGCATCCGCATCGCGTGCGTCTGTTGGCTCCTCAAGGAATGAACCGGGCAAGCTCTGGCCGAGGGCGGCGTCGATCGACGCCTGCATGGCCCTTGCGAGCACATCGACATTCGGCTCCTGCAACGCGCTGCTATGCCCGCCCGGAACCTCCACCAGTTCGACATCGTGCGCGGCGCGCTTGCCCCAACCCAGAATACAGTCGGTATATTTTTCGCGGAACGGAATATCTTCTTCCGGCCCCGTACCTTGCATCGCCCTGAAAAGCGTCACCCGCGTATCGGCGAGCAATGCCCATGGGCGATATTCGCGGTGCGCCACCTGATAGATTTGAAGGAAACCGAGAGGAGCGGTCTCGGGCTCGGTTTTCTGCCGCAGCCGTTCGACTTCATGCTCCTGCCGGCGCCGGTCGAAGCGCGATGCGATTTCATAGCGCGCCGCGCCATACGCCTTGCGCCCGAGCGTCCGGGCAAGGGCGCCTATGCCTTTGTCCTCCGGGGCACTGAACAATTCACCCACGCGCCGCAGCCGCGTTCGCGCGATGTAGAAGGGCACTTCACTGGCCTCGACATCGGCGGCATCGACAATGCCCAGAAAGGCAATATCAGCGCCGTCGTGCTGCAGCTGGCAGGCCATTTCAAAGGCGATCACACCGCCCGCACATAGCCCAGCCAGTGCATAGGGCCCCTCGGGCTGCACCGCGCGCACCGCCGCGACATAGCTTCGGGCCATGTCCTCGATCCGGGTGTGCGCGAACGCCCCATCCGGCGATTTCACCGGCGCAATCCCGTAAACCGGGTGCCCCTCGTCAAGGCGCAGTGCCAATGAACGGTATAGCAGCACCTCGCCCAGCCCATCATGAACCAGGAAGATTGGGGCTTTTCCGCCACCGGGGCGCAGCAATACGGCGCGTGGCCCATCCATGGTCGGAACGATTTCGTCAGGGCTATCAAATGCTTCTGATTGCTCCTCGGGTGCGATCAGCGCGGCCAGCGTGCTCACGGTCGGGGCCTCGATCAATGCGGTCAGCAGAACGTCGCGCCCGCTTTGCTGGCGCAGCTTGTTGATCATCTGCACGGCCAGCAGCGAATGCCCGCCAAGATCGAAGAAATTGTCGCTGCGAGAAAGGTGGGATACGCCCAGCATCTTCTCCCACAGCTCGGCGATCAAATTCTCTGTCCGGGTTCGAGGGCCATCGTCGCATTGCGCGTCAGTTGCCCGCGACGCAACAGCCTTTGCTATCGGCGCTCGCAACGCGGAAAGCTGCTCGTCGATGGGGAGGGGGCAGATGATCGCCTGAGGTCCGCAATCGGCGCGGGTGAGTGTCTCGATCATTGCCATCGCATCGTCGGTTGCGATGGACAGCGCGTCCACCGCCATGCCTCCCGGTGCATCGGCAGAGAGCGTCATTCCGTCCCGCACGCGCAGCATGGTGAAGCGTTCGATCTCCACCAGCGTTTGCCCGTGGGCATCCATGATCGTCACGTCAAAGCACGCCATCTCGCCTTGCGTGCTCGCATCGGGGCGATAGCGAATATGGCTGAATATCCGTGCTGGCAGAGGTGCGTGGATCCGCACACGACCATAGGAAGCCGGCGCATAAAAATCGGTTTCCGTCCGATACCCTGGCATCAGCCACTGTGCCCCGGCCGTCGCGAAATCCATCAAGGCCGGGTGCAGCATGAAATGCGCCAGATCATGCTCCATCTCGGTGGGCAACTGCAGTTCGATCAGCGCGCTTTGGCCATTGCGGTTGATCTGGCGAACAGTGTCCCATCGCGGGCCAAAGCGCAGGTGCGGCTGGGCTTCGGGCGGGCGGACCATGTCGGGGCATTGGCGGCGCAACTCGGCCATGTCGTGGACCGGCGCAATCGCGCCGTCCTGCACCTCGGCAAAGCCGCGGACATGGGTCGCCCAGCCCTGGCCCGGTTCCGCCTCGGTGGCCCGCCCGATGATCGCGAACTGCCACATTCCACCGCCCTGCTGGATCAGGTGCACGCGCAGATCCCGTTCTCTACCATCCTCCACCGCGAAGGGGGCAAGAAAGGCTATGTCGCGCATCTCGATGCCTTCGGCGTTGCACAGGCCGCGCATCGCCGCCCTGACAAGTTCGAGATAGCCCGTGCCGGGGATCAGCGCAGCGCCCGATGCCAGCCGATGTTCGGCCAGCAGCCAATCGCGATCGGGAGACATGCGGGCCGCAAAAACCTGCTCTCTGCTGCCACCCGACCAGACCCGGTTCAAAACGGGATGCGGATTGTCGCATGCCTGTTCGCCCTTGCCTGTGGCGATCGCACCACATCCCGGCTGGATCGTCGCAGCCATGCCGATCTCCCGCCAGCGCGGCCAGTTCACTGCAATCGTCCGGGTGCCCGTGCGGTGGCAATGGCTCTGTGCAACCGCGTCCAGAAACGCATTCGCCGCCGCATAATCGGCCTGTCCGCCAATCCCGGCAAAGGCACTGATCGAGGAAAAGAGGAAGATGAAATCCGGCGTCTCCCGCCGCAGCGCTTCCAGCAGGTTCAGCGTACCGTCCACCTTGGGGGCAAGAACGGTCGCTGCGGCCGCGTCGGTTTTCAGCTGGATCGGCCCATCGTCGAGCACCCCGGCGGTATGGAACACGCCGTCGATCTTGCCGAACCGCTTTCGGGCTTCCCGAACCGCCCGGTCGAGCGCGCTTGCATCGGTCAGATTCGTATTGAGGATCAGGATATCGGCGCCCATCGCCTCAAGGGCAGTAAGGCGCCTGATACGCACGGCCATCGGATCGTCGGGGAGCAATTCCGCCAGCAGGCGGGGCCATGTCGCTCGATCGGGCAAAGCGGTCCGGGCGATCAACGCAATCCGGGCGCCCCAATGCTGCACAAGATGCTCGGCAAGGCTGAGGCCGATCCCGCCCAGTCCGCCGGTGATCAGATAGGCGCCGCCCGGACGAAGCCCTTGCTCATCCAACGAGACAGACCTTTCTGTCGGTAGCGAATGGGGCGTAAAGCGCCGGACCCAACGCTCGGGCCCGCGAAGCGCCACCGGGGCTCCCTGCGCGGCTCCCTCCATCTCCGCGAGCAACCGGCGTGCCAGCACATCCCGATCCTGCGGCCAGTCGACATCGATCGACGTCACGTCAACATTCGCCATTTCGGCTGGAATCACGCTTGCCGGGCCAAGGATCGTTGCCTTGGTGCTCGCATAAACCGGCTCACTGGCAATGCGCTGCATGCCATCGGTCACGACCGCGATGCGCACCTCATGCTCCGGGTCGCCGTCCCCCAGCGCGCGCGCGAGGTTGAGCAGGCTGTAAAACCCATGGTCGAGGTTCGCAGCAGCCTTCCGGTTTCGCCCGCCGTCGAGCGACCAGAGGTGAAAGACATGATCGGGCGGGGAGGGCATTGCCGCAAGCAAGGTCGCATAATCCTCCGCCGAACGCGCCCTCATCTGAAAGTCGCTGCCTCTTTGCCCGAAACGCGCGCCCGGCTTTACGGTCGAAACGGTAATTCCCCGCTGGCGCAGCCCAATGGCAATCCGTTCACCAACCCCCAGCCGATCAAGAAAGATCAGCGCCGATCGCGCTTCGTTTCCAGAGGACGGCGCGAGCGCTGCGCGCTCCCATGACGGGGCATAGCAATGGAGCCCGCCCACCGGATCCGTCGGTGGCTGGCGTGTCTGTGCCGTTTGCTTGCCCGGCTCGATCCAATGTCGGTGCAGATCGAAACAATAACCGGGCAGCGATACGCGCCGCCGCTTTTCACCATCATGATATGCGGCCCAGTCCACCGGCAGGCCCGCAGCCCATATCCGGCCCAGCATGTCGGCGGCGTGCGCCACATCTCCGGCCGCATCGTCGCGGTGGGGCAATGATCCGAAAATCGGCTGGTCGGCGTGGCGGTCGGGATGCAGCCGGGCTAGGCTCTGAAGCGATCGCCCGGGGCCAACCTCGATCAGTGCGGCTTCTTCGTCCCCCAGCACCGTGCGCAGTCCGTCGTGAAAGCGCACCGTTTCGCGCAGATGGCGCACCCAATATTCGGGATCGCAGGCCTCTTGCGCCGTGATCCAGTCCCCCGAAATATTGGAGATAAAGGCGCGCGACGGCGCCCGGAACGTCACGGTTTTCAGCAACTCGCGAAATGCCGGCAAGATGCCGTCTTGAAGGTGCGAGTGCGCGGCCACCGCAACAGGAATGCGTTGCGCCGAAATCTCGCGGGCCGCCAATTCGGTTTCAAGCGTTGCGATCGCCTGTTCGCTGCCCGAAATCACCGTCATTTCGGCACCATTGACCGCGGCAATCGAAAGCTCCGCTCCAATGAATGGTCGCAACGCATCTTCCGAGGCCATGACGCTCGTCATCGCGCCGCGTGGAGAGGTTTCGAACAATTGCCCGCGCCCCGCCACCAGCTTCAACGCATCGCGCAGATCAAAAACCCCCGCCAGATGCGCGGCGGTATATTGGCCCATGCTGTGGCCGATCATCGCGCCGGGCGTGACCCCCCATGCCATCCAGAGCCGCGCCATCGCATATTGCACGGTGAACAGCGCGGGCAGCGCAATCGACGGACGCTCGAGCAAGGTCGCCGCCTGTTCGTCCGCGCCGCTCTCGGGGAAAAGGACCATGCGAACATCAGCGCGCGCGGTCGCAGGCATCAGGTCGAGGCACTCGTCCACCGCCGCGCGAAAGACCTTTTCGGCGGCGTATAGCCCGCGGGCCATCCCCGCATATTGAACGCCCGCACCGGCAAAGAGAAAGACGGGCTTTCGCTCTGATGCCATCGTGGCCCCGCGCACCGCAGGCGGGGCGCTCAGTGCCTGTGCCGCCTCGGCGTGGGTGGTGGCCGCGATGCTCCTCCGGTAGCGCAGCGCCTTGCGACCGTGATGGAGCGTGAACGCGATATCGGCCAGCTTGTCGGTCGCCTTCTCCAGATGGCTGGCGAGCGCCGCGCAATTCGCCTCCAACGCGCTTTCGCTCGCGGCGGATACCGTCAAAATCTGATGCGCGCGCGCGGGGGCCGAGGGCGTCGCTTCGGGCGCTTCTTCAAGAATGGCATGGGCATTGGTACCGCCAACGCCAAGCGAGCTGACGCCCGCGCGGCGGGGGGCTGCCCGTTGGCGTGGCCAGTTCCGCAATTGCCCATTCACGAAGAACGGCGTGCGTTCGAAATCGCAGGCGGGGTTGCCGTTTTCGAAATGGAGCGAGGGCGGAATTTCTCCCTGATGCAGCGCCATCGCCGCCTTGATCAGTCCCGCGACGCCCGCTGCCGTATCGGTATGGCCGATATTGGGTTTGACCGATCCGATCGCGCAATATCCGCGCGCGTCGCCGTTCTGGCCAAAGGCTTGGGTGAGGGCGGCGATCTCGATCGGGTCGCCCACCGGGGTGCCCGTGCCATGTGTCTCGACATAGCCGATCGATCGCGGGTCGATATCGGCAACCGACAGCGCCTCGGCGATCGCGCGGGCCTGTCCGTCGACGCTGGGGGCGAGATAGCTGACCTTGCCCACCCCGTCATTGTTGACCGCCGAGCCTTTGATAACCGCATAGACATGATCGCCGTCGTCGAGCGCATCCTGAAGCCTTCGGAGGGCGACGACGCCAACTCCGCTGCCAAACACCGTACCGGCGGCGCTGGCATCGAACGCCTTGCACCGACCATCGGGCGACAGAATTTCGCCGGGTTCATAAAGATAGCCTTGGCGGTGCGGCAATTCGATCGTCACGCCGCCGGCCAGCGCCATGTCGCTCTCGCCATTGAGCAGGCTCTGGACCGCCATATGTACCGCCACAAGCGATGTCGAACAGGCCGTCTGGACGTTGACGCTCGGTCCCGTCAGGTTGAGCAGATAGGACGCGCGGGTCGCCAGAAAATCCTTGTCGTTGCCCGTGTGCCGCAACAGGAAAAAGCCGATCTGCTCGACAAGCTCTGCATTGGTCAGCAGATTATAGGGCATATAGGCATTGTGGCCCGAGCCCGCGAAGACGCTGATCGCGCCGGGAAAATTATCGGCGACATGCCCGGCATCCTCAAGCGCCTGCCAGGCGCATTGCAGAAAGTGGCGATGCTGCGGGTCCATGATCGCCGCGTCGCGCGGGCTGAGCCCGAACAGCGCATGGTCGAAACATTCCATATCGGGCAGCGGCGCGCCCATGGGCAGATAGTTGGGCTTTTCGAACATCTGGCGCGGGACGCCAGCGGCCTGCAACTGCTTCGGATCGAACCGTTCGATGGATTCGATGCCATGCCTCAAATTGGCCCAATATTCCTGAAGGTTGCGCGCGCCGGCAAAGCGACAGGCCATGCCGATGATCGCAATGTCATTCTCGCTGGGCGCAGGCGGATTATCGAAATTCTGGGGCTGATACATTGTCATTCCCCCTTGTCGGCCATGGCGAAACGAGATTCGCGCCGACGCTGCATCGCGGCCCGGCGTCCTGTCGCGCGGTCCTCTCCGGTCCGCGCGGCAATCGGCTCGTTCGCCGCACCTCCCAGATGTGCCGAAAGCGTTCGTACCGTCGGGAAACGGAAGATATCGGTAATCGGCAGATCGCGGCCCAGTTCCGTCTTCAGCAGACTGTGCAACTGGACGGCGAGAAGCGAATGTCCGCCAATGTCGAAGAAATTGTCATTGGCGCCGATGGTGCGCGGCCCCAGCACCTGCTTCCACAGGCCAACGATCCGCTCCTCCAGCCCATTGGCGGGGGGCTGGGCGTGGTCATGCTCAGCAATGGCCGCATTGCTGAACGGCACGGCTTCGGGCGCGGGCAGCGCGGCGCGGTCGATCTTGAAGTTGGGCGTGCGCGGCATGTCATCTATCGACAGGATCGCCGATGGTTGCATGAACGCTGGTAGTTGCCTTTGCACCAGCGCCTGCATCCTTTCGATCGCCTCGGGGTTCTGGCAGGGGCTGACATAAGCAATCAAGCCGCCATTATGGGCAATCACCACCGCCTCGCGGACAGTCTCCATCGACGCGAGAAGCGCTTCGATCTCGCCCAGTTCGATCCGGTAACCGCGCAGCTTCACCTGATTGTCTCGGCGGCCGAGATAGTCGATCGTCGAACCGTCGTTTCGCAGAACCCCGATATCACCCGTGCGGTACAGCCGTTCGCCAGACACGTCCGGATCGCGCGGGAAGCGTTCTTCGGTCAGGTCCGTGCGGTGGAGATATCCCCGCGCCACGCCCATTCCGCCGATGACGATTTCACCCGGAATGCCGGGCGGAAGCGGCCGAAGGCGACTGTCCCTGATGCAAAGCCGTTGGTTCGCCAATGGTCGGCCCAACGGCACTGGCCCCAAGGCGCTGTCCAGTTCATGCGCAGAGGACCAGATCGTCGTTTCGGTCGGCCCGTACATATTGGTGACCCGGCCGGGGACGATCGTCTTTAGCGCCACCGCCATGTCCGGCGGCATAGCCTCGCCGCCGACAAGAAGGTGCTGTAACTGGCCCAGCGCGGCCCGGCTTTCGGCATCCGCCAGTAACAGCCGCACCATCGACGGCGTGCACTGGAAATGGGTGACCCCATGTCGGTGGATCAGTTCCGCCAGCGAAAGTTGATCAGCCTGCTCCGCCGCTTGCGCACGTTCCCGAAGCGCGTTCAGCCAGCCGAGATGGCCCAGCACCGTATCGGTCGGCACCCCGAAATCGATAAGGCAGGCGATTTCGTCCACTCCGGCCGCGCGGACGCGGTCGATCATCGCAAGGCAGCTCTCCGGCGTGCCGAACAGTCCGCTCGTCTCATAATAGCGATCGAACGCATATTCGAGCAGCGCGTCCATATCGCTTGCGGACAGCGCGTCCAGCCCGCCCGATGTGCTCGTCTGCGCCGCGCCGTCCGGGCGACGAAAGGCGGGGAAAGACCAGGCATGCTGCTTCAGCAAATTGGTCGCGGTGCGCAGATAGGCAATCATCGGTTCGCGCACCTGCGCGCGGACCGCGTCGGCATCGGGGCCGACAAAACTGTGCAGCATCAGCGTCACATGCCCGTCACCGTCATGGCCCGCCGCGCGCCGCTCGCTGCGATAGATCGCCAGTTTTTCAACCAGCTCATCCAGCGATTGGCCGAGCAGGTGCGTGAGGACGGACGCACCTGCCCGGCCTGCGGCGGCGAAGCTGTCGACGCTTCCGGCCGATGTGATCCAGGTGGGCAATTCGGCCCGAAGTGGACGGGGCAGGGTCCTGAATTCTACCGGCTCGCCCAGCGGTCCCGGCATCCGCACCGCTTCGCCGCGCCACAGTTGCTGAACCAGCGCGATATCGTGCACCAGCCGCTTGGAACGATCGGCATAGCTTTCGGGGCGCAGCAGGAAATCATCGGGCTGCCAGCCCGAGGCAAAGGCAATGCCGACCCGCCCGCCCGAAATATTGTCGACAACCGCCCATTCCTCGGCAACGCGCGCGGGATGGTGCAGCGGCAGGACGACGCTGCCGCCACGGATCTCGATACGATCGGTGATCGCAGCGATGGCCGCGCTGGTCACTGCGGGGTTTGGATAGAGGCCACCAAAGGCATGGAAATGGCGTTCGGGCGTCCAGATCGCCTTGAAGCCATGCGTGTCGCCAAACTTCGCGCCTTCCAGCAGCAGCCTGTATTTCTCGCTCCCGCCCGCCGCCTCATCGGCCGAGAAATAGAAGAGGCTGAAATCGAGTGGCCGAGCCGCCTCAACGGCGCCTCCCGTCAACGCATCGCTGCCCGCCAGAACCACATGGAAACCGCGCGTCAGCGTCCAGAACAATTCCAGCACCGAAATGTCGAAGCAGATGCTCGTGACCGCAAGCCAGGTGCCATTGGGCGCCAGCTTCGCGTCCATCCCGTTCAGGAAATTGCAGACGTTGCGATGTTCGATCATCACCCCCTTGGGGCGGCCCGTCGAACCCGAAGTGTAGATCACATAGGCCAGATTTTCGGGTTGCACCTCCACCACGGGCGGGGTGTCCGGATAAAGCGCAATCGCCGGCCAGTCCGCATCGGCCCGCACGATGATCGCATCGCTCGCAGGCAGCGTATCGAGCAACCGCGATTGGGTGATGATCACCTGGGCGCCGCTATCCTCCATCATATGGGCGGTGCGCGCTTGCGGATATGCGGGGTCCAGCGGAACATAGGCGCCGCCCGCCTTATGGATCGCGATCATGGCGACGATCATCATCGGATCACGGTCCATGAACACGCCGACCAGAGTGTCGGGCTTCACGCCGAGCTTCTGCAAATGATGCGCCAGCCGGTTCGCACGTTGCTCGACGTCGCG
Source organism: Sphingomonas sp. C3-2 (assembly GCF_033025475.1). NCBI lineage: Bacteria > Pseudomonadati > Pseudomonadota > Alphaproteobacteria > Sphingomonadales > Sphingomonadaceae > Sphingomonas > Sphingomonas sp. C3-2. The sequence continues at coordinate 3,490,743 of NZ_CP130322.1, forward strand.
GTACGTCAGCGTTGCGGCGCCAAAGCTGATCGCCTTGTCATCAGGCGTGCGCGCCGCCTGCTCGCTGAAAAGCCGGTGCAGACACAGCAATTCGCCGGTCTGCTCAACCGCATTGAAGCGCTCGGCCAGAGCCTGTTGCCGCGCGCTCACAACCGTCAAATCGCCAATGGCGGTCGCGGGTGCGGTTCGTGCGGCGGACAGGAAGGCCGAAAAGCTCTCGTCGAGCGCAGCCATCGCATCATCGGCAATGACCGAGGCGTCGTAATGCCATGTCCAGCCCGATCCGTCATCGCGCAGCGCCAGCGCAACCTGTGTTCCTTGCGGCAAAGCGGCCTCGCCGGGACGGTCGGTCACGATCAGCGCGACCGGGAAGTGCCGGAACGGGATATCAGGGCTGCGAAGCAGCAAATCCCAGCCAAAGCCGGGCCGTGATGCAATCTCGGCCAGATGCGGCGAAAGCGCTTCGTCGAGCGCGGCCATGGGGGCACCGAAATCGACCGCGATGCTGAGCGGACGGAGCCTTACCTCCAGACCGATATTAGCGTCATGCCCTGCCGAAAAACCGACATCAACCCGGCCCTTGTCTGCGATCCGGGCGAGGAAGGCGATCGCCGTTGCCACAGGATGCGGGGCGCTCAAAGCCGTCCCGGCAATCGCGCGCGGTATGGGGGACCCTACGGTCTCGTTGGCGATCGGCAGCACAAGCGGCTCGAAGGCGTGCAGGGCCTTGCGCCAGAATTTTTCTGCTGACGCACGCTTGCTGTCCCATACGCTGCGCATATCCAGCGCCGTCGCGTCTGGCATATCGAACCGTCGCCCGACGAGATGTTGCGTGGCCTCGATTGGTTGACCATGGATGTCGGTCAGCCGCGTCAGCAATATATCGTTCGAGCCCGTCGCCACCGTGATCCCGCTGTCATGGGCGGCCGTGATCGTTCCGGGTGCGCTGGCCGAGGTGCTCGACAGGATCTGCGCTGCGCCAATGACGGCAACCGCGTCACCGAGCATGGTATTGGCGATCCCCACCGGGTTTGGGTGCGGGCCGAAATCCAGCGCACGGATGAGCGCGTCGATCTGTTCGGCGCTATCTGCCCAGGTCAGGGCGCAGGCTCCTAGCGGCCGGTCCTTGCGTCGAAATATGCGGCAAGGGGGCTGCCCCGCCTGTAGAACCGGTGGCGGTGTCTGGCCGTCAAGTCGTGCCAGCAAGCCGCCAAAAGCCGCCTGCGCAGCCGAGAAGCATTTTACATTGAGCGAAAATGCCGTCTCGCCCGGATCGATGTCGAAATCCGCGCGCGCCAGAATATCGCCCGCATCTACCGCTTCGGTCATCCGGTGCCAGCGGATGCCATATGCTGTTTCGCCATTCAGAAGCGCCCATACCGGAGCATGCACGCCGGCATAATCGGGCAGGGGGCCATCATGGAAATTGATCGCCGCCACGCGCGGAAAGGCCAATAACGAAGCGGGCAGCAGCGAGAGGTTGGTGATGCTGAACAGATAGGCGACGTCGCCGATTGTGGCGCCGTGCAACGCCTCGGGCGTATCCAACGCAACAATGCCCTTGCTCCGCGCCCAGCTGCGATTGGCATCGTTGCTGCTCACCACGGCGGCAATGTTGTGGCCATGGTGCAGGATCATCTCGCCGCAATGGGTAAGAAGGCTCTCGTCGCCGATCAGGACGCAGCGCCAATTGCTGCCATTCATCGCACATCCCCCACGATAATTCTCTTGCGAACTGCCCGGCTCAGGACAGCACCACTTTCACCGGCGCCCGCCGCCGCGAAAGCCCGACGACCAGCGCGGCGCACGCGATCAGCGCGGCATAGGTGCGGTCATCGGATGGTGCTGTTCGCGGAATCTCGGTGCTCATCAGTGTCAACGAAAATGGATCGCCCGCTGCGCATGGAGGGGGGGCAATCCCTGCGATCGATGCGGCTTCCAGCCCAAGCAACAGGGCAAGGAAAAAGATGATCGTTCTGCCTCTTTTCATCTCGGCCTCTCTCATTTGTACTCGATAAGCGACATTTTCTTGTTTTTTATCTTGGACATCAGGAAATCGATCTGGCCCAGGCTGTGCGGGATCTTCCCGATCGTCATATAGTTCGCAGCCAGTCGCCCACGGCGCATTGCGATGCGCAGCCACAGGACCGGCCAGAGCAGCCAGGCGGGGGGCAGGGACCAGAAAAGGTTGCTGCACGCCTCACGGATCAATTGGGGTTCGTGCCGCCCGCGAAGAGCCAGTGCTTCGGCGGTGGCAAAACCGCTTCGCCTGTTGCGCTGCCACCATTGCCCGAAGCGCTCCATCGCGGCGTCATGCTCGGTCATGTCCGCAGCGATCCGGCAAATCTTCCAGCCCTGCGCGCGCATGCGGAAGCACAGGTCCGGTTCTTCGCCCGCGATCAGCCAGGGACGGAATCCGCCAACCGCGTTGAAGGCCGCAACCCGCACCAGCGCGTCCCCCCCGCAGGTGGGCGTTTCGCCGCAGGGCGTGTTCCATTCCTGATCGCACAGTTGGTTATAGGGGCTGGCCTGGGGGCGCCATTCCCGCCTGCGCCCGCACACCGCCGCTAGGTCTGCGCTGCGCTGCATCACCGAAAGCGCGGTGGCTGGCCAATGCTCGGCAAGGCTGCAGTCCCCATCGATAAACTGGATGAACGCGGCGTCGGGCAATATCGTACCCAGTTTTTCCGCACCGGCATTACGCGCCCGGGCAGCGGTAAACGGCTCATCGTCGGACAATGATATCACCTCGACACCCGCCTGTGCTGCCCGAACGAGGCTGTCGTCGGCGGAGCCGGAATCGACGTAGACGATGGCGTCATAGCGCCCGACAACGCTGGCGAGGCAACGGCTGAGCCGTTCGCCTTCATTGCGCCCGATCACCACGCAGCCGATCAGCGGATGGGGCGATTGCACGGTCATTGCGGCACCAAATCGGAAAGCGGACTTGTGTTGTCTGGCCGATACACCAGCCCCGGAAACACCATCCGCAAAGGGAGCAGATCGCGGCCCCACCGTATCCAGACCGCCCAGAGGCCGAGCAACAACCACAACTGCGCGCCGGCAAAAAGCATTGCGGGGGCAGCATCGTCGGTAATCATGGCTGCGCCGGCGAAAACACCCAACCCGATCGCCGAGAGCCCCAGTGCCGAGCGGATAGAGGGCATGAGGTGGCGGGGCATCGGGATGTGGCGCAGCGCGGGCGTGACGGCACCTGCCATCTGTCCACGCGCTCTGGCGCGATCATGCTCGACAAAGGCCGCATCGCGCTCGCAGCGGAGCGCATGCCGCGTCAGGCCTTCGGCCCCCAGCGGCATGCGATCGAAGACAGCCCATGGCAGCGCGACGGGCCCCTCGGCCGGTGCCGCGATACCGGCAAGACGCTGCAACCCGGTCTGAAGGATCTGGCGGTGCATCAGGCAGGAAAATGCCGCCACGCGCGTCTGCGGCCCGGCGGCGTGGTCCGGCACGCACAGCAACGGCGCTAGGGTGGCGCACCCGTTGATCGCGGCGGCGGCGGCGAGTTGCTGAATCGCTCCCGGAAATGGAACCTGCCCGGCTTCCATCAGGACAATCAGTTGGGGCGGGGCGGGCTGCAATATCGTTCGCCCGAACTGCCAGCCATCCGCCTTGTCGGCGTGCCGGAAATCCTGTCGTGCCACGACGGTAGCGCCCGCCACTTGTGCTATGGTCGCGGTATCGTCGGTGCAATTGTCCGCTATCACCAGCAACTGATCGCAGGGGCGAAGCTGTGCCCGCGCCGCACGGATAGTGGCGGCGATATGGCCCTGTGCATTGCGGGCGCGCATGATCAGCACAAAGGGGGACGCCGGCGGATGCTGCCCGCGCGCTTTCCGCTGCGTGGTCAGCGCCATCACGCATTCGAGCCCAAGCACCATCGCCGGAAGGCTGAGGAGGATCGCAAGGACCCAATGTCCGAGCGCGACGATCATCAGACGAGCGGACGCAGCAGCGCCGCGAGGGTGGAGGTGTTGCGATCCACATTATGGCTGCGGATCACGCGTTCACGCCCGATCGCGCCCATCTGGGCAAGGCGCGGGGGAGAAGCGGTCAGGATTTCCTCGATCGCCTGCGCCAGCGCTGCATCCGAGCCCGCGGCGACCAGGCAACCACAGGCCTCATCAACCAGTTCGGGAATACCCGCGATGCAGGTGGTGACGACCGGCCGGCCCAGCGCGAGCGCTTCCATCAGCACCACGGGCAGCCCTTCGGCAAGGCTGGGAAGCACCATCGCGCGCGCCGCCAATATTTCCTTGCGGACATCGTCGACGCCGCGCCAACCCAACAGCACGACATGCTGCTCCAGGCCGAGCGTCCGGATATCCTTTTCCAGTTCGGCCCGCAGTTCGCCGTCGCCGATGATACGGACCGTGAACTCATGGTCGTGCGCCAGCCGTGCGACCGCGCGGAGCAGCAGGTTCAGCCCCTTTTGCGCACTCAGCCGGGCGATGCACACCAGCGTGTTGGACCATATCCCGACATTGGCTTGGTCATTGGCCGAAGATTGGAGCAGCCGCTGGTCGACGCCGCAGCGGATCACCTTGATCTTCCGCCAGTCCTCGGGGTCGGACCAGCGCATCAGCTGCGCCAGCCCGAAATTGGATATCGCGACCACGAAGCTCGCGGACGCCACCTTTTCGCGGATGTGGAGTGCCTTGGGCGCGTCGAACTCGTCCGGCCCGTGCAGCGTCACGCTGAAGGTGATCGCGGCGAGCTGATGCGCCAGCATCGCAACCGTTGCCGGATTGGTGCCGAAATGGACATGCACATGCCGCAGGCCATGGGCTGCGAGCAGGCGCACCAGAAAACACGCTTCGACCAGATAGACCATCGATTTGAAAAGGCCCGCCTCGCTCCGCACTCCTGTGGTCGCGGCAAAGGCGCAGGCCTTGAGGAAGCGGATGGGGCGGCGGATCGCCTGGGCAAGCGTCGCGGTCAGGAAGGGCAACCAGCGCCCGTTGAGCATGGTGACCGTGCGGTCGGCTTCGGCGCGGTCCTCCGCTTCGGGCAGGTTGGCATCGCCCGGGCGGATCGAGATGCGCAGGATTTCAAAACCCTGTTGCTCAAGCGCGCGGATCTCGCGCCGGATGAAGCTGTGGCTCACCTTGGGATAGGCATTGGTGAGATAGGCGACGCGCGCGGGCATTCCGATCATCACCTGATCCGGCATGAAAGTGCGGGTTTCCGATGCACTGTTGGTGCATGTGGAGGCCTGCATGGCTATTTCCGGGCGAAGGGCGAAAGCTGGTGCATGCGCCTATCAGACGCCTGCGCGGCCGACCGCGCCATTCCAGAGATCAACCACGTCCGTCTACTCAGTACGGATTGGGTGCCCGAAACTACCCACTGTCTTGTCAGGTGTGGGTTGTCCCGCATTACGCAAAGAGGGGTTTATCAGTTGAATATATCGTGAAATGCGTTTCTTCGATTTGATTATGTGCGCAAAGCATCTCTAATTTGATCTGGATCAAGGTTTTCGGTGATCGGTGGCGGCATGTTTCCCTCACAAGGATCGAGGGAGAGCGAACCGTGCAGATCACCGCACTGGCCTATGTAGTCGTCCATGCCGCCGCGCCAGAGAGCTGGGTCCGCTATGGCGAAGACGTTCTGGGCATGAAGGCCGCGCGCCTCGGCGATGATGTCGCGCTCAAGATGGATGAACGCGCCGGCCGCATCTTTGTGCAGCGCGCGGCCGCCGATCGCTACGCCGCCAGCGGGTGGGAAGTCGCCAACAAGCCCGCCTTCCAGGCCGCCATCGCCGAACTGGTCGCCGCCGGTGTTGAAATTTTTCCGGGAACCCCTGCCGAAATCGCGCTGCGGCATGTGGCGGACATGGTCTGGTTTCTCGATCCGTCGAACAACCGCCACGAAATTTGCTGGGGCTATGTCAGCGACTTTGCGCGCTTCGTTTCGCCCGAGGGGGTAGAGGGCTTCGTCACCGGCGAACTCGGCCTTGGCCATATGGTTTTGCCGGCGCCCGCCTTCGAGGAAACCCGTGCCTTCATGCACGATGTGCTGGGCTTCGGCCTGTCGGATATCATGGTGCACCGTCCCGAGGGCCAGTCCGCGCAGCGCATCGATTTCATGCACTGTGGCAATGGCCGTCATCACAGCCTTGCGCTGTTCGAGGGCGATGTGCCGTCGGGTTGCGTCCATCTGATGGTCGAGGCCGCCACCATCGACGAAATCGGCCGCGCGATGGACCGCGCCGCCCGGCACAAGGTCCCCCTGATGGCCACGCTGGGGCGTCATGTGAACGATCACATGATTTCCTTCTACATCCAGTCACCCGGCGGTTTTGCCATTGAATATGGCTATGGCGGCCGCGTGATCGACTGGGATCGCCACACCGTTTTCGAAACCACCGCCGCCAGCCTCTGGGGGCATGACTTCTCGGTCGGTTTCGGCGCTGCGGACGCTTCCGCGCCCGCCGCCGAGCCCGAACTCGCCACCACTGAAATCTGAAAAGGAGACGCGCTATGAAAGCTTCTGCAGCAACCCTTGTCCAAAGCAGCGATCTCGTCGCCCGGGCCCGCGCGCTTGTTCCGGTCTTGCGCGAACGCGCCGAACAGGCCGCCACGCTCTGCCGTGTGCCCGATGAAACGATCCGCGATTTTCAGGACGCCGGCCTTTTCCGCATCCTCCAGCCCAGGCAATATGGCGGTTACGAACTCGATCCCGAAACCTTCTATGCGGTCCAGACCACGCTTGCTGAAGGGTGCATGTCCTCGGCATGGGTCTTCGGTGTCGTCGCGGTCCATAACTGGCAGCTCGCCTTGTTCGATGCGCAGGCGCAGGCCGATGTCTGGGGCGAGCGCGACGACACGCTGATCGCGTCGTCCTACATGCCCAAGGCCGAAGTTACGCCCGTTGATGGCGGCTATCGGATCAGCGGGCGCTGGAATTTCTCGAGCGGCGTCGATCACTGCGAATGGGTCTTTCTCGGTGGTCTCGTGCCCAGCCCCGATGGCCCGCCCGATTATCGCACCTTCCTCGTGCCCCGTGCCGATTTCGAGGTGATCCGCGTTTGGGACACGCTCGGCCTGCGTGGCACCGGCAGCCATGACGTCGTGGTGAAGGATGCCTTTGTGCCCGCCTATCGCTCGCACCGCTCGAAGGACGGTTTCGCCACCACCAGCCCCGGCCTCAAGGTCAACGACGCGCCGCTCTACAAGCTGCCCTTCGGCCAGATCTTCGTCCGCGCGGTGTCGTCCTCGGCGATCGGCGCACTACAGGGCGCGCTCGATACCTTCCTCGAAATGGGCGCGCGCCGGGTGAGCGCCAATGATTTCTCCAAGACGTCCGATGATCCGGATACCCGGATGACGGTTGCCCGCACGGCCGCCGCGATCGACGAGATGAAGCTGGTGCTCTCGCGCAATTTCGCGGTCCTGATGGATCAGGCGCGTGCCGGCCAGCCCTTCGATCTCGATCAGCGGTTGCGCTTCCGCTTCCAGTCGGCCGAGGTGCTCGATCGCTGCGCGGAACTGATCACGCGGATCTTCTATCTCAGCGGCGCACAGGGCGTGATCCGCAGCAACCCCGTCGCCCGCACCTTTGCCGACATCCATACCGGGCGCACGCATATCGCCAACAACCCCGACAAGGTCGGCCGCAATGTCGGCGGTGTCATGCTCGGCGCGGCAAATACCGACACGTTCATCTGAGCCAGCGAAACAAGGAGAGGGACTATGGCAACAACGGCTGAATATGGTCTGGGCGAACACACCTTCCCGCGGGGCTGGTTCATGATCGCCGACAGCAACGAACTGGGCGAGGCGCCGCTGGCGCTTCGCTTCTTCGGGCGCGAATTCGTCGCCTATCGCGGCAAGGACAGCGGCAAGGTCTTCCTCGTCGATGCTTACTGCCCGCACATGCGCGTCCATCTGGCGAAGAACACGACCTCCTATATCGTGCGCGACGGCAACCAGATCGAAGGGGATTCGATCCGCTGCCCCGGTCATGGCTGGCGCTTCAACCCGCAAGGCCAGTGCGACGATATTCCCTATTCCACCCACGCCATCCCCAAGGCCGCGTGCATCAAGACCTTCCCGGTGATCGAACGCGCGGGCTGCATCTGGATGTGGCACGATGCAGAGGGCGGGGCGCCCGATTACGATCTGCCCGCCTTCGCCGAATGGGATATGCCGGGCTGGGCACGCTGGCGGATCGATCATCTCGGCACGCTGCCGGTCCATCCGCAGGAAATCGTCGACAACATGACCGACTATGCCCATTTCGTGCCGGTGCATGGCAGTCTCGATATCGAATATTTCGCCAATGAATTCGAAGGCCATATCATCCGGCAGTTTTTCCGGGCAGGCCACCGGACGCTGGTGAGCGAGGCGGGGACGCTCGAAACCGATACCTGGTACACCGGCCCCGGCATCCTCCAGTCGCGCATGGGCGGCCAGTTTCCGGCCCTCATGATGATCTGCCACACCCCGGTCGAAGACGGCGTGGTGAAGGTCTGGCACGCGGTGATGGTCAAGGTCGCCGACGACAGCGTCGACGAAACCGGGCTCGAAATCGCGCGCGGTTATCAGGATACCGCGCTCGCCGCCTTCGCGCAGGATTTCGAGCTGTGGCAGAACAAGGAACCGGCCATCAGCGTGCTGCAGGTGCTCGATGACGGGCCGTTCCACAAGGAACGCATCTGGTATCGTCAGTTCTACAACCCGCGTACCCGCGCCGGTGACTTTCACAAGCGCGTGAATGGCATGCACGTCACGGTGGACAGGCGGGCATCGGCGATCGCCGCCGAATAACGGCGATCACCCTGTAAAGCGGCAGGTTCTAGCGCTGGGCCAGCGTATTCAGGTCCAGCATCTCCAACAGGGCCTGCCGCGCCGCCCGGATCTGTCTGATCAGCTCCGGGTTGCCGATGTCGGCGGCGCCGATCTGCTCCGGCCAGTGTGCCTCCACCAGTGCTTCGAGCTGCGCGATCTTCCGCCCATCGAGAAGAAAGCGCGGGTCGACCAGCGCTGGATCGCACACGACCCGTAGACGGAGACAGGCGGGGCCGCCGCCATTGGCCATCGACTGGCGAACATCCACCACTTCGAGCCGGCGGATCGGGCCATTGCCCGCCACATGCGCCTCCAGCCAGCGCCACACCGCGGGCGTCTCGCGCGCTTCGCTGGGCAGGATCAGCGCCATGTCGCCCATGGGCAACGTAACCAGCTGGGCGTTGAACAGATAGGATCGGATGGCGTCCTCAAGGCTCACCGCCGCCGCCGGAACCTCGACGATCTCGATCTCGGGCAGCTTCCGCCGCAATTCGGCATACACCGCCTCGCGGTCGGCAAAGGCCAGCTCGTGGGTGAACAGCACATGCTCGTTCGCCACCGCAACAACATCGTTGTGGAACGCGCCCGCCGCGATCGCCGCGTCGGATTGGCGAACGAACATTGTCCGCTCCGGGGGCAGCCCGTGGCGCCGGGCCACCGCGCGCGAGGCTTCCACATGCTGGCGGGCAGGGAAGGGGCCACCGCTTTCGCCGTAAACGAAAACCTCGATCGCGGGCGCACCGTGATCGCGGCACAGGCGCATATGGTTGGCGGCACCCTCATCGCCAAAGGGGGCGGGAACCGGCGCATGGACGGCGAAGGCGTCATGCGCAAAGGCCAGTTGCAGCTGCGCCAGCGTTCCCGGCCATTCATGGCTGCGATGGGGCATGGTCACGAGGTTGGCGACCGTCAGGTGACAGCGGCCATCGGCGCTGTCGGGGGCGGGGGATATCGTCGCGGCATTGGCCGCCCACATCGCCGACGCCGAAAGCGCGCACGCCTGCAGATGCGGTTCGGCTTCGGCATAACGCGTGCCCAATTCGCCAAGCCAGGCTTCGTCCGGCCGATCATGCGGCAAGAGTAGCCCCTGCGTCAGCCCCAGCGCGATATTGGCGCGCATCTTGGCCAGCCCCTGCAGCGCGGCGGCGCGCGGTTGTGATACCGCGCCCGCATTGCGCGCCGAGGCCAGATTGCCCAGGCTCAGCCCCGCATAATTATGGCTCGGGCCGATCAGCCCGTCGAAATTGATCTCAACAACCGACATCGAACACTCCGGAAATTCTGCTCACCAGCGGGCAACATGCGAAATCCGGTCGCCTATCCCGATCTCCAGCAGCGCAGCGCCCTCGGGATCGATGACCACGCCGCCCTCGCGTTTCTCGACGATGGCATAGGCCGCCTTGAAATCGCTCAGCCGGCCATGCGCGCACAGCGCCTTTTCGCCCGCATTGGGCTCGACCGCGACGATGGTCGCGTCGCAGGCGTCGCGGATCGAACGGACATCGTCGGTCTTGGCCGTCATCGTCGGGCCGCCGTCGAAAATGTCGATATAGCTGGTAAAGGCAAACCCTTCATTTTCCAGCATCCGCATCGCTGCGCGGCCGCTGGGGTGCGGCACGCCGATCACCGCGCGCGCGGTTTCGGGCAGCATCGCGATATAGATCGGGTGCTTGGGCATCAGATCGGCGATGAACTGGTTGCCGTGGATCGCGTTGAACTGGTCCGCATCCTGAAAGTTCATCCCGAAGAAACGGCCCGCCAGCCCGTCCCAGAAAGGCGATCCCCCGGCCTCGTCGATCACTCCGCGCAACTCCGCCAGGATCGTGTCGGCAAAGCGTGCGCGGTGGTTGCGGATGAAAAGATAACGGCTGCGCGCGATCAACAGGCCAAGACCGCCCGCGCGCTCGCCTGGGTGGAGGAACAGCCCGCCCACCTCGCTCGATCCTTCCAGATCGGTGGACAGGCTCAGCATGTCCGCCCGAAACGTCCGGTCCAGTTCCTGGCTATGCTGGGTCAGCGTGCCGATGCGATAGGAATAAAAGGGCCATTTTTGCCCAACCTGCGAGAATATCTGGCAAGTGCCGCGCACATCGCCGGTGTCCATATTTTCGAGCACGAGCACGAACAATTCGTCGGACAACGTATCCGCCTCGCGGGAAAAAGCCTGTTCGGATCGGGACAGCTTGGCCGTCAGCGATTTTCGGTCGGGCGGCAGGTTGGTAAAGCCGCCCCCGGTCAGTTTCGCCATTTCATACAGATGCTGAAGGTCGGTCCGTCGGGCGGCCCTTATCCGAAAGCTCAAGCAACTCCCCTTTCGATGATGCGTGCAATGGTTAGGGCGGAAAGCGCCGCGCGTTCGGGCAGCGAATCGGTGATCAGAAATTCGTCGGCCGAATGGATCGCGCCGCCGCGCACCCCCATGGTGTCGACCACGGGAACGCCGCAGGCCGCGATATTGTTGCCGTCGCACACCCCGCCGGTCGCCTTCCAGCCGATCTCGATGCCCAGATCGCGCCCGCTCTGCTTCACCAGCCCGAACAGTTTTTCGGCCACTGCGTCGAGCGGCTTGGGCGGGCGGCCGAAGCCGCCGTGAACATGGATGGATACGTCGTGCTCGGCCGCCACGGCTGCGGTCACCGCGTCGATCATCGCGCGTGCCCGGTCCTCATCTTGGGGGGTGAGCGGGCGGAAATTCACGCGCAGGATCGCATGGTCGGGCACCACATTGTTCGGCCCGCCGCCATCGATCTTGGCCGGGTTCACCGAAAGGCCGGCACCGCCGCCGCGTTTGAGGCGTAGCGCAATGTCGGCGGCGGCCACCAGCGCGTTGCGGCCTTCATCGGGGTTGCGCCCGGCATGGGCGCTCCGTCCGCGCACGATGATCGAAAAATTCCCGCTGCCTGCCCGTGCCCCCGCCAGCGTGCCGTCGGGGAGTGCGGGTTCATAGGTAAGCGCCGCGAGCTTGCCGCGCGCCGCACCCGCGATCAGCGGGGCAGAGGAGGGGGAGCCCACCTCCTCATCGGAATTGATCAGCACCTCATAGCCGAAACGGGGCGCAAGCGGCGACGCCTCGAGCGCGCGGAGCGCCGCCAGCATCACTGCGATCCCGCCCTTCATGTCGGCGGTGCCCGGCCCGTTGAGCACGCCGGGCTCCAGCCAGGCAGAGGTTTGGAAGGGGTGGTCGCTTCCGAAAACCGTGTCCATATGGCCGGTGAACAGCATCTGCACGGGCGCCTCGGGCCGGACAGACAGCAGCATATGCTGGCCATGCTCGGTTCCGGTCAGCGTTCCGTCCGGCGCAACGCTTTCTATCGGCGGTTGACGGATCAGCTTCAGCACGCCGGGAAGCGTCGAAAACGCATCCGCCAGCATCCCGGCCATCGTCGACAGCCCCTGCAAATTGCGGGAACCGCTGTTCACCGCCGCCCATTGTTCCACCTGCGCAAGCATCGGCGCGCCCTTTGCGGCGTCGACAATGGCCTGCTCGGTGCTATCCAGCATCCTCATCGTTTCATTTGTAACCAGCCTTTGGGCCGGGGTGAAGGGCGTGATTGCATCAAAAGCGTCACTGGGGCATAGCGTTGGCGAATCCTCTCCCCAGGAAGCCATGCGGAAACGCAATCGTACCTGTCGGGTCGTGCCCGGCGGGCAGGAAGGGATGAGAAATGACTGATTATGTCGCGTTTGGGCAGATCCGTATCGATCGGCGGCTTCACGACTTCATCGAACAGCGCGCGCTGCCCGGTACGGGCGTCGATCCAAACGCATTCTGGCAGGGCGTGGACGCGATTCTTGGCCGCTTCGCCCCGGAAAACCGCGCCCTTCTCGAAAAGCGCGATCACCTTCAGGCACAGCTTGATGCCTGGCACGTCGAACGGCGCGGCACGCCGATCGACCCCACGGCCTACCGCGCCTTTCTCGATGAAATCGGCTATCTCGTCCCCGAACCCGCGCCCTTTTCGGTCGGAACGCAGAATGTCGATGCCGAAATCGCGACCATGGCGGGGCCGCAGCTCGTCGTCCCCGCGCTCAACGATCGCTTCGTCCTCAATGCCGCCAATGCGCGCTGGGGCAGCCTGTACGACGCCTATTACGGCACCGATGCGCTCCCCGGCGCGGCAAAGCCCGGCGGCTATGATGCCGAACGCGGGGCCCAGGTCGTCACCGCCGTCCGCGCCTTTCTGGATCAGGCCGTTCCGCTCGCCGGCAAAAGCTGGTCGGACGTCACCGACGTTGCCGCCGAAACGCCGTGGATCGCGCGGCAGGGCGATGGTAATTTCCTGTTCAACAACAACGGTCTTCATATCGAAGTTCATGTTAATCGTGAGCATCCGGTCGGCCGCATGGACACAGCCGGTATCGCCGATGTCGTGCTCGAAGCGGCGCTGACGACGATCGTCGATCTCGAGGATTCGGTCGCCGCCGTTGATGCGGAGGACAAGGTTGCCGCCTATGCCAATTGGCTCGGCCTGATGCGCGGCGATCTGGAAGCCAGTTTTGAAAAGGGCGGGCGTACCCTGACGCGTACCCTCGCGGGGGACCGGGAATGGACCGGCCGGGATGGTGCCGCGATGACGCTTCATGGCCGCAGCCTGCTCTTCGTGCGCAATGTCGGCCATCTGATGACCAACCCGGCGGTCTTGCTGGCGGACGGTGCTGAGGCGCCCGAAGGCGTGCTCGATGCGGTCTTCACATCGCTCATCGCGCTCTATGACCTGAAGGGACTGGGGCGGCACCGCAACAGCCGCACCGGCTCGATCTATATCGTCAAGCCCAAGATGCACGGGCCCGAAGAAGCGGGCTTCACCAACCGCCTGTTCGATGCGGTCGAGGATCTGCTCGGGCTCGCGCGGTACACGATCAAGGTTGGCGTGATGGACGAGGAACGTCGTACCTCGGCCAATCTGGCCGCCTGCATCCATGCGGTGCGCGATCGTATCGCCTTCATCAACACCGGCTTTCTCGATCGCACCGGCGACGAAATCCATAGCTCGATGCAGGCCGGCGCGATGGTCCGCAAGGCGGACATGAAGGCCGCCGACTGGATTTCGGCCTATGAGGATCGCAACGTCCGCATCGGGCTCAATTGCGGGCTTTCGGGCAAGGCGCAGATCGGCAAGGGGATGTGGGCCGCGCCCGATATGATGGCCGACATGCTCGTCCAGAAGATCGGCCATCCGCGTTCGGGGGCGAACACCGCCTGGGTGCCGAGCCCGACGGCGGCGACGCTCCACGCCACCCATTATCACGCGGTCGACGTCTTCGCCCGGCAGCGCGAGATTGCGGGGGAGGCGGTTCCCGCGCTTGAACGGCTCCTCACCATCCCGCTCGCCCAGGGCGCCAACTGGTCCGAAGACGATATCCGGAACGAGCTCGACAATAATGCCCAGGGCATTCTCGGCTATGTTGTTCGCTGGATCGATCAGGGCATCGGCTGCTCCAAGGTGCCCGACATCAACGATATCGGGTTGATGGAAGATCGCGCGACGCTACGCATTTCTTCGCAGCATCTCGCCAACTGGCTGCTCCGCGGTATCTGCACGCCCGCACAGGTCGATGCCGCGCTTTTGCGGATGGCTGCGAAAGTGGATGCCCAAAATGCCGGCGATCCGCTATATCGCCCGATGGCGGCCGATCCGGATGGCAGCATTGCGTTCCGGGCGGCCCGCGCGCTCGTGTTCGAGGGCGTGGATCAGCCCAATGGCTATACCGAGCCGTTGCTCCACAAATTCAGGCAAGAAGCCAAGAAAACGGATTGATTGACGTCATGACTTCAAGGGTGCGCGTGGCAGCGCTGTATCGTTTCGCCGTTCTCGACGATTTTGCGGATCTGCGCGAACCGCTGCGCACCCTTTGCGATGCCCATGGCATTCGCGGCACGCTCCTTCTCGCTTCCGAGGGCATTAACGGCACCATTGCGGGGGCGGAAGACGGCATCGCGGCGGTGGTTGCGCATATCCGCGCGCTGCCGGGCTGCGATGAAGTCGACGTCAAATATAGCTGGGCCGAGGCAATGCCCTTCGATCGCATGAAGGTGCGGCTCAAAAAGGAAATTGTCACCATGGGCGTGGCGGGCGTCGATGCCGCGCGCGATGCGGGCAATTATGTCGAGCCTGAAGATTGGAACGCGCTGATTTCCGATCCCGACGTCATCCTGATCGATACGCGCAACGATTATGAGGTCGAGATCGGCACCTTCCGGGGGGCGATCGATCCCAAGACGAACAGCTTCCGCGAATTTCCCGAATGGTTCCGCGCCAAGCGGGCCGAACTGGGCAAGACGCCCAAGGTCGCAATGTTCTGCACCGGCGGCATTCGGTGCGAAAAATCGACCGCCTTTGTGAAGGCTGAGGGGATCGACGATGTCTTCCACCTCAAGGGCGGTATCCTCAACTATCTCGAAAAAATCCCCGAGGCCGAAAGCCTCTGGGATGGTCAATGCTATGTCTTCGATCACCGCGTCAGCGTCGGCCACGGCGTCGTCCCCGGCGATTACGGTGCGTGCCGCGCCTGCGGCCGTCCGGTTGCCAAGGGCGGGGATTGCGGCGTGTGCTCGGGCGGCAAGCCCGTCTGAGCCCGCCCATCAGGCGATCAGCGAAGTCGCTCGATCGCCTGCGCCAGCGCCACGTACAGCTTGCCCATGTCGGACGACAGGATCGTCACGCCCAGCGGCGATCCATCGCGCGTCGACAGGATGTTGCGAAGCATCGCCTCGAAATCGTGGATGTAGCGGTTCACCTGCTCGCGGAATTCCGGATCATCGTCATAATGCTGGCTGATCTCGCGAACTTCGCCGGCATCGAGCAGGCGCACCGCGCGGCGGGTGAACACGCCCCGGTCGCCCTTCAGATAGGCTGCCCAGGCGGTGTCGGTCATCTCGTTCGACAGGATCTTGGTGACGTCGATCGCGGTTGAATTGAGCGCCTCGATCAAAAGCGCCACGCGGCGCGACAATGTGTCGCGATTGGCGCTTTCCACTTCGTCGCGCGCGGTCTGGATCCGGTCTTCGACGGCGGCGGTGGTCTCGGCGATCGTCAGCATCCGGCTTGTAAGATGTTCGGATGCCGCTTCGGCCGCCTTCACCGCACGCTCGGCGGCGGCGGCAATCTCGGCCATCTGAACCTCGACCTTGTCGGAGATCGCCTCGCGCATCGCCGCTTCGCTCGCCGCGCCCAGTTTCTCGCGGGTTTCGGGAACGATCGAGGCGAGCGTTTCCTTGGCGCGTTCGGACGCCTGAACGGCGGTCTCGCGCACGCGGACCAGCGATTCGACCAGTTGCGGCCCCACCGATTCGGCAAAGCGCTGCGCGGAATCGCCCGCCAGCCCGATCGCTCGGCCCAGTTCCTCGACGGCATCGCGGTTGCCCGTGATCCGCGCGTCCATTTCGCCGATCACGCCGTCGATCCGGCGCTGGTGCTGATCGATCATCGCATGCGCGTCGGTCAGGCGGTTGAACGCCTTTTCGGTCGCCTGTTCCAGGCGCTCGGCCTCGGGCATCACCTGGCCCAGCAACGCCATGCTCTGGTTCAGCTTGGCATCCAGCCTGTCGATGGCGCCCGGCAGCGTCTCGTCCAGCTCGCGCGCATTGGCGTCGAGCGCGGTCAGCAAGGCTTCGGAACGCCCGATCAGCGTATCGGCATAGCTCTGGCCGCCGCGCAGCATTTCGGCCATTTTCTCGGCATTGCCATGCAGCCCGGTCAGCGCCTCCGAAAGCCGTCCGGCATGCGCGCTTCCGGCCTCGTCGAGCGACGCGAGCTTGTGCTCGGCATCCTGGAAGGCGGTCTGCAGCGATGCGAGCATATCGCGGGTCACCGCTTCGTGCGTCGTCAGCAATTCGCCTAAGTGGCGAATGCGGTCGTTGATATCGGCCACCCGGCCGGTCAGCGCGCGCGCCGCCTCTTCGCCTGTCTGGCCAAGCGCGGCCTGCGATTGCTCGACCATCGCCATCATCGCCGCGCCCTGCGCTTCCATGCCCCGGCGGGCGGCGTCGATCGCCTCGGCCGCGCGGCCAAGGGCGGCATCGACCGCCTCAGTCATCTGCCCGGCGGCCGCCTCAAGCCGTGTCCCGGCATTCTCGCTGGTGCTTTCCATGCGCGAAAGATGCGCGGCGAGCCGTTGCGCCGCGCCGCCTGCGATTTCATCGGCTTCGCGCCCGCGCAGCGCCAGCGCGGCCAACTGGGCTTCCAGCGCCCCGGCGCGCTCATGCGCGGCGAGCCCAGCGCCCTTCAATTCCTCGGTCATCCGCTCTGTCTGGCTCTGCGCCTTGGGCAGGTCGGCCAGCAGGACGGACATGTCGGTGCGCGCGGCGATCGCTGCGCTCTTCAGCGCGTGCGCATGGCGCGCCAGCGTCTCGATCTCGCCGCCCAGGGCGCGGCTCGCCCCGTGCAGGCGCACCGTGGCGTCTTCGCCGATCCCGTTCAGCTCGCCCGCCTGCTCGGCCAGAAGGGCGCGATTTTCATGGATGCGGGTCGTCACTGTGCGGAGCACCGCGTCGAGCCGGGCCGATTCGGCGCGCAGCCCAGCGCTCGTCGCCGAAAAACGGCGCGCTTCGCGGCTGCTGGAACGCATGGCGAGAAGATAGCCGACACCGATCGTCGCCAGCGGCGCGCACAGCATCGCGGCCATCGCGGGCAGATCGGGCATCGGCGCCGATTGCGTGAAATACCACCCACTGAACCCCGTCCAGCCAAGCGCGGTCGCCGCTGCAATCGCTGATATGGCGCGGTCGCGGCCGGACGAAACCGGGGCCTCGCTCCACGAATCGGCGATGATCGCGTCCCAATCGGGCGCGCGCATCTGCTCCGCCAGTTCGGCTTGCGGTTCGCTTCCTGCGGCGTCGCGAGGAAAGTCTATGATGCGTGATCCCCCAGTCATGGCGCATCTTTACCATGAAAGCGGCGACAGGGAACAACGTGCTTTTCCCATCAATCCGCGCGCACTGTCCATTCGTCGCAGAAATGCGGCGAATAATGCGTGGGGGGTGGGGAAAAGCTTGCTTTGCACCGGGCGATCAAAACGCTTATCGACCGGATAAGAAATCCGGGGGTTTAGGTACGTTGGCGCTCGCCAGTCTGATTATCGGTTGTTCGGAACGCGATGACGACAATCGCGGTCTTCGCGCCGCTTTGCCTTTTCTCGGCCAGACGCTGATCGAATATCAGGTGCGTCAGGCCGCGGCAGCGGGTGCCTCGCACGTCGTCGTGCTGGTCGAACGGTTGCCCGCCGCCCTGGTCGGCGCGGTCGACAGGCTTCGGCGCGATGGCATCGTCGTCGAACTCGCGCGCAGCGTCGCGGATGCGGCGGACCGTATCCATCCCGATGAACGCCTGCTCATGATCGGCGACGGTGTCGTCGTACGGCAGGACGTGATCGACCGTGCCGCGCGGGTCGATGCACCCGCGATCTTCACCTTGCCGGACAGTGCCGACATGCAGCGGTTCGAGCGGATCGATGCCGATGCGCGCTGGGCGGGGATCGCCACGCTCGACGGCACGACGCTCCGCCGCACCGTCGCGATGCTCGGCGATTGGGATCTCCAGTCGACATTGCTGCGCCGGGTGGTTCAGGCGGACGCGGTTCGGCACGAAGCGGCCGTTGGATCGGTCTGGCTCGTCGACCGAGCAGAGGAAGCCCGCAGCGCCGAAGCCCAGTTGCTCAGCGGCAAGGGGGCGGATTTCCTGCCCAGTTCGCTCTCCGAGGCCGTCACCCATTTCCTGCTCGGTCGCAATATTCAGCCGATCTGGCTGCGAATCGGGTCGATCAGCCTTTCGGCGCTGGCGCTGCCTGCCTTTGCGAGTGGCTGGATCACGGTCGGCGCGCTCTTGCTTGCGCTGGCCGGGCCGGTTGCCGCCATTCCCAAGCGGATGGATGGCGTGGCGCTTCGCGCCGCCAAATGGAGCCGTTTCTGGCGCATGGGGCGCGATAGTCTTGCCGCCTGCGCCACGGTCATCCTTGCCGGCCGGCTCGCCGCGGACGGGGCGGGGTGGGGCGTCTGGGCGCTCGGCGCGATATTGATCGGCCTCATGGCCGCCAACGCCGTGCAGGATCGGCTGACCAACCACAGCTTCCTCAACGCGCCCGTCATGGCGGGAATTTTCCTGCCTTTCGCCTTTTTCGGCTATCCGGTCGGCGGGCTCGGCACCTGCGCGCTTGCGGCCTTTGCAGCGCTGCTGGCGGGCCAGCAACTGGTCGCGCGAAAATTGCGCGATATGCCCCTCAAACAGATTTAGGCCAAATTAACTATGGGCTGGTAATCAGCCCTCATGTTCGTTGGGGACAGAAACGACGCAAAGCTTCAGGCAGATCCGGCTGACCGGCTTCTGGCGGAGGCGGCGCGCGCCGCGAAGAGCGCCCGTCAGCGGATCGGCGCGATGGTCGATCTGTTCCTTCCCGATTCGATGCGGCTTTCGGATTATCAGCGGATCACCGTCCGCCGCTTTCTCGCGCGGCTCGTCACCTCGGTCGAAAACGACATCCGTCAGCGCCTGGTCGTCGAACACGGCCAGCATTTTTCCGAAGACCTGCTCGCCGCGCTTGGCAGCACGCGCGTCACCATCGCTTTGCCCGTGCTCGAACGCGCCCGCGCGCTCCACGATGCCGAACTGATCGCGCTGCTGCTCGCCCGTGTTGAGGAGCAGAAGCTTACCGAACGCCTGCGCAAGAATGCCGAGGCAAACGGCGAGGCCAGTTCGTTGATCGAGGCGCTGATGGCCGATGCGGATCCGGCATTGTCCGCCGCCGCCATGGCGCTGCTGATCGCCGAAAGCCGCCGCTGTTACATCTTCGAAGACAGCGCCTTACCGCGCACCGATCTGCCCGCCGAGATGCATTATCGGCTCACCTGGTGCGTCGCGGCCGCCATTCGCGATTATCTGGTGCGTCTCCACGGGGTTTCGCCCGCCGCGGCGGATAGCGCGCTCACCGAATGCGGCTCTGCGTTGCTCGCCGCCCATGACGAGGGAGAGATGCTCGAGGCGGCCGCCATGCATCTCGCGCAACTGCTCGGCGAACGGGGCTGGCTCGACGATCAGGTTCTGAAGGCCACGTGCGTCGAAGGGCGGCTTGCGCTGCTCATCGCCATTCTGGCCGTTCGCGCCGGCATGGATTTCGACGGCGTACGCGAAATGATCCTGCCCCCCAATGGCGGTCGGCTCATCCTGCTGTTGAAAGCTCTGGGCGTCGCGCGCGATACCGCCGCCGCCATATTGCTCGCGATGAACGAGGCGGACGATCACTTCGCCGAAGTCATGGTCGCCTTCGATACTGTCGATCCTGCGCGCGCGCAGGATGCGATCCGGCCGTGGCAGATCCATCCCGGCTACCGCGCGGCGATTGCGGCGCTTTCGTCGGGAACCTCCGAACGGGGGGATGGATGGGTTCCGTGAACGGCGCGCTCAACGCCGGCGTGCGTGGACGCGTCGATCGCAACGGCCGCCTCGTCGAGGCGGATCGCCAGTTGCTCGATCTGCATATCCGCGCCGGCGGAGAGGCTGGGGGTGCGCTCGCGGTGCCGCAGATCGCAGCACTTGCCCGGCTCTCGCAGCGGCTCGGCATTCTCATCTCGCGCTCGGTCGTCGCGGCGGACGGCGCCAATGACCTTGATCTCTGGGTGCGCGCGCAGCCCGACGGCAATGACGTACAGCTTACCGTCGGGGGCTGGGCGCAGCGCGTCGCCGTACAACCCAATATCGCCGACACCGCCCGCGAAACCGATTTCCTGCGCGCCACCTCGGACTGGCTCTGGGAAACTGATGACAGTCTCAAGGTTGTGGCGCTTTCTGCCTCGGCTGAAACGGTGATCGGCAGCGCCGCCAGCGCGATCATCGGCCAGCCCTTCACCCGCATCATCAAGCTGCTGGAAAATGAAGAGGGCGCTCTCCCGCTCGTCGATGCGCTCGCAGCCAAGATACGCTTTGCCAATCAACTCGCCCAGATCCGGGGGCGCGAAGCGCGCGTTCGCCTGTCCGCGATGCCGCTTTTCGATGGCGTCGGCCGGTTTCGCGGGTTTCGCGGCGGGGCCAGCTGGCTTGATTTGCCGGGTGAGGACGGAGCGGATGAGGCGCCGCTTGCCGTGCCCGATGCCTTTGCCGGCCGGCTCGACAAGGCGCTGCGCGAGCCGCTCGACCGGATTATCGCCAATGCCGAGACGATCAGCGCGCAGACCGAAGGGCCGCTCCGCCGCGATTATGCCGATTATGCCCGCGATATCGCGACCGCGGGGCGTCATCTGATGGCGCTGGTCGACGATCTCGTCGATCTCCAGGCCATTGAACGTCCCGATTTCAGCCCGCAATCGGATGCGGTGGACATTGCGGACATAGCCCGCCGGGCGGCCGCGCTTCTCGCGGTGCGCGCCTCCGAACGCGGGGTGCGGATAGACCGGCCTGCGCCCGATGAAATCTTGATGGGGCGGGGCGAGTTTCGCCGCGTGCTCCAGATCCTCGTCAATCTCATCGGCAATGCGGTGCGCTATTCGCCCTCGGGCGCCATGGTCTGGCTGCGCTGCGAAGCCCAGGACGACCGCGCGGTGATCGTCGTCGCCGATCAGGGCAAGGGGATCGCGGATAGCGATCACGGCCGCATCTTTGAAAAATTCGAGCGCGTCGATGTGTCGGAACCCGGCGGCAGCGGGCTCGGGCTTTACATCGCCCGGCGGCTCGCCCGCGCGATGGGCGGCGATATATTGGTGGACAGCGCACCAGGCCAGGGTGCCCGCTTCACGTTGATCCTGCCGCTCGCCTGATATCTTTTATCATCAGTCGGTTGAGTCTGGTTCTCAACAATTCATCTGCACGAATCAAAAGGGACACATGGCGGTGCCACATGTCCCTCTTGTTGCGATATTCGCTTCGGATCAGCGGTTGCCGATCGCCACATAGTCGCGCTGCACCGGGCCGGTGTAGAGCTGACGGGGGCGGCCGATCTTCTGAGCGGGGTCCGAGATCATTTCGTTCCACTGCGCAACCCAGCCCACGGTGCGGGCGAGGGCGAAGAGCACGGTGAACATCGTGGTCGGGAAACCGATCGCCGACAGGATCACGCCCGAATAGAAGTCCACGTTCGGGTAGAGCTTCTTGTCGACGAAATACGGATCCTTGAGCGCGATCTGCTCGAGTTCGCGTGCGACGTCGAAGACGGGATCGGTCACGCCGAGCTTTTCGAGCACTTCGTTCGCGGTCTTCTGCATCACCTTGGCGCGCGGATCGTAGTTCTTGTACACGCGGTGGCCAAAGCCCATCAGGCGGAACGGATCGTCCTTGTCCTTCGCGCGGGCGATATATTCGGGGATGCGATCCGGCGTGCCGATTTCACGCAGCATGTTGAGCGCGGCTTCGTTCGCGCCGCCATGTGCGGGGCCCCACAGGCAGGCGATGCCGGCCGCGATGCATGCGAACGGGTTGGCGCCCGACGAACCGGCGAGACGGACGGTCGAGGTCGACGCGTTCTGCTCGTGGTCGGCGTGGAGGATGAAGATCTTGTCCATCGCTGCTTCAACGACGGGGTCGACAACATATTCCTCGGCCGGAACGCCGAAGGTCATGCGCAGGAAGTTGCCGGTGTAGGACAGCGAGTTGTCGGGGTACAGGAAGGGCTGACCGACCGAATATTTATACGCCATCGCGGCGATCGTCGGCATCTTGGCGATCAGGCGGTGGCTGGCGACCATGCGCTGATGCGGGTCGTTGATGTCGGTCGAATCGTGGTAGAAAGCCGAAAGCGCGCCGACCACGCCGCACATAACGGCCATCGGGTGCGCATCGCGGCGGAAGCCACGGAAAAACGCCGCGAGCTGCTCGTGCAGCATCGTGTGGCGCGTGATCGTGCCCGTGAACTTGTCGAGTTCGCCAGCGTTGGGCAGTTCGCCGTTCAGCAGCAGATAGGCGACTTCCATGAAGCTCGACTGTTCGGCCAGCTGATCGATCGGATAGCCGCGGTGCAGAAGAATGCCCTGGTCACCATCGATATAGGTGAGACCGGATTCGCAGCTTGCGGTCGAAGTGAAGCCGGGATCGTACGTGAAGGCACCCGTCTGGCCGTAAAGCTTGCGAATGTCGATGACGTCAGGGCCTACCGAGCCGGACAGGACGGGATATTCTAATTCCTTGTCGCCCAGCGCCAGTTTCGCTTTGCTGTCGGCCATATAACACTTCCTCCTGTATTAACTCCGTCAGGCCTCAGGCGACCTGATCATGGATACGTGCAAGCGACTCCTGCTTTCCAAGCAGCACGAGCACGTCAAATATTCCCGGTGAGGTCGCACGCCCCGTCAGGGCAGCCCTGAGCGGTTGCGCAACCTTCCCCAGACCAATTCCGGCATCTTCAGCGACCTGGCGCACCGCATTTTCCAGTTCAGGTGCGGACCATTCTGCCGAGCTCTCCAAGGCGGCACCCGCTTTTGCCAGCAGGGTTGCCGCTTCGCCTCCTACCAGAGTCGAAGCCTTTTCGTCGAGCGAAAGCGGGCGCTTTTCAAAGAGGAAAAGCGCGCCTTCGGCCAGTTCATCGAGTGTCTTTGCACGCGGTTTGAGCGATGCCATCGCCGCGGTCAGCAGGGTGATCTGCGCATGGTCCAGCGTCACGCCAAGCCGGCTTTCCACGCGCGGGGCAACCAGCGTTGCCAGACGCGCATCATCGCCTTCGCGAATATAATGGCCGTTCAGATTTTCGAGCTTCTTGATGTCGAAGCGCGAAGGCGAACGTCCCACGCCGGCCAGGTCGAACCATTCGATCGCCTGCTCGCGGCTGATGATCTCATCGTCGCCGTGGCCCCAGCCGAGGCGGAGCAGATAATTGCCGACCGCTTCGGGCAGCAGGCCCATCTCGTCGCGGTACGCGTCCACGCCCAGCGCGCCGTGGCGCTTGGACAGCTTGGCGCCGTCATTGCCGTGGATCAGCGGAATGTGCGCGTAAACCGGCTCGTCCCAGCCCATCGCGCGGATGATGCCGAGCTGGCGGAAGGCGTTGTTCAGATGGTCGTCGCCGCGGATGACATGCGTCACGCCCATGTCGTTATCGTCCACGACCACGGCGAGCATATAGGTGGGGGTGCCGTCCGAACGCAGCAGGATCATGTCGTCCAGCTCGCTGTTCTGGACGACGACGCGGCCCTGCACGGCGTCCTCAATCGCCGTCTCGCCTTCGTGCAGCGCCTTGAGGCGGATTACGAAGGGGGCGCCCTCGGGGGCCTCGGAAGGGTCGCGGTCGCGCCAGCGGCCGTCATAGCGCATCGGCTGCTTGGCCGCGCGCTGCTGCTCGCGCAGTTCCGCCAGTTCCTCGGGGGTCGCATAGCAGCGATAGGCATGCCCCGATTCGAGCAGCGCGTTCGCCACTTCGGCATGACGCTCGGCACGCGCGAACTGGTAGACGGTGTCGCCGTCCCAATCGAGGCCAAGCCAGCTCATGCCGTCAAGGATCGCGTCGATCGCCTCCTGGGTCGAACGCGCACGATCGGTGTCCTCGATGCGCAGCAGGAACTTGCCGCCATGGTGGCGCGCGAACAGCCAGTTGAACAGGGCGGTGCGGGCACCGCCGATATGCAGGAAACCGGTCGGGGAAGGCGCGAACCGGGTTACAACAGGCTTGTTTTCAACGCTTGCGCCCACGCGCATGTTCTCCACTATGCTTATATGGCCAGAACGACCGGGGACGCCCCTAGCACGGCTTATCGCGCGCTGCAAAAGCCTCAGACGGGGGTTGAGGCTGCATTTTTTTGCATTGCACTTGTTGCAATCGAAACCTGGTTGGAAAAGGAGCGCGATCAGCTCCCGCTCTGGCTGCCGATTGGGCTGGGCGCGGGCATCGCGGCCTGGTTTGTCTTGCCGTCGCAGGCGCATTGGGCAGCGGCAATTTTCACCTTTCTCGCGCTTGCGCTGTTGGGCGTCGCGCTCGGCCTGTTCCGCCGTTCGGGAAAGGCGCTTCTGCTCTTTGGGCTGTCGGGCGCGCTTGGCGTCGCGCTGATCGGCGTGCGTTCTGAAATGGTGGCGGCGCCGCGTCTCGAACGCCCGGTCGTGTCTACTTTTTCCGCCGAGGTCGAAAAGGTTGAGAAACTTCCGGCGCGCGGGCTTGTACGGCTTACGGTCGCGCCCGTGGCCGACGCAAAGCTGCCCCCACGGCTACGCATCAATGTCGTCGACACCGATCCGGTTGCGGTCGTGGTCGCACCCGGCGCACAGATGAGCCTCAAGGCCCGGCTGATGCCCCCGCCCGATGCGGCCGTACCCGGAGCCTATGATTATGCGCGTATCGCCTGGTTTCAGGGTGTCGGCGCCACGGGCCGGGCATTGGGGCCGATCACGCTCCTGTCCGCTGGAAAACCGCGCTGGGGAAGCGATTTTCGCGCCCGACTGACCGCGCATATTCATGAGGCGCTTCCCGGCGCGCCCGGGGGAATAGCCGCTGCGCTCGTGACCGGCGATCGCGGCGCCATCAGCGAAGCGGATGCAGAGGCGATGCGGCGGAGTGGCCTTGCGCATCTGCTCTCTATCAGCGGTCTGCACGTAACCGCCGTGGTCGGCGCGACGATGCTGCTCGTGCTCAAGCTGCTGGCGCTCAGCCCACGCCTGGCGCTGAATGCACCGCTGCTCCTCATTTCAGCCGCCGCCGGGGCTTTGGCCGGCATCGGCTACACGCTGCTCAGCGGTGCTGAGGTGCCGACGATCAGATCGTGCATCGCCGCGCTGCTGGTTCTGGGCGGGCTGGCACTTGGGCGCGATGCGATCACCCTGCGGCTCATCGCCACCGGCGCGTTGTTCGTCCTCCTCTTCTGGCCCGAATCGCTCGTCGGCCCCAGCTTCCAGATGAGTTTTGCTGCCGTCACCGCGCTCGTCGCGCTGCACGAACACCCTCGGATGAAGGCACTTCTCGCGCGCCGCGATGAACCGATGCCAATGACTTTGGCGCGTTCGCTCTTCGGGTTGCTGGCAACCGGCATCGCCGTCGAAATCGCATTGATGCCGATCGCGATGTTCCATTTCCACAAGACCGGTGTTTACGGCGCCCTGGCCAATATCCTTGCCATCCCGCTCACCACCTTTGTCGTCATGCCGCTTGAGGCGCTCGCGCTGGTCTTCGACCTTGTGGGTCTGGGCGCGCCATTCTGGTGGGGGGCAGGGCAGGCGCTCGGCCTGCTGCTCGGGGTTGCGCATTATACGGCGGCGCTGCCGGGGGCGGTGCTCGGCATTCCGATCATCCCCACCGGCGCGTTCGCGCTGACGGTTGCTGGCGGGTTATGGATATGCCTCTGGCGCACGCGCGTTCGCTGGGCCGGGATTTTCCCCTTGGCGCTCGGCATGGGATGGATGCTCGCAACGCCCGCGCCCGATCTGCTCGTCACGGGCGATGGTCGTCATCTCGCCATACGCACGCCAGGGCAGGGCTACGCAATCCTGCGTGATCGCGCTGGCAATTATGTCCGCAACACGCTCGGGGAAAGCGCCGGGACGCAGCAGGAATTGATCTCGCTCGACCAAGCCGGTGCGGCGCGCTGCACGCCGGACAGCTGTGTCATGGAAGTCGCGGATGGGGGACGAACATGGCGCATCCTTGCGCTGCGCAGTTCCTATCTGCTTCCCCGGCAAGAACTCGAACCCGCTTGCGCGCTCGCAAATATTGTCGTCAGCGAGCGCCGCTTGCCGTCCTGGTGCCACCCGGCATGGCTCAAGATCGACCGGAGCCTGCTTGCCAGAACCGGCGGGCTTGCGATCACCCTTGCGGGGCGCCGCGTATCGACTGTCAGGCAACCGGGCAGCGATCATCCATGGGAGAACGCTGCTGTGGGCGCGGTTCAGTAACGCCGTAGCAGTCCTGCCAGTCGGCCTTGGATACGGATCTGATCGGGGCTGTAACGCTGCGGATCATAGGCGCGGTTTGCCGGGTCGAGGCGGACCATCGCGCCTTCGCGGCGGAAATATTTGAGGGTTGCTTCATGGTCCTCGATCAATGCGACAACGATCTCACCATCGCGCGCCACATCGGTTCGTCGGATCAGCGCGTAATCGCCGTCGAGAATGCCCGCTTCGACCATCGAATCGCCCGAAACCTCAAGCGCATAATGCTCGCCCGTTCCCAACAAGGCGGCCGGCACCGAGAGCATGTTGTGGCTTTCGATCGCCTCGATCGGCAGGCCCGCTGCAATGCGCCCATGCAGCGGGATTTCGAGCACGTCGTTCGCCGCCGGGGGAAGCGGACGGCTGAGTTCCGTTGCGGGATTGGCGGCGGGAACCTGCGGCGTGACCGGTGCGGAGGGGGCAGCATCGGCGCGTTCGGGCATCTTGATGACCTCAAGCGCGCGTGCGCGATTGGGCAAGCGTCGGATGAAGCCGCGTTCTTCGAGCGCGCTGATCAGGCGGTGCACGCCCGACTTGGACTTGAGGTCCAGCGCTTCCTTCATTTCCTCGAACGAAGGAGAGACACCCGTCTCGGTCAAACGGTCGCTGATGAAGCAGATAAGCTCATGTTGCTTGCGTGTGAGCACGGCGCGCCTCTCGAATGGAACGAATGAGGAACGTGTAGGAAACATATCGGGCCGCGTCAAGCGAAGCCCGATAGTTCGTTCCTTCCGCTCGCTATCAGGCCGTCCCGATCAATGCGCGCGTCGCCTGCTCGACATCCGCTTCGCGCATCAGCGCTTCGCCGACAAGGAAGCAGTGGACGCCGTGCTTTGCCATCGCGTCGAGATCGTCCTTGGTACGTAGCCCGCTTTCCGCAACGAAGGTGCATCCCGCCGGTGCCTTGCCCACCAGTTCATAGGTGCGCTCGAAGCTGACCGAAAAATCGCGAAGATCGCGGTTGTTCACGCCAATGAGGCGCGATTTGAGCGTGAGCGCGCGTTCCAGTTCCTCGGTGTCATGCACTTCGATCAGCGCGTCCATGCCGAAACGGATCGCCTCGTCCTCGATGGCCACCATTTCGGCGTCGGTCAGCGCCGCGGCGATGATCAGGACCGCATCGGCGCCCAGCGCACGCGCTTCTGCGACCTGCCAGGGGTCGACCATGAAATCCTTGCGGAGCACCGGGATCGAAACCGCCTCGCGCGCGGCGACCAGATAGGCATCGGCGCCCTGAAAATACGGCTCATCGGTCAGCACCGAAAGGCATGCCGCCCCGGCGCGCTCATAGGCGCGGGCATGCGCCGGCGGATCGAAATCGGCGCGGATCAGGCCCTTGGACGGGCTTGCTTTCTTCACCTCGGTGATCACTGCATGGCCGGTGCGCGCCTTGGCATCCAGTGCGGCGCGAAAGCCGCGGGGCGCCGTCTGGCGCGCAGCCTGCGCTTCCAGTTCGCCAAGGCTCGTCAGCGCCTTGCGCCGGGCGACCTCGTCGCGCTTGGTGTTGCAGATTTCGATGAGCTTGTTGGTCATTTATAGGCAATCCAGCAATCAAGAAGCGTGTTGGCCACGCCGTTGTCGAGCACCTCGCGCGCCTCTTCGACGCCGTTTTCCCAGCTGTCGACGCGTCCGGCGACAACGAGTGCAGCGGCGGCGTTCAGCAGCACGGCATCGCGATATGCGCCTTCTTCGCCCAGCAACAGCCGGCGCAGCGCCGCCGCGTTGAAGACCGCGTCGCCGCCGCGCAGCGCTTCCTGAGGATGGCGGGAAAGCCCCACATCCTCAGGCGTCAATCGCGACGTGCCGTGGCCACAGGCGCCGATGCGCACGATCGTGCTGGGCCCGCAGACCGACAGTTCGTCAAGCGGCTCGTCGCCTGCCACCAGCATCGCCGATTCGAGGCCAAGAAGTTCGATCGCGCCGGCAACCACGTTCAGGAAGTCGGGGCGCGCAACGCCCAGCAACTGGCGCTTTACACCGGCCGGATTGCACAGCGGCCCGGTCAGGTTAAAGATGGTCCGGCGGCCGATAGCCTTGCGCACGCCAGCAAGCTTGCCGAGCGCGGGATGATGTTTCTGCGCGAACAAAAAGCCGATGCCGATATCGGCCAGGCTTCGCTCGGCGGTCTCGGACGCGCGGTCGAGGTTCAGTCCAAGCGCTTCCAATGTGTCGGACGATCCCGCCTTGCTCGACGCGGCGCGGTTGCCATGCTTGGCGACGGGCACACCGCAGGCGGCCACCACGATCGCGACCGCGGTCGAGATGTTGAGGCTGTGCGATCCGTCGCCCCCGGTCCCGCACACATCGATGGCGCCCTCGGGCGCGCTCACTGGGATCAGTCGCTGGCGCATCGCGCGCACGGCGGCGGCGATTTCCACCGAGGTCTCGTCACGCTCCGCCATTACGGTCAGAAAACGCTGGATCTCGTCCTCAGCGGCCTTGCCGTCGAGAATGTCGCTGAACGCCGCGAGCGCGGTTTCGGAATCGAGGGGCGCCGAGGCATCGGGCAGCAATACGGAAACAGTCATGCCCGTTCCGCCACCTTCAGCCCGGCAATCCGCATGAAATTGGCAAGCATTTCATGGCCATATTCGGTGGCGATGCTTTCGGGATGGAACTGGACGCCGTGGATCGGCAGCGTTTCATGGGCAAAGCCCATCACCGCGCCGTCGGCCGTGCGGGCATTGACGCGCAGGCACGAAGGCATGCCTTCATCGGGCACGATCAGCGAGTGGTAGCGGGTGGCCGTGAGCGGCGAGGGGAGCCCCTCGAACAGCCCCGTGCCGTCATGCGTGATCGGCGATGTCTTGCCGTGCATCAGCTCGGACGCGCGGATCACCTGGCCGCCGAAATGCTGGCCGATCGACTGATGGCCAAGGCAGACGCCGAGCAGCGGCTTGTTCGCCGCCGCGCACGCAGCCACCAGTGAAAGCGAAATACCCGCCTCATTGGGGGTGCACGGCCCCGGCGAAATCAGAAAGGCATCGGCACCGGTGGCGATCGCTTCATTGGCGCTGATCGCGTCGTTGCGGACAACCTGCACCTCGGCGCCGAGCTCCATCAGATAATGAACAAGGTTCCAGGTGAAGCTGTCGTAATTGTCGATGACGAGTATCATGGCGGGCGCTTTATCCTGTCGCGCGCGCAGGGGGAAGCTTTTGCTTCCTTCCGGGCGCGGCGTTGCTGCCGAAAGAAGATTGCGGGCCCATCGAAAGGGCCCGCACCTTATTGTCCGAAGCGAGCCTCCCCAGCGATGCGGACGGCTTCGCGCGCGGCGGCAAACAGTGCGCCGGACTTGGCCTCGCATTCGCGCTGCTCATATTCGGGGTTCGAATCCGCGACGATTCCGGCGCCGGCCTGCACATGCATCATGCCGTCCTTCACCACGGCGGTGCGCAGGACGATGCAGCTGTCCATCGATCCGTCGGGTGAGAAATAGCCTACCCCGCCAGCATAGGCGCCGCGCGTTTCGGGTTCCAGCTCGGCGATGATCTCGCACGCCCGCACCTTGGGCGCACCGGAAACCGTGCCCGCCGGGAAACCGGCAAACAGCGCGTCGATCGCATCTTTCGACGGATCGAGCTGCCCCACCACGTTCGATACGATGTGCATCACATGGCTGTAGAACTCGACCGTATAGCTCTCGGTCACCTGCACGCTGCCCGCAGTTGCCACGCGACCAACATCGTTGCGGCCGAGATCGAGCAGCATCAGATGCTCGGCGCGTTCCTTGGGGTCGGCGAGCAGGCTGGCCTTGTTCTCCGCATCCTCGGCGGCCGTCTTGCCGCGCGGGCGGGTGCCCGCGATCGGGCGGATCGTCACCTCATTGTCCCGCGCGCGCACCAGGATCTCCGGGCTCGACCCGATGATCGAAAAGCCGGGCATGTCGAGATAATAGAGGAAGGGCGACGGGTTTATCCGTCGCAGCGATCGGTAAAGATCGAAAGGCGGCAAGGTGAAGGGCGTCGAGAAACGCTGCGCCAGTACCACCTGAAATATATCGCCAGCCGCGATATATTCCTTCGCCGCCGCCACCATTTCGCCGTAACGTCCCGGCGCGAGCACCGGGGTTTGGACGATCTCGGGCAAATCCGTCGCGGGCTCTGGCCGCTGCAACGGGGCGGCCAGTCGGGCCGCCGTCGCCTCGATCCGCTCCTCGGCCAGCCTGATCTTGTCGTCGATCGATCCGGGCGTCTCGGGCCAGACCGGGGAAACGAGGAAAAGCTCGTCGGCCAGCCGGTCAAAGATCAGGATCACCGTGGGGCGGACGAACAGCATGTCCGGCAGGCCCAGCGCGTTCTCGGGCGGACGCGGCAGCTTTTCAACCAGCCCCACCGTCTCGTAACCGAAATAGCCGACCAGGCAGGCAAGCGCGCGGGGCAGTTCCTGCGGCACGTCCATCCGGCATTGCAAAACGAGTTCGCGAAGCGCGTCGAGCGCATTGCTCTCAAGCGGTTCGAACGCGGCCTTGTCACTCAACCAATGGCGGTTAACCTCGGCCTTCTGGCCCTCGGCCCGAAATACGAGGTCGGGCGCCAGCCCGATCAGGCTGTGGCGCCCGCGGGTCTCGCCGCATTCAACCGATTCCAGCAGATAATCGCCGCGATCGGCCTCGATCAGCTTCAACGCCGCCGATACCGGGGTGTCGGTATCGGCAATTTGACGCTTCCATATCAGGGCAGGGCGGCCAGCCTCCAGCGCTTCGCGTACAGCAACGCTCATTGTGCCAGGGACTCGCTGCCAGCCAGCTGACGCTTCAGCTTGGCGGCGGCTTCGGCATTGCGCTTCACGCCGAGTTCTGCCTTGGTCGCGTTGACGAACTGCTCGGTATATTCTTGGCCGATCGCGCGGCTCATCTCGCGGCGCAGCAGGTCCACCAGTTGGGGCTGCGTGTTGATGTCGCCGGGCGTGATCTTGTCGAGCCAGACGACGAACCAGCCCTGCTTGCCGGGCGCTTCAAGGTGCTTGGCGCGCTTTTCGGCCATCGAGAAGAGCAGCGTCAGCGGCGGCGCAACCGGGCGGCCCGAAGCGCTGATTTCCGAACGCTTGCCACCGATACGCTCGGGCGCCGGCAGCTTCACGCCGGCCTCGTTCATTGCCTGGGGAAGGGGCATACCCTTGCTCACCTTCGCCACGATCGCGTCGGCGATCGCCTTGGCACGTGCCGAAGCGCGTTCCAGCTTGAACGCTTCGGTCACGGCCGCACGCACCTGCGCCAGCGGGCGCGGCGTCGCCGGGATCACGCGTTCGACATCGGTCAGCGCGTATCGGTTGCCGTCTTCGATCGTTTCGATCGTCGGATCGTCATCGGCCGACATTTCGAATGCGGGTTCAAGGAAGCGCGCAAAGGACGCATCGGGACGGAAGTCTGCATTGTCCGGGTCAACGCCTGCTGCGGTGATTGCGGGCGTGGTGATCGCGGTCAGGTTGTTGGCCTTCAGGATCTCGTCGAAGGTCGCCTTGTCTGCAATCATGTTCTCGATGTTCGCAGCAAAATCGGAAAGTGCGGCGTCGAGCTTTTCCTTCTCAAGCGCCTGATTGATTTCGGCGCGCACCGATTCGAGCGAGCGGGCGGGGATCGTCTTGACGCCGTCGACGCGAATGACGTGCCAGCCAAGGCCCGAACGCTGCGGCGCAAGGACCGTGCCCTGTGCGGCGGCGAAGGCTGCATTCGCCGCCGCTTCGGAGCTGAGCCCGGCAAAGGCCTGCTTGCTCTGTTCGGTCAGCGTCGATGCTTCCAGCCCGGCCTGCGCGGCGGCGGCGGCAAAGCTCGTGCCGCCGCGAACCTTGGTTTCGAATGCGCGCGCGGCGTTCTGATCCTGCAAGATCACCTGCGTGATGTTGCGGGTTTCGCTGGCGGCGTAGCGGGTTGCGTTCGCCTTGTAATAGTCCGCAATGTCGGCTTCGGTCGGCTTGGCCTTCGCGGCCAGCATCGCGCGGTCGAAAACGGCGTAACGGATCACGCGGCGCTCGGGCACCGTGTAGCGGCCGATATTGCGGTTATAATATTGGGTCAGTTCGGCGTCGCTCGGTGCGGCGCCGTCGGTCAGCGCGGCAGAGGGCACGAAGCCGACCATGCCGCTGCGCTCTTCAAGCGACAGGGCGGCATAGGGGCGGGCGAGCAGGGCGGGTACGCGCGATACCGCACCGGTGGGCACCAGCATCTGGCGCGTCAACAGGTCCGAGGCGATGTCGCCGCGCAGCTGCTTTTCGGTCACGCGGCGCTGCGCCAGAACCGAAAGAAACGTCGTGCGATCGAACTTTCCGCCCGGGCCATTAAATGCCGGAATTCCAGCGATCTCGGCGTCGACCAAGCGGCGGCTGACCGCAAAGCCCGCCTGATCGGCAAAGCCGTCAAGTGCGCGGACGTTGATCATCTGTTCCAGCGTCTGTTCGAAACCGCCGGCGTTGATGAAGGTCGTCATGTCGAGCCCCGGCATCTCGCGGCGCTGGATATCCAGCTGGTTCTGCGCGCGCATCTGCAGTTCTTCGCTCGAGATGTCGTGCTTGCCGACTTCGGCGACCACGCCGCTACCCAGCGATGTGCCTGAGCCGTTCATCGAGCCGGAAATGTCGGATCCCGCAAAGGAAACCGCCACTAGGGCGATGAAAATGAAGCTGCCGATCAGCCCGATCTTGGAATTGAAGATGCGCCGGAAAAACTGGATCATGCGATAGCCCGAAGCCCGAAAAAGAAAATGTGAAGCGTTGCTTTAGGCGGCAGAACTTCCCTCGACAAGGTATCGGCGATATTGGCAGCCCCGGAATCACCAAGGAGCATGTAATGGCTTTGCGCAAACTGGTCGCCGGAAACTGGAAGATGAATGGCGATCGTGCCCAGCTGGTTGAACTTGATGCAATTGCTCAGGCCGCTGCCGCCAATGGCAGCGTCGACGTTGCAATCTGCCCGCCCTTCACGCTGATCGCTCCGGCCGCCGAACGGCAGCCGACGCTGGCAATCGGTGCGCAGGACTGTCACGCCGCCCCCAATGGCGCGCACACCGGCTGCATCTCGGCAGCCATGCTGAAGGAAGCGGGCGCCACGCTCGCCATCGTCGGCCACAGCGAACGTCGTACCGACAATCATGAAACCGACGGCGAAATCCGCGCCAAGGCCGAAGCTGCTATTGCAGCCGGGCTGACCGCGATCGTCTGCGTCGGCGAAACCGAGGCGGAACGCGATGCCGGCAAGGCGCTGCACGTCGTCAACAAGCAGCTCGATGGCTCGGTCCCCGGTTCGGGCTCGGGCGAAACGCTGGTCATCGCCTATGAACCCGTCTGGGCGATCGGCACCGGCCGCACGCCTTCGGTCGCCGATGTGGCCGAGGTTCACGCCGCGATCCGCGCCAAGCTCGTCGATCTGCTGGGCGAAGAAGGCGCCAAGGTCCGCATTCTTTACGGCGGTTCGGTCAAGCCCTCGAATGCGGTGGAACTGCTTTCGGTGGCCGATGTCGACGGCGCGCTCGTTGGCGGGGCCAGCCTGAAGGCTGCTGATTTCATTCCGATTATCGAGGCCGGCGCCTGAGCTTTTGGCTGGGTAATTGCCTGATGTGTTGAACTAAGAAGCGCGAGCAGGTAAGGGCAGCGCTTCATCATTTCTGATTGGCGGCTTTCGCATCCATGTTCACTTTCCTGCTCGTCGTTCACGCCATTATTGCAGCCGCTCTCGTGGGCGTGATTCTCATGCAGCGCTCTGAGGGCGGTGGGCTTGGCGTGGGCGGAAGCCCCTCGGGGCTGATGTCGGCGCGTGGTGCGGCAGATTTCCTGACGCGCGCAACTACGGTGCTGGCAACGCTCTTCGTGCTCATGTGCATTTTCCTGGCGGCTCTCGCCTCGATGCGCGGTTCGGGGGAAGCTCTCGATACCTCGCTCGTCCGCGAACCCTCGGCCGTTCAGCCCGCACAGCCGCTGCCGGCACCGACCAACGACCCGCTTGCGGGTGCGGTCGCACCGGCCCCGGCTCCTGCACCGACGGCAGCCCCTGCGGCAACGCCCAAGGCAGACGCTGCACCGAAAAAGGAAGCAGCCGACAAGCCGGCGGCTCCTGCGGCCAAGCCGGTCGCGGCACCGCCGGTCGTCAGCCTGACGACCCCTGCGGGCAACGCCACAAACACCAACTGAGCTTCCAGACCTCTGTTTTTGAGGTCTTGACGCATGATTTAGCGGCAAGCGCCAGATTCGGGCGCTTGCCCAAACCCCATTTACAGGTCTAAGCCTTTACTCCCATGGCGCGGTTCATTTTCATCACCGGCGGCGTGGTCTCCTCGCTCGGCAAAGGTCTCATGGCGGCAAGTCTTGCTGCCCTTTTGCAGGCGCGCGGGTATCGCGTACGCATTCGTAAATTCGATCCCTATCTGAACGTCGATCCGGGAACGATGTCTCCCTACCAGCACGGCGAGGTCTATGTGACCGACGATGGCGCTGAAACCGATCTCGACCTCGGGCATTATGAACGCTTCACCGGCGTTCCCAGCCGCAAGTCGGACAATATCACCTCGGGTCGCATCTATCAGACGATCATCGCCAAGGAACGTCGCGGCGATTATCTCGGCGCAACGGTTCAGGTCATCCCGCACGTTACCGACGCGATCAAGGAATTCGCGCGCAACGAAACCGACGATGTCGATTTCGTGCTCTGCGAAATCGGCGGCACGGTCGGCGATATTGAATCGCTTCCCTTCATGGAGGCGATCCGCCAGCTTCGGAACGATCTCGGCCGCAGCAACAGCGTTTTCGTCCATGTCACGCTCGTCCCCTATATCGCGGCGGCGGGTGAACTGAAGACGAAGCCGACGCAGCACAGCGTGCGCGATCTCACTTCGCTCGGCATTCAGCCCGATGTGCTGGTTTGCCGCTGCGAACGTCCGCTCCCCGAAAGCGAGCGCGCAAAGATCGCGCTGTTCTGCAATGTGCCCACCGACGCGGTCATTCCGGCGCTCGATGCGTCGAGCATCTACGGCGTGCCGCTGCAATATCATGCCGAAGGGCTCGATCACGCGGTGCTCGGCGCTTTTGGTCTCGATTCCAGCGCCCAGCCTGAACTGAGCCGTTGGGACGATATCATGGATCGTCTCGGCAACCCCGAAGGCGAAGTCACGATCGGCGTCGTCGGCAAATATGTCGGCCTGGCCGATGCCTATAAGTCGCTCAACGAAGCGTTGGTCCATGGCGGCATCGCCAACCGCGTGAAGGTGAAGGTCCGCTGGATCGACGCCGAGCTGTTCGAAAAGGACGAAGAAGATATCGCGGCAGCGCTTGAGCCCTGCCACGCCATTCTCGTCCCCGGAGGCTTTGGTGAGCGCGGTTCGGAAGGCAAGATCGCGAGCATCAAGTTCGCGCGTGAACGCAATGTGCCGTTTTTCGGCATCTGCCTCGGCATGCAGATGGCCTGCATCGAAGGCGCGCGGAACACCGCGGGCATCGCCAAGGCGTCGACCACCGAATTCGGCCCCACCGAAGAGCCCGTTGTCGGCCTCATCACCGAGTGGGAAAATGCCGAGGGCCGGCAGCTGCGCGAAGCGGGGGGCGATCTGGGCGGCACGATGCGCCTCGGCGCCTATCCTGCGTCGCTCACCGGCAACAGCCATGTCGCGACGATCTATGGCGGCACCGACATCAGCGAGCGGCATCGCCACCGCTATGAGGTGAACGTCCATTACCGCGATGCGCTTGAAAAGGGTGGGCTCGTCTTTTCGGGCATGTCGCCGGACGGCGCGCTCCCCGAAATCGTCGAGCGCCCGGATCATCCGTGGTTCGTCGGCGTTCAGTTCCACCCTGAACTCAAGTCGAAGCCGTTCGATCCGCATCCGCTGTTCGCAAGCTTCATTGAAGCCGCCGTGAAGCAGAGCCGACTGGTCTGATCCGACGGTGAAGAAAATCGGGCCGGTATGGGCATCCTTCGGGGTGTCCATACCGGCCTTTTTCTTTAAGGGGGTGACAGGACGTCTCCAATAGGCTTTTGAAGGCAATTCCAAAGGCATGCGGAGCGTCTTCATGAATGCCGATCAACTGGCGACAATCCTCCCGCAACATTCGATTTTCGCATCGGCCAGTGCCGCCGAACTCGAAGCCATTCTCGCGCGCGGCATGCTCGTCAAATTCGCCAAGGGCACCGACATCGTCCGCCAGGGCGATGAAGGCGATGCGCTTGTCATCCTCCTGTCGGGACGCGCACGCATCTCGATGATCGCCAGCAACGGCCGCGAAATCGTGCTCGATTATGCTGAGCCGGGCGCCGTGATCGGTGAAATCGCACTGCTTGACGGGGGGGAGCGCACCGCGACGGCCACGGCGATCGACGATGCGTCAGGGCTTCGCCTTGCTCGGGATAGCTTCGAAGCGGTCGTCGCCGCGCATAGCGGGCTTGCCATCCGAATCATGCGCGAACTCGCGCTGCGCCTGCGCCAGGCCAATGCCACGATCGAGAGCGACCGTGCGTTGACGGCCGGGCCGCGTCTTGCGCGCTTTCTGGTCCGGCTATGCGACGGGCAGGATCTCAGCGGTCATTTGCGCCTCGATCTCAGCCAGAGCGAACTGGGCATGTTCGCGGGCATGTCGCGTGAACAGATCAACCGCCAGCTTGGCGCTTGGGCCGATACCGGGGTGATTGCGCTGGAGGGTGGGCGTATCCGTATCGTCGACGGGCAGGCGCTCACCGATATCGCCGAGGCGCTTGATTGAAAAGAAAACGCCCGGGTGTTTGGCCCGGGCGTTTTCCTGGTGATACGGGTCAGGCGGCGTCGCGATGGGCTGTGATCTGCTCCACGTCCGCGGGCGCACCGGCGGAAATGGCAATCTTCTGGGGCTTCATCGCCTCGGGGATTTCGCGAACCAGATCGATCGTCAGCAAACCGTCCTGCAGCGAAGCGGCTTCGACGCGCACGAAATCGGCGAGTTCAAAGCGGCGTTCAAAGCTGCGATTGGCAATGCCGACATGCAGGAAGTTGGAACGGTCCTGATTGGCGCCGTCCTTATTGCCCTTGACCAGCAAAAGGTTCTGCTGCGCAACAATCTCGATCTCGGTCTGCCGGAAACCGGCCACCGCCAGGGTGATGCGGTAGCGATCTTCGCTCAGGCGCTCGAGGTCGAAGGGGGGGTAATTGTCGCTCTGCTGCTGACGCGCGCTGTTTTCGAGCAGGTCGAAAAGGCGGTCGAAACCAACGGTGGAACGGCGATAGGGGGTAAAGTCGAAAGCACGCATGTCTCAAATCCTCGCATGAGCAAAATGAACATTCTGCGGAATCCCTTCCAAGGCGATCCCGTTTATCCCGGGCCCCATCGGGCGGCCCGGTGTACTCAATCTGGTATGGAAAAATCGGCGTTCAAGAGGGGCGGCGCGCAAATTTGCGGCTGCCCTGAAAAGCCGAATGCCCGGATCGTTTCCGATCCGGGCACCCGCGTGACGATAAATCGTCAGCCCCCTTTGGTTGGCTTCAGCACACTGTCGAAACGTCCCCTTAAACGTTCCGCTGGGCGAAGCCCTCCCCGAACCACGGCTTTGCCTGCGTTTCAGTAAGGAGACGCTACGCAATGGACCGCCGATTGTCATCGACCGTTTTGGACTTGAGGATAGATTCCTTAACCCTGTGTTCATTTGGCAACAGGCTCTTGCGGTTGCCTCGAACACCGCGTGACCGTAGAGCCAAGCAATGTCCGCACAGCCAGGGTGCCTCCC